>CAZOEB010000033.1:0-1676 GCA_964578685.1 uncultured Caulobacterales bacterium
AGGGCGTATACCCGTTAAACGGTATCGAGGGTTCGAATCCCTTCCTCTCCGCCAGAAAATCTTCATAACAGTCTGTTTTAAAAGATTTTTTTGCCACTCCCGGATTTTTTAGGCCCACAGGCAGGCCCACAGCTGATTTTAAAAAATGCACCATCAGATTGCCACCAAGACCACAGAAGCGAAATTCGCCAAGGGGCGAATGCGACCTGCGCATGGACGATCTCGGGGTGCAATTATCGGTTAACAGGTTAATCATAAATACCATCTATGGTTGTATCTCTTGTTCGATGCTCTCATAGGGTTGATTGGAGAAATGCCCGAACCGGTCTTTAAAATTGAAGCTCGCCTCGCCGCAATTGCGGCCCGACCGGCGTCGGCTTTTATTCCGCCAATCTCCCATAAACAAAAAAGCGAGGACCGCTCTGAACCACGAGAAAAGGTCTATCGGTTTGGGCGTCTGCGGCTAGCGACTGGCGCAGCGATCAGCTGTGTTGTGCTCGACCTCAGCAGAAGCGGTGCTCGCGTCAGATTTGAAGACGCTGCAGAAGGACTGCCAGAACTCGTTACTTTGGAGTTTGAGGCCTCGGGAGTCGCCAAACGAGCCCGAGTCGCATGGGAGCGAGACAAAATGGCAGGGTTGCAGTTTCTTGATCCGACGAAGCGAATTTTCGGTCACCGGATGTCTCCCCCCATTAGGGCGCCATTGGAACTGAAGAAGCGGGATTCAGTCGATGCAGGGTAATTCCCGGACGGTAATCGGTCTGGTATTGACATTACTCGCGGGTTCAAGGGCGACGATCCGGGGGCGCGGTCAGCAACGGCCGCGCCCTACTTCACTTTGCTAAGAGCCCGCTGGGATAGACCGCAGGACGCCCCCGTTCGCGTGCGAGCTTGCAGAGCAGTCGCGATTTGCTTGAAAGAGTCACCCGTCGACGACTGAAACAAGGCAGCATAAATACGACGGCGAATCGCGACGCCCTCGTCAATAAATAGATTTCGCGAAATAGATTTCGCGTTCGGATCGGCTCCTTCTCGTGTGTCATTCTGCCGAACTTTGGCGTGCAATTACCGGCTCCATCGGCATCGGCAAAAGACGTTCACGCAGGTCGCCGCCTGACTCAGCGATGCCATCTATGATACCAGTCGAATAACGTCATTCCGATGCTGTTGCCGCGCCCAAGCCGTCGATGGTTCTGCGGTAAGGGGTGACAGCCTAAATTTACAAGCGCTGCGGGTCACTGCCAGAGCCCACCGGCGGGCGTCTGCATCAAGCCTAGCGACCCAGTCGTATCGCCCCGCGTTTAATTCTCCACGACCAAACAAACCTCGCGGCGAGTATGTTTCAAAAGACAAGCGCTGGCGATAATGCCGGGCATACAACGACGGATCGACCCCAACATAAGAACATCAGGCCCAATTTCCTTGAGGCTCAAGACTGCGGCCGATACGGCTCGACTCCGCTTATAGTTGGGATCCACGCGCGCTTGCAGTCGCAGCTCAACAAGATGGGGGAGCGCGCCGCGATGTGCCAAAGACGTAAGAAGGGGCGCTCGATTCATCATATCAGTTGCAGCGGGCTGCCGGGCTCCATGCCCTAAGCCTTGCGCTAAACACCATGAGCGATCCGAAAACGGATGGATCTGTCTCCTCGTCTCCGGGCGCTTCACGTGGGCGTT
>CAZOEB010000033.1:1686-26503 GCA_964578685.1 uncultured Caulobacterales bacterium
TTGATCTCCTCAGAGCGATGTCGGAGGGTGGCCGTTCAGGAAATTTGTCGCGAAGCCAGAGTCTTTGCTGACGGCAGGCGTCGCTACCTGAAAAGCCTGAGCCGATGGCGTGAACCGTAACGGACCTGCACGATCGTCGTCAAAGTCCACGCCACCTCAGTCGCGTGACTTTGGTAACGGCGGCGGCATTGCCCTGCGTTCATCCTCGTCCAAAGTTCTGAGCATCTCGACCCAGGAGAATATATCGGCCTCGGCCCACCGCGAAGACACTCCAATCTTGAGCGGCTTCGGGAACGGACGCAGGGAGTCGTTCATGTATTTGTAAATCGTCGACTTCCCAAACCCAACCATTCTGCAAACCTCGCGGAGCCGCAGCAGCCGCGTCGATGCAATCTCCGGCGGCGTCGTCCTAGCGATTTCTGTTACTGATATCATGGTCTGTTCCATACCAAAGCTCCCTTCCCTTCCTCGCCGTTCTCGAATAACGCCGCGCGGATCGGCGCCGCGAAGCTCGGATCGTCGAGTTCGACGCGCAGGAACGGCTTGCCGCCCTCGCCCTTGGCGACAGCGCGCCACGCCGCCCCGAACTCCTTGTCGCCGATCATCAGCTTGAAGTCCGGCGCCTTGGCGTTTCCGTTCTTGTCGTGGGCTACTAGCGCGGCTTTCACATTGATCGTCATGGTACGGATGGTGCCGGCGTAGCCGTCCGCGTTCTTCGAGAACGTGCCGATGATGGTCATGGGGTCTCTCCTTTGCTGCTGCTGGAGCGGGTCAATGTCTTGCGGGCGCGCCGGAAGCCGGCGTCGGACTGGAGGAAGCGCTCGATCATCAGCGCGGCGAGCTCGGCGAGCGCGATGTTGCGCCCGAATTCTTTCGCATGAAGCCGCGCATAATCGGCGAGCGCGTCATGGATATCGGGCGCAAGCGCGATCGTGAGCTTTTGGGGCGCGCGAGTGGCGACGGGACCGATCTTGAGGCTCACGGGGACGCCTCCTTTGCGGTGAAGGGCCGCAGGACCAGATCCTTGTGCACCAGGATGCGGAGCGGCCAGCCGGGCCGGATGCGGATGGTCGGCTGGATGTCGAGGTTGCGCTGGACGATGCGCTGGCCGGCCTGGTTGGCGGATGATTGCGCGCTCTCGCGTAAGGCCTCGACGAGATCGCTTTCGCTGTCGTCAAAAGAAAGTTCGGTCCCGACCCCGAGCAGCGTCGAGAGCACGACGCCTTTCAGCAGACGAAACGTGTGAAAGTCGACCTTGTCGGCGAGGCCCGCAAAGCCAGCGACATCGCTCGCTGGCATGTTGTCGATCTCGATCGAGGCGCCGTCGGGATAGATGATGCGCGACCAAACCAGCAAAGCGCGGGACTGGCCGAAGGCGATGACGCTGTCATAGCGGCCGATGAGCTTCGCGCCTTGCGGGATCAGCACATAGTTCCCGGTGACAGTGTCGTAGACGTTCTCCGTCACCTGCGCGATTACGGTTCCCGGCAGATCGGAATTCACACCCGTGATGAGGCTCGCCGGGATGACGGTCCCCGCCATCAGCTCAAACGGCGTCAGCGGATCCTCGAGCCGATGCGGATTGTCGGTCACGCTGGCGCGCTCGTTCAGAAAGTCGAGCTTGCGGATCTGGCGGTTCGGATCGTCGGCGCGCTCGGCGCCGAAGGGTGTGCGCTGAGGGCCGACGCCGAGATCGAACGGGGCGTTCGCCGATGCGGCTATTGCGTTGACGGGTTCGACTGGTCTCGCGGCAGCATTCGACCGCAGCTGAAAGAACACGCCGCCCTCGCGCGCGGCGGCGGCGGTCTGCGCCTCTTTCAGCGCCGCTTCGCGCGCGGCGTCGGCTTCGGGCGAATTCCGGAAGGGCGTCGGCGACAGCGCCGCAAAATCCTCCGTGTCGAGATAGCCGAGCGCGTCCTGCGCCTCCTCGGCGCGCAGGATCGCGGCGCCGAGATCGCCGGGAAGCGGGCGCCCGAGTTTTGGGGCGGCGTCGGCGTAGGATTTCGGGAGGGCGTCGAGGCCTTCGGCGACCGGCTTGGTCTCGGTGTTGTAGAGCTCTTTCCGGTCCGCCTCGCCGGCGACGCGTGGGGGCTTCAAGGCGACGCTCATCGCGCCGAAGAGAAGGAGCGCCGCCCCGCCGGCGGCGATCATCAGCGCCGTGCGGTTGAGGCGCGTCACGCCGCGCGGCCTGCCGCGCAGCCTCAACGCCTCGGGCGGATCCTTGCGCGCGTCCATCTCAGCTCCGTCCGTCTCGGTCGGTGCGCGTGATGCGGACGATCGCCTGTTTCCTGCCGCCGAGCCGGAGTTCGGCGGCGGTGAACAGCCGGTCGACGACATAGTAATTCCCGCGCATGCGGTAATTGACGATTTCAGGCGCGCCGCCGGCGCCGGTGATGAAGAGCGGCGGCGCCTCGCCTTGCGCGATCGTCTCGGGGAACTGGATGAAGACCTGCCGCCCGTCATCGAAGGCGCGCACCGGGCGCCAGTCCGGCCGGTCGCCGTCGATCCGGTACCGGAACTTCAGATCGCCGAGATCGAGCCCGGCGGCGATGCTCGCTTCGGCGCGCCGCGCGCTCTCCGCATTGTCGGCGCGGCGTTTGACGAGCGCATCCTCCGGGTAGGTCCAGGAGATCGCCGCCATATAGGTGTCGCGGAAGGAACGCATGTCGAGGTGATAGGCGCGCCGGTCGGTCGCGATGACGAGATTGGTCTTGAGGTTGGGCCCGACGGGCTTCACCAGAATATGCGGGCGCTCGCCCCCTTTCGTGCCGCTCGACGTTTCGCCGACGATCCAGCGCACGGTGTCGCCGGCGGAGACCGAATGAAGCCGCTCGCCGGGTTCGAGCGCGATATCGGTCACCTGTTCGGGCGCGGCGTAAAGCTGATAGAGCGCGCCTTCCATGAAAGGATAGACCTGCACGGCGTTGAGGAACCGGTCGGCGTCGGGTTCGATTTTCGCGCGTTCATTCGCCCGGTCGATGCGCTCAAAGGGTTTGAGGCTCGGCGCCGGCGTTTCGCCCTCGAGCGTCTGCAATTGTCCCGGCAAGGGCCAGGGCGTCGGCGTTTCGACAATCTCGCGCAACGGTGGCGCATCAAAGGCGACGATTTTTGCGGGGCTGGCGGCGCGCGTAGGTCCAGGGGCGATCTCTGGCGCTGTCGTCGCGCAGGCCGGGGCGGCGAGCGCCGCCAATGACGCGAAGATCTTCTTCATGAGCGTTCTCCGGGGGAAAGGTCCTTCGACCAGTTGACGCCGTGGACGTAGAGACCGAGCGGATTCTTGTGCAGCGCCTCTGCCGTCTTCGGCGGCGAGAGCACGATGGTGAGATGGGCGGTGTAGCGTTCGGCCTTTTCGAACTGGCCGTTCTGATAGGTCTTCTCGGTCCAGCGCAGCTCGAAGGAATCAGCCGAGGCGCGCACGACGCTCGCGATCTCGACGGCGACGCTGCGCCGCCCGATCTCTGCGAAGGGGTCCTGGTCGCGCGCATAATCGTTGAGCGCCATCGCGCCGCGGTCCGTCGCGTGATCGTAAGCGCGGAGCCAGTTCTGGCGGACGATGACGGGATCGATCGAGACTGAACGCACGTCGCGGATGAACTGTCCCAGCGCCTGCGCAATGATCGCGTCGGAGGGAGTCCAGGCGGCGGTCGCCGGGCCGATGGCGCGTGCGGCGCCCGTGCCGTCGATCTCGACGACATAGGGCGTGACGATGGATTGCGTTGATCGCAAGAGGAGACCGCCGACGGCCGCGCCGGCAACGAGAATTGCGCCGAAGGCGGCGAGCCGCCAGTTCGCGGCTTGCGCCCGCGCCGAGCCGATGCGCGCGTCCCATTCGGCGCCGGCGCGCGCATAAGGCGTTTCGGGGACCGGGGCTTCGCCATAATGAACGCTTGCGCGGCGGAACATTTTTTACTCCTCACTCTGGTGGAGGCGCGGGCCTTCGCCGGCGCCGCCGCGATCGCCGGAGGCGATCACATGCGTTGCGGTGAGGCCGGCGCCGTGGAGCGCCTGCTCGCGGCGGAGCCGCTGCGCCCAGTCAGGCGCCGCTGCACTGAGCCCGCCGCTCGTGGCGGTTGACGCGCCAGACGAAAGTTTTCCGCCGGTCGCGATGAAGGCCGCGCGTTCGCCGGCGCGGAACGCTTCGCCCGGATTGCCGAATGCTCTTGAGACGGAGGAACGGACGCTGCGAGCCGCGCCGGCGATGCCGGCCTCGGCGACGCCGCCAGCGCCAGCCGCCGCGCCGCGCCATCCCGACGCGCCTGAAGCCGCGCGGGCGAGCGTGAAGGCCGCGTTCGCGCCGCCCGCCATCGCGGCGCCCGATCGCACGGCGGAAGCGCCCGCCGACGCCGCGGCGCGTGCGCCGCCGCTCGCCAGCATCGCGCCGCCCGCAAGCACGGCGCCGGTTCCGGCGACGGTGGCGACCGCCGCCCCGGCGCCCAGTTGCGGCGCGCCCGAGACTAGCCCCGCGGCGATGCCGGGGCCGAAGACGCCAAGCGCCAGCATCGAGAGCGCCGCGAGCATGGTGGCCGCGGCGTCCTCGAGCGTGATCGCGCCCGGCGTGAAGGCCGACGTAATGGTCGAGAATATCGTCGAGCCGATGCCGACGATGATGGCGAGCACCATCAGCTTGATGCCCGACGAGACGACATTGCCGAGGACGCGTTCGGCGAGGAACGATGTCTTGTTCCAGAGCGCGAAGGGAACAAGCACGAAGCCCGCTAGAGTGGTCAGCTTGAACTCGATGATGGTGACGAAGAGCTGGATCGCGAGGATGAAGAAGGCGAAGAGGACGATCAGCCAGGCGAGAATGATGATCGCGATGGTCACAAAATTATCGAAGAAACTCGGGAAGCCGAGAAGGCCGTTCGCCTCTTCAAGGAGCGGATAGGCGGCCGTATAGCCGGCATTGGCGACAAAGCCCGGCTTCATCAGGTCGGCGGCGGTCAGCGTCGTTCCCGTCGCGACAAGCCCGAGCCCGGCAAAGCTTGCGAAGATGATGTTGGCGAGCAGCGCGAAATTGTTGAGGATGAAGGCGAAGGCCCCGACATAGAGCACCTTCTTGACGAACTGGCCGATGACATTGTCGACCCCATTCATCGACCAGAAGAGCCCGGCGAGGACGATGTCGATGCCGATGAGGATGGCGGTCAGAAAGCCGACATCGCCGGCGAGAAGCCCGAACCCGCTATCGATGTAACTGACGAAGGTTGCGGTGAAGCTGTCGATGACGCCGAGGCTGCCCATGGGTCTATCTCGCTCGCGGCAGAAAGGCCTTCGGCCTTTCGCCTCCCAAGTTCATTTGAGATCCGGGGCGGCCTGACCGGCCGGCGGCCAAAGGAATGGACCGGCGCCCTTGCCTCGCTTCGCTCGGGTGCAACTTACGCTTCATGGATAGATGACCCCGTCGCCGAGGAAGCGCGCGCGCAGGACCCTGGCGCGTTCCTCCATCTGCAATTGGCGTGCGCGGTCGAGCGCGTCGGCGCGGGCGTTGACGGCGAGGAGTTCGGCCGTCTGCATCGATTGCTTGGCCTGCAGTGCGAGGAGCTGGTTCGCCGCCTGAGAAACCTGCAGATCGCCAATGGCGTTTTCGCTTTGGGTGACGATTTCGTCGAGCGTGCCGAGATCGGCGGCGATCGTCTCGGTGATCTTCGCCTGCATGAGGACGGCGTCGTGGAGGGCGCGCGAGGCTTGCCTCCAGTGCAGCCTCGCGTCCGTCGCCATGGCGGCGTTCGAGAAGGCGGCGTAGTCCTCGGGGTAAAGCGATTTGAACGCCGCATCGATCGCGGCGACGTCATAGGCGAGGCTTTTGGCTGACTTGATGAGCGCGTCGATTTCGGAAAGGCGGGCATTCAGCGCCGCGCGCGCCGTATAGGGAAGGCTGGTGAGGTCCTTCACCTGGTTGACGATCATCTGCGCTTCATTGGTCAGCTGCTTCACCTGATTGTTGATCATCTGCAGCGTCCTGACGGCGGTCAGGAGGTTCTGCGCGTAATTCGAGGGGTCGTAGACGATGCCGCCGAAGAACTGCGCCTCGGCGGCGCGCGGAATGCTGACTGCAAGCGCAAGGGACGAGGCAAGCAAGAGGAATCGGTTCTTCATTCGGCGGCGCATCGGAAATCTCCTTCTGCTGCAGGGAAAGGCGCGCGGCGCGCGCGCAGGAGGTCGCCGGCCCAGGCGAGGCCTCTGGCGTCGAGAAACGCCGCCGCGAAGTCGTCGGGCGCCTCGATGAGAATCCGGTCGATGAGCTTCTGGGTCTCGGGATCGGCGGCGCCGCACAAGGCGAGCGCGATCGGACCGAGGGTCAGATCGAACAGCCGGTTCCCGGCGGCCGACTGGTAATAATAATGGCGCTTGGGGCTCGCCGTCGCGATGAGCTCGATCTGGCGCGCGCTGAGCCCGAAGGCTTCATAGGCCGGGCGAATGCCGGCTTCCAACGCGCGATCATTGGCGAGGAAGATGCGCGAGGGACAGCTCTCGATGATCGCCGGCGCGATCGGGGAACCCGCGATATCAGCGAGCGACTGCGTCGCGAAGACGACCGAGACGTTCTTCTTGCGCAAGGTCTTCAGCCAGTCGCGCAATTGCGCGGCGAACAGCGGATGATCGAGAAAAATCCAGGCCTCGTCGATGAGGAGAAGGGTCGGCCGACCATCGAAGCGGCTCTCGAGCCGGTCGAAGAGATGCCGGAGCGCCGGCGCGATCGCCGCCTCGCGCCGCATCAGGGTCTCCATCTCGAAGCCGCAGATATCGGAAAGCGCGAGCGTCTCCTCGTCCGCGTCGAAGAGGCGCCCATGCGCCCCATCGAGCGTGAAGGGTTTGAGGGCGTCGCGAAGATCGGCGCGCTGCAGGAGGAGCGTCAGACCCGTCAGTGTACGTTCTTTCAGAGGCGCCTCGGCGAGATTGCCGAGCGCCGACCACAGCGCGTCGCGGATCGACGGGTCCGGCGTCACGCCTTCCTGCGCGAGAATCCCCAAGAGCCAGAACGCGGCGCGGGCGCGGGCCCCCTCTTCATCGATCTGCGCAAGCGGCTGGAAGACGGGGCCGCAGGCGTCCCCCAGATCATGAAAGGCGCCGCCTTGCGCGAGGATGGCGGCGCGGAGCGACCTCCCCTTGTCGAAAGCGAAGATCTGCGCGCCCGCATAGCGCTGGAACTGCAAAGCCATCAACGCGAGGAGCACGGATTTTCCGGCGCCGGTCGGGCCGACAATGATCGCATGGCCGACATCGCCGACATGGGTCGAGAGGCGGAAAGGCGTCGTCTCTTCCGTGGTCGCGAGGAGAAGCGGCGGCCCGCCGAGATGATCGTTCCACGGAGGACCCGCCCAGACCGACGACAGCGGCGCGAGATGGGCAAGATTCAGCGTGTGGATCAGCGGCTGGCGGATATTGGCGTAGAGCTGGCCGGGTAGACTTCCGAGCCAGGCGTCGACGGCGTTGACGCTTTCGCGGATCGCGACGAAGCCGCGCCCTGAAATGACGCGCTCGATCTCCTTCGCCATGGCGTCGGCGGTCGCTGCGTTCTCGTCGGAAACGACAACGCTCGCCGTGAAATAGCCGAAAGCGATATCATCGCTGCCGAGTTCCTGCAGCGCCGCGTCGGCGTCGGCGGCCTTGTTGTCGGCGTCGGCGTCGAGAAGGACGCTCTGTTCGTTGAAGAGCGTCTCTTTCAGGATCGCGGCGATGGATTTGCGCTTCGCGAACCATTGCCGGCGGAGCTTGGTGAGCTCGCGGGTCGCGGCCCCCTTGTCGAGGGCGATGAAGCGCGAGGTCCAGCGATAGGCAAACCCCAGGCGATTCAAGTCATCGAGGAACCCCGGCTCGCTCGCCGGCGGCAGGCCGTTGACGCTGACGATGCGGAGATGCTGGTCGCCGAGCATCGGCTCGAGCCCGCCCGACAGGGCCGAATCGGCGAGGAGCGCGTCGAGAAAGATCGGCGTCGCCGGCACGGCGACGCCATGGCGCTTCGTCGAGATAGAGGCATGGAGGAACGAAAGCGTCTCCGCATCGTCAAGCGCCGCGCAATGCGGGAGGAGTGACGCCAAAAGCCCGATCGCGCGATCGGTTTCGAGGCGGAAGCGGCCCAGATGATCGCGCCAGGACGGCGCGCGCGGGCCTTCCTCGCGCTTGAGAAACATAGCTTCGCCTTTCGAGGAACGATCCGTCGGCGGCAGCCAGGCGAAAGTCAGATGATAGAGGCTTTCGAAGCGTCGGCCCTTCGCCTCGAAATCGGCGCGGCGCTCCTCATCGACGAGAAAGGCGGCGGCGTTCGGGAAGTCCGAGGCCGGATAATCCGACGCGGATACCCGCGCGCTGTCGAAGAAGAGCGCCCAGCCGGAGCCGAAGCGCTTCAGCACATTGTTGACGCGCGCGGTGAAGGCGACGAGCTCTTCGTCGCCGGCGCTCATCTGGTCCGGCCCGCGATAGCTTATGGTGCGCTGGAAGCTCCCGTCCTTGTTGAGGACAATGCCCGGCGCGGCGAGCATCGCCCAGGGGAGATAGTCCGCGAGGCGTTTGGGGCGCGTCTGATATTCGCGGAGGTTCAGCATGAGAGATACGCCTTGTGTTTCAGATGCCGGACGCCCGCTTCGAGAAAGCGCAGGTCTTTCCTGGCGGCGAAGGACGCGAGCGCATGGCCGAGGAGAAAGAGGAGGACGCCTGCGACCCATAAGCGGAGCCCGAGCCCGACGGCCGCGGCGATCGTGCCGTTGAGGATGGCGATCCCGCGCGGCGCGCCGGCGAGCAGGATCGGCTCGGTGAGGCTCCGGTGGATGGGGATGCGATAGCCGTCGGTCATGGTGGTCTGTCCTCAGATCAATCTCAGATCAGGGCGCCGCCGCCGAAGGAGAAGAAGGCGAGGAAGAAGCTCGTCGCGGCGAAGGCGACGGAAAGACCGAAGACGATCTGGATGAGGCGCCGGAAGCCGCCGGAGGTGTCGCCGAAGGCGAGCGAAAGACCGGTGATGATAATGATGATGACGGCGACGATGCGCGCGACCGGCCCCTCAATCGAGGCGAGGATCGCGGTCAAAGGCGCCTCCCAGGGCATGCCGGAGCCCGCCGCATGAGCGGGCGAGGCAAATATCAACATGCCGAGCGCAAGAAGCCCGATGATGATGAGATGACGGTGGAGTCCGGCGAGAGTCATGGCGTGGTTCCTTCCTTGACGATGACGAGATCGGGCGATGCGGGCCTCATGAGCCGGTAGCCTTCAGGGCCGAGGCCCTCGACGCGGAGGATGTCCTCAACGCGCCGGCCTGTTGCGCCCCGTTTCATGAAGACGACGAGATCGATCGCCTCGGCGATGAGCTCCTGGGGGACCTCGCGCGTCCGCTCCGCGATCAGCTGTTCGAGCCGCGTCAGCGCTGAGCTTGCGGAATTGGCATGCACCGTCGCGACGCCGCCCGGATGGCCGGTGTTCCAGGCCTTGAGGAGGTCGAGCGCCTCGCCGCCCCGCACCTCGCCGATGATGATGCGATCGGGCCGCAGGCGCAGCGTCGACCGCACGAGGCGTTCGAGCGGGACATTGGGCGAAGTGCGGAGCGCCACCATATTGGGCGCCTTGGCGCTGAGTTCCCGCGTGTCTTCGAGGATGACGAGGCGATCGTCCGTCGCCACGATCTCGGCGAGGAGCGCGTTGGCGAGCGTCGTCTTGCCCGACGAGGCGGCGCCGGCGATCAGGATGTTGTGGCGGCGCGCGATCGCGGATTTCAGAACCAGCGCGTCGGCGCCGCTCATCGCGCCCGCATCGACATAATCGGCGAGACTGAAGGCGCGCGAAGCGTGTTTGCGGATCGCGAAACAGGGCGCTAGGGCGACCGGCGGCAACAGGCCTTCGAAGCGCTCGCCGGTCGGAAGTTCGGCCGAGACGATCGGATGATCGCGGTCGCAAGTGAGATTCACTTCGCTCGCGACGAGGCGGATGATGCGTTCGACATCGCCGGGTCTGAGGCGCGTGGGCGCCGCGGCAAGGCCTGCGCCCTGTCGTTCGATCCAGAGCCCGCCATCGGGATTGCCGAGAATCTCGATGACCTCATCGTCGGCGAGCGCCGCGCCGATCACGGGGCCGAAAGCCGTCATCAGCATGGCGCTGCGCCGGAGCGCGGTTTCGGAGGCGTCGGGCCGCTTCATGCCGCGCGCTCCTCATTGTCGTCGTCGGCGGATGGGCGGACGAGATCGATCGCGGCGAGGAGCGCGTCCGAATAGCGCGCCTTGCCGGCGAGCCTTGCACCGACTTCGCGCGTGAAATGCTCAAAGCGCTTGCGACCGACGAGTTCGGCGCCGGCGCGCGAAGATTCCGGCACCGGCGGCGTCACCGAGAGATAATAGAGGACGAAGAGCGCGAGGGTTTCGGATTGCGCGATCCCTTCGTCCGCCAGGCGTTCCATCGCGCGCGTCAGTTTGTCGAGGCGGTGCGCGATGCGCGTCAGCACGCGCTCATCCGATTTCGTATCGAGGAATTGCTTCAGCGCCGCATCGACGATCGCCGCCTTGCTGGCGGCGCCGCCGGCGACGGCGCGCGCGAGGAGCGCGCCGGCTTCCGGGGTGACGTGGATGTTGATGCGCGGTTTCGCCATGATGTCAGATCCCGGGGAGAAAGCTCGGCAGGCTCTGGTCGATGGCGACGGCGCGCCGCGCCGCCTCGCGCGCGAGCGCTTTCGTTTGCCGCGCGGCGGCGAGATCGTCCGCGTCATCGCTTTGCGGCGTCTCGTCGTGCTCGGCCGAAGCGCGCGCCGGCTTCACCGGCTCGAAGCCCGGCGCCTGCGCGAGGCCGCCCTCGCTCGCCGACTCGGGGGACGCGACGAGATCGAACCAGGGCTGGTCGAGCCGCCGGTCGGGGGACGCGACGCGGCCCGACCAGTCATCGGCGCGCGCCGGCGGCGCGTCCGGATAGACGCCGTCACGCCCATCAAGCGCCAGCGGCGGCAGGCGCCGCGCGATGAAATTCCGGTCGCGATAATAGCGGAGCTTCTTCGCGCGGATCGGGGCCACACCGGCGATGAGCGCGATCGCCTCATCGCCCGGCAATTGCATCACCTCGCCGGGCGTCAGGAGCGGACGCGCCGTCTCCTGGCGCGAGACCATGACATGGGCAAGCCAGGGCGCGAGGCGATGGCCGGCGTAATTGCGTTGCGCCCTTAACTCCGTCGCCGTCCCGAGCGCGTCAGAGATGCGTTTCGCGGTGCGCTCGTCATTCGCCGCGAAGGCGACGCGCACATGGCAATTGTCGAGGATCGAGTTGTTGGGGCCATAGGCCTTTTCGATCTGGTTCAACGATTGCGCGATGAGATAGGCGCGGACGCCATAGCCGGCCATGAAGGCGAGCGCCGACTCGAAGAAATCAAGTCGCCCGAGCGCCGGGAACTCGTCGAGCATCATCAGGAGCTTGTGGCGCTTGGAACCCGAAGCGCTCTCGAGCTCTTCAGTCAGCCGCCGGCCGATCTGGTTGAGGATCAGGCGCACGAGCGGCTTCGTCAGCGAGATGTCGGAGGGCGGCACGACGAGATAAAGAGAGACGGGACTTTCCGCATGGACGAGATCGTCGATCCGCCAGTCGCAGGCGCTGGTGACCGCCGCGATGGTCGGATCGCGATAGAGCCCGAGGAAGCTCATCGCCGTCGAGAGAACCCCTGAGCGTTCATTGTCAGATTTGTTGAGCAACTCGCGCGCGGCCTGCGCGACCACGGGATGGACCTTTGGCGCATCCTCGGACCCCAGATGATTGGTCGACATCATGATCGAGAGGGAGCGCTCGAAGGTCCGCGACGGGTCCGACAGGAAGGCCGCGACCCGCGCCAGCGTCTTCTCCTTCTCGGCGTAGAGGACATGGAGGATGACGCCGACAAGGAGGGCGTGACCGGTCTTTTCCCAGTGAGTGCGCCGTTCGAGCGAACCTTCGGGATCGACGAGGATGTCGGCGATGTTCTGGACGTCGCGAACCTCGCGGACGCCCTTCCGGACTTCGAGGAGCGGGTTGTAGCGCGCGGAGGAGAGATCCGTCGGATCGAACAACAGGCAATGCGAGAACTTCGAGCGCCAGCCCGAGGTGAGGCGCCAGTTCTCGCCCTTGATGTCGTGAATGACGGCGCTCTCCGTCCAGGAGAGAAGCGTCGGCACGACGAGCCCGACGCCTTTGCCGGAGCGCGTCGGCGCGAAGGCCATCACATGGTCGGGCCCGTCATGGCGCAGATAGCGCCCGCGCCAGCGCCCGAGAAAGACGCCGTCTTCGCGGAAGAGGCCTGCCGCCGCGATATCGCGCGCCCGCGCCCAGCGCGCCGAACCGTAGGTCGTGACATTGCGGCTCGCCCTCGCGCGCCACAGAGAGCCGGCGATCGCCGCCGCCGCGCCGAGCATCCCGCCCGAGGCCGCGATGGCGCCCCCGCGCATGAAGATGTCGGGCGCATAGGCTTCATACGCAAACCACCATTCGAAGAGCCGCCACGGGTAATAGACGGGCATGGCGCCGAGCACGAACCAGGGTTCCCCGAGCGCGCGATCAAAACCAAACGAGGCTGCGACAAACTGGGTCGCCGCCGCCATCGCCGCCATGATGATCAGGATGACAAGGATCGCCTGTCCGATAAGAATTTTGGTCGGCGTCATGATCTTCGTCCGTCAGGAGCGCGCTCGCTCCCTCGGACGCGATCATCGGCTCACGGACCAAAAACAGTCACCAGGGAAAATTGGGGATTTCCGGGGACGCGTTGTGGCCCGATGCGGCCCATTGCATCCCAATACGGCGCGTTGCGGCCGGGTGCGGTTATCTGCGGCCGTATGAGAGGCCTTGGAGCCCGTTGCGGACCGCTGCGGTCGCGATCGCTAATGTTTCAATTCATTAGGGCTTCCAGACCATGACCTGGATAATCATAGCTGGCGGCGACTGACTGCTAAGATCCCGCCTACTTGAGAGGCGGTTCCCGCTTGAATAACGTCAATTTTGGTCGAGAGGGGCAAAAGATGGAAACGGAAACAATCATTCAATCCGTAATAGGCGTTCTGATTGCCATTTTCGGCGGTTTGATAGGTTGGAAATTAGGGCGCGCGCGCGAGCGGGAGTTCAACGAGCGGGATCGGGTGCGAGTCGAAGCGTTCAAGGTGAACTTCCAAGACTACGACGCCCAAGCACTCATCCAAGCGGCTGAAAGCATTCGAAACAAGGCGAACGAGATTATCGCCGGGGTAGAGCGGGCAAAGAAAAACATCGTCAGCGCCAAGGCTGAACCGCCCGAATGAGCTAACAGCATGTTTTCTCAAGATAATTCTCCTTCCCTCGAAAATATCTCTGTATCGCGCCATACAGACGCCTTGACGTCACCAGACCCCGCGCATATCTGTATGCCGTCATACAGAGAATTTTATGCGCCTTGGCGAAATCTGCGATATCCAGCTTGGTCTGACTCCGCGCGGGAAGCTTGAGCCCTCCGATTTTGGCGGTTTGCGGGTCATTCAGCTTCGGGATGTCGGCGTCGACGGCGAAGTCGACTTCGATCAGCTTCAAAAGCTGGACATCGAAAGACCTAGCGACCGCTACGCAGTTCGGCCGGGAGATATCATTTTCCGTTCCCGCGGCGCCTTCAACACTGCGACGGCGATCACGAGCCCGGTAGCGGAACCCGTCTTCGCGGCTCTTCCGATCTTTATTCTGAGGCCAACGGAACAGAAGGCCGACCCCGGCTATGTCGCCTGGGCCATCAACCAGGAGCCCGCGCAATCATATCTCGACCGGGAGGCGCAGGGGCAAACGGTGCGCATGATTTCCAAGGCGAGCCTTGAAAATCTGCCGCTCGACCTGCCGCCGCTCTCCGTTCAGCGCCTGATAGTCGAAATCGATGGGCTCATTGCTCGCGAGAAGCAGCTCTCGGATCAACTGACAAAGAATCGAAGCACTCTTTGGCGGCGTATTTTGACCGACAAGGCAAAGTCCGCGTCCCGGAAAGGAAATCCGTCGTGAATACAGAATTGACCCAAGATCAAATCAACCGCGCCGCCTGGGCGGCTTGCGACACTTTCCGGGGCGTCGTCGATCCGGCGCAATACAAGGACTACATCCTTGTGATGCTGTTCCTGAAATACATTTCGGACCTTTGGAACGATCACCTTGCGCAATATCGCAAACAGTTCGGAGGCGATGAAGTCCGCATCCGGCGCCGGCTTGAGCGCGAGCGGTTTGTTTTGCCGGAAGGCGCCAGCTTCTACGACCTCTATGAGCAGCGTGACGCCGCCAATATCGGCGAGCTAATCAATATCGCATTAGAAAAGATCGAAGATGCTAATCGGGCGAAGCTCGAAGGCGTTTTCCGCAACATCGATTTCAATTCGGAAGCGAACCTTGGCCGCGTCAAGGATCGCAATCGCCGCCTGAAAAACTTGCTTGAGGATTTCGCCAAGCCCGCGCTCGACATGCGCCCGTCGCGCGTCAAGGAAGACATTATCGGCAATTGCTACATCTATTTGATCGAAAAATTCGCCTCCGACGCCGGCAAGAAGGCGGGCGAGTTCTACACGCCGACCGCGGTTTCGATGTTGCTCGCGAAGCTCGCCGGCGCGAAGGCGGGCGACACGATTTGCGACCCGGCTTGCGGTTCAGGTTCATTGCTTATTCGAGCCGCCGAGGAAATTGGCTCCGACAACTATGCCCTTTTCGGCCAGGAAGTGAACGGCGCCACATGGGCGCTCGCGCGAATGAACATGTTCCTTCACGCGAAGGACGCGGCGCATATCGAATGGTGCGAAACGCTCAATAACCCGACGCTCATCGAAGGCGACAAATTGATGAGCTTCGATGTCGTCGTCGCCAATCCGCCCTTCTCGCTTGATAAGTGGGGCGCTGAGAACGCCTCGACCGATGTCTACAATCGCTACTGGCGCGGCGTGCCGCCGAAGTCGAAGGGCGACTACGCCTTTATCACCCACATGATCGAAATCGCCAAGTTCCGCTCGGGGCGCGTGGCGGTTGTCGTGCCGCATGGCGTTCTGTTTCGGGGCGGCGCCGAAGGGAAAATCCGCAAGGCGCTCATCGAAGAAAACCTGCTAGATGCGGTCATCGGTCTTCCCGCCAATCTCTTTACGACGACGGGCATTCCGGTCGCGATCCTCATTTTCGACCGCTCGCGCGAAGACGGCGGCGCCAACGAAAAGCGCAAGGACGTGCTCTTCATCGATGCGAGCCGCGAATTCACGCCGGGCAAGACCCAGAACATTCTGGGGCCGGAGCACATGGAGAAGATCGTCTCGACCTATCGCGCGCGCGCGGAAGTCGACAAATATTCACACAAGGCGAGCCCGGAAGAAATCGCCGAGAACGATTTCAACCTCAACATCCCGCGCTATGTCGATACGTTCGAGCCGGAAGAGGAAATCGATGTCGCCGCCCTTCAGAAGGAAATCGACAAGATCGAAGGCGAACTCGCCGAGGTGCGCGGCCGCATGGCGAAATATCTGAAGGAACTCGGCGTCGATGTCTGAAGGCGAGCTCATTCTCTACACGACCGAAGACGGCGAAGCCGAGATACAGCTCCGCGCCGTCGAAGGCACGGTCTGGGCGACGCAAGCTGAAATGGCGACGCTTTTTCAGACCTCGCCGCAGGCAATTACCCAGCTCATAAAGGCGATCTACGCGGACGAGGAATTGGTCGACTCGGCAACTTGTAAGGAATTCTTACAAGTTCGAACCGAAGGCGCGCGCGAGGTCAAAAGAACCCTCAAGAGCTATTCCTTAGACATGATTCTTGCGGTCGGATACAGGGTCCGCTCCGAACGGGGCGTGCAGTTCCGGCGCTGGGCGACGACGACGCTGAAGGAATATCTCGTCAAGGGCTTCGTGATGAACGACGCCCGCCTCAAAGACCCCGGATTCGACTACTTCGACGAGCTTCTTGAGCGCATCCGCGACATCCGCGCGTCGGAGGCGCGGTTCTACCAGAAGGTTCGCGACATTCTGGCGCTGAGCGAGGACTACGATCCGAAGTCGCGCGCCGCTCAGGACTTCTACGCCAAAATCCAGAACAAGATGCTCTACGCCGTCGCTGGCCACACGGCGGCGGAGCTGATCGCCGCCCGCGCCGACGCCACCAAGCCTAATATGGGTCTCACCACGTGGAAGGGAGCCCGCGTGCGCAGGGGCGATGTCGCCGTCGCGAAGAATTACCTCGGCGAAGCCGAGATCAAGGAATTGAACCTCATCGTCACCATGTTCCTCGACACGGCGGAGCTGCGCGCGAGCCGGCGCCAGACCATGCAGCTCGCCGAATGGGAAGTCGTTCTCGACAATTTCCTGAAGTCGAACGAACTGCCGGTTCTCAAAAACGCGGGGCGCCTGTCGGCGAAGCGCGCCGAACAGATCGCCCATCAACGCTATGACGAATTCGATGGAAAACGAAAGGAGGCGGAGCGCGCCAGGGTCGATACCGACGACGTGGATGAGCTGAAGAAGATTGCGGAGGGCGTGAAAAAAGCGAAGCCGAAGAAAAAGGGTCGAAAGGATGCCTGAGCAATTCGGTCACTTCATGCTTGGCGACATCATTCGATTTGCCACTGGGCAAGTTGACCCTAAGATTGACCAGCACGCAAATCTCCTAAACGTCGGCCCTGAAAACATAGAGTCGGGAGGGGGCCTCAATAAGGACTCTCTCCAATCTGCCGCCAACATTGGCCTTATCTCGGGCAAGTACGCATTTGATGCGAACGCTATTTTGTACTCAAAGATTCGCCCTAACTTAAACAAAGTCGCACTACCCGACTTTTCTGGGCTTTGCAGTGCAGACGTTTACCCTATTTGGCCGAAATCGGAACGTTCTGTAGACCGGCTGTTCCTATATTATTTGTTGACGAGCGAAAGGTTTGTAGCAGACGCTACCGCTAGGTCCTTCCGAACAGGTCTCCCAAAAATCAATCGGCCGGACCTAGAGACAATCGAGGTGCGGCTTCCGCCGCTTCCGGAGCAACGGAAGATCGCCGAAATCCTCCAGACCTGGGATGAGGCCATCAAGAAGCTGGTCGCGCTGCGCACGGCGAAGCTGCGCCGACAACGCGCCCTCACTCACTCGCTTGTCTTTGGGACGCGGCAACTCGACCGTTTCCGCACCACGGATGAAGTCGCGCAGCACCGTTGGTTCTCGCTTCCTGCTTCCTGGGGCTGCAAACCCATCGGCACGCTGGCCAAGGAGATTTCGGAGCGGAACGCCGACGCGGACCAATTCGAGGTTCTCTCATGCTCGAAATACGACGGCTTCGTCCGGTCGCTTGAATATTTCAAAAAGCAGGTCTTCAGCGCCGATCTTTCGAGCTACAAAAAAATCTGGCGCGGTGACTTCGGCTTTCCTAGCAATCACGTCGAGGAAGGCTCAATCGGGCTTCAGAACCTGGCCGAGGTCGGTATCGTCAGCCCAATCTATACAGTGTTCCGGTTTGCGTCCGACAAGGTCGACCCCGATTACGCCTTCGCTGTGCTCAAAACAGAACTCTACCGGCATATATTCGAAGTCAGCACCAGCGCGTCCGTTGATCGAAGGGGGAGTCTTCGCTGGAGCGAGTTTTCAAAGCTGCCGTTCCCAGTTCCTACCTTTGCCGAACAAAGAGCCATCGCTGAGGTGCTGCGAACAATGGAAATCGAGCGTAACGCTCTTACGGCAGAAATCGACTCTCTGAAACGCCAAAAACGCGGACTGATGCAAAAGCTCCTGACCGGCGAGTGGAGGATAAGTGCTGAATAAATTTGCAAAGGTATTGTTGACTGCGACTGCGATTGCCCCCGTGGCGCTCACCTATTCCTACGTGGCCGTGACGGAGGGAAGATATATGTCCGCTGCCGCCCTCGCGGGCGTATGCGTCGGCCTGGTGGCTCTCTGTTTGTGGTTTCTTCAGTACATCCGCGGCGAATTGGAGGAGATGCAATTTCGCGTCACCCACGTTGAGGCGGCTGACCGAGAAAATATTGCATTCCTCCTGCTCTACATACTTCCTCTGTTTACGGCGCAATTCGATGACTTCAACTGGAAGGTCATCGCCCCGATCATCTTTATTTTTGCGATCGTTGTCGGCACTGGCTTCAACTATCACTTCAACCCGCTTCTCGGATTGATGGGATGGCATTTCTACAAGGTCGGCACAGAGGAAGGCGTCAGCTATGTGCTCATAACGAAAAAGGAAGTCCGCAACACGCGGAAGCCTTTCAAGGTAGCGATGCTAACGGAATACATTGTCATGGACATTGGGGAGGAATGAAATGTCGTTATTCGCAATTTGCCATGACAATGGCGCCGTAGTTGTTAAACGAATCCCGCTGAACCAAAACGTTCAACATGCAATTCGGCAGATGTTTCAGACCCAAGAGCGCGACTTCTTGCATGGCGTTACGACTGAGGTCGCCTATAGCGGTAACTACAAGCCCGACGATGATGAAGTGCTGACTGTCGATGTGACGCCTGAGGCAACGCAAATTCGAACGATAGTCGCCGGCAATGCTGCGGCGGTGCCTAGGATCGATATTGCCAACTTTGAAGGCGAGAACATCAAGGCGCTGGCGGGCGCCCGGGGTGCCGGTGCGAACCAGCGCATCTTGCTTCAGAAGTTCATGCCCCGCCAAAACTTGCGGCGAGGATTCGCTCTGGTTCACGCCCAAAATGCATTCCGAGAATTGCAGGAACCGGCTTTTAGTCTGAACACGGCGCTGACAGCTATCATTCAAGACGGGGTCATAAAATTTAGAAGCGACTTCGAGCTTCGGACGATCATTCCTTTGCTGGACGTTTATCGCGCGGCGACGGAACAGGAGACGCGGAACTTTGCTGCAAACGCATTGTTCGATATCGCGGATGAGGACGCTTTTGTCGAAATGACTAATCAGGTTTCGAGAAAGCTCATTACTTCGGTTGTCAGTAGCGGCGTCCTTCAAAACAAGACGGCGGGTCAGATTGCAGCTGCGGCGCGCAGGACCGGCCTCAACGTTACTGTGCGAAATAACCGGGTCGTTATGCCAGCCATTCATCGAGACGCAAAGGCGCTCTTGAAGTTTTTAGCTGAAGATCGCTTCAATGGGCCGCTTACCGGAAATGGCTACGTCTCAAATTCGAAGCGACCCGCATAAAGTCTAGCTTATGACCTTCATCGCAGCCGAAAAGCCTCAGTCGCAAATCCCCGCGCTGCAATTGCTGGTCGCGCTGGGGTATACGCCGCTGTCGCAGGCAGGTGCTCTCCGAATGCGCGGCGGGCGGCTGCGCAACGTGACGCTGGACGGCGTACTTGAAGAGAAGCTGCTTGAAATCAATCGCTATACGTACAAAGGCAAAGACTATCGGTTCGAGCCGGCCGACGCCCATGAAGCGGTCCGGCGCCTGAAGCCGACGCCCGACCGGATCAAGGGTCTCAAAGTCACGAATCAGGAAGTCTACGACACGCTCATTCTAGGAACGACGATCACCAAGAACGTGGAAGGCGATCAGAAGAGCTTTTCGTTCCGCTATATCGATTGGGACAACCCGAGAAATAACGCCTTCCACGTCACGGCGGAAATGGCCGTCGAGAAGACGGCAAGCCGCGAAACCAAGCGATGCGATATCGTCTGTTTCGTAAACGGCATCCCCTTCGTCGTTATCGAAAACAAGCGCCCGACGGAAGATATCAAAAAGGCCGGTAGCCAGCTCATAGGCTATCAGCGCGAAGAGAACATCCCGCACCTCTTTCACTTCGCGCAGCTTCTCATCTCCATGAAGCGGACGGAAGCGCTCTACGCGACAGTCGGTACTCCGCAGAAATTCTGGCAGGTCTGGCGAGACGAGGAAGATACAGACGCGCTCATATCCGATGTTTCGATGCGCGATATCGGCGCCGGTGCCAAAGAAGCCGTCTTCGCAGCGGTGGCGCCGCCGCCGGAAGCGGGGTCCAGCGTCACAAGCGACCCGCTCGCCGGCCTTGTGAACAGCCCAATGGGTTTCGCTGAGGAAGCGGCGGTCTTCTCCGGCGATTTCGCCGGCGCCAAGGCCTATTTCGACGCGCTCATGTCGGAAGGCCGCCGGGAAGTCACCGAACAGGACCGGACGATCTATGGCCTGTGCCGCCCCGAACGCCTTCTTGACCTCGTTCGCGGCTTCACCGTCTTCGAAGGGGGGATGCGCAAGATCGCGCGGCATCCCCAATATTTCGGCATCAAAGAGGCGATGCGCCGCGTTACGCAGTTCGACTTAAAGGGCGTGCGCAAGGGCGGCGTCATCTGGCATACGCAAGGGTCCGGCAAGTCGCTTACAATGGTCATGCTCGGCCGCGCGCTCGCCCTGGAACCCTCCATCAAAAGCCCGCGCATCATCATCGTCACCGACCGTGACGACCTCGACAAGCAGATCAAGGATACTTTCAAGTCCTGTGAGTTGACGCCGGTGCGCGCGACGAGCGGATCAAACTTGCTTGAGCTTATTCAGAACAGAACGCCGCTCATCACCACCATCATCAACAAGTTCGATACTGCGATGAATGCAAAGGCGACGCCAGACGACGACGCTAATATTTTCGTCCTGGTAGATGAAAGCCATCGCACGCAGACAGGCCGTCACGGCGGGCACGGCCTCTTCGCAATGAAGATGCGCCGCCTACTACCGAAGGCCTGCTACATTGGCTTCACAGGAACGCCTCTTCTCAAAAAAGAGAAGAATACCCTTTCGACCTTTGGCGGCCTCATTCACAAATACGCAATCGATGAGGCTGTCGCCGACGGTGCCGTCGTGCCGCTGCTGTATGAGGGCCGCCTGGTCGAGCAGCAAATCACTGGCGATGGAATTGATCGTTGGTTCGACAAGATAAGCGAAGGCCTGACCGATAAGCAGAAGGCTGACCTAAAGCGCAAGTTCTCCGCGATGAGCGCGCTCGCCAAGACCGGTCAGGCGATTCGCGCCAAGGCGTTCGATATCTCAGAACATTATCGTCAATTCTGGCAAGGAACCGGGTTTAAGGCGCAGCTCGTGGCGCCGACCAAAGCAGCCGCCATTCGCTTCAAAGAAGTGCTCGACGAAATCGGCCATGTAACGAGCGAAATCGTAATCTCGCCGCCGAGCGATAACGAGGGAAACGAAGAGCACGACAAAGAGTCAAAAGACCTGGTTCGAAAGTTCTGGTCACAAATGATGGAGCGATATGAAACTGAAGACGAATATAACAAGAAAATTATCGGCTCCTTTAAGGGCTCCGGCGACCCCGAAATTCTGATTGTGGTATCAAAGCTTCTTACCGGATTCGATGCGCCCCGAAATACCGTCCTTTACATCTGTAAGCCGCTCAGAGAGCACAATCTTTTGCAAGCAATCGCTCGCGTGAACCGCTTGTTCGAAGACGATGAGAAAGAAAAGAAATTCGGGTTTGTGATAGACTACGAAGGGCTTCTCGGCGAGTTGGACAAGGCGCTAAGCACTTACTCCGCCTTTCATGGTTACGACCGCGACGATATCGCCGGTACTGTACATGACGTTCGCGAAGAAATTCGAAAACTGGCGCAACTCCATAATCAGCTTTGGGAACTCTTCAAGCCGGTGCGCAACAAGAAGGATATGGAGCAGCTCGAACAATTTCTGGCTGATGAAGCGATCCGCGATGATTTCTACGAGCGCCTAAGCGCGTTTGGGCGCTGCCTGCATATTTCGATGTCTTCCGAAAAACTCTTGGATGTTTTCGACGATATCAAAATCCGGGAGTTCAAGAATGATTATAAGCAGTTCTCAGAGCTGAAGCGTTCCGTGCAACTGCGCTTTCAGGAGACTGTTTCAATTAGGGAGTTCGAACCAAAAATTCAAAAGCTCTTGGATGATCATGTCGTCGCGCTTCCAGCGGAAACAATTATAGAGGCCGTGAATATCAACGACCCAGATGCATTAAGAAAGGTCGTTGAGGATAGCGCAGTTTCAAACGCCTCGCGCGCTGACCGGATAGCTAGCGCAACGCGAAAGGTAATTTCCGAACGGCTTGAAGAAGACCCGTCGTTCTATCGGCGCTTTTCTGAGATGCTAGATGAAACAATCCGGCAATATCGCGAGCGGCGTTTGTCCGAGCGCGACTATCTCCAGAGCATTGTCGATATCGCTACCAAGATTGCAAAGAAGGACCGCGGTGGCGCTCTACCGGAATCCATCCGTGATGACGATGATTCGCAAGCCTTCTATGGCTTACTGAAAGCCAGCCTCTCCCAATTAAATGACTTGAGGTTGTCGGATACAGCGATAGCCGAAATCGCCTGTTCCATTATCGATATCATCAAACAGCATCACATCGTTGGCGTTTGGTCGAATGATATCGCTCAAAACCGCATGCGGAATGCCATTGATGATTTTTTCTTTGATGTCTTACGTGATGAACGAGATTTGGATTTGTCTTTGGAAATGGTCGACGACTTGGAGCAACGCATCATGGGTCTTGCAAGAGTGAGATTTCCTGGATGACCGCTCAGCGTCGACGTATCGTATATGGAAAGCATGAAATTGAATTCCGCCTGGAGCGGAGGCAAAGGAAAACGTTAGAAATCGCGGTCGAAGCTGACAAGAGCGTGACCGTTGTTGCGCCCATCGACGCACCATTTGATTTGGTTGAGGCCAAGCTCAGAAAGCGGGCGTCATGGGTACGGCGCCAGCAACTGTTCTTTGAGCAGTTTCATCCTCAAACGCCACCCAAAAAATACCTTGCCGGCGAGACCCACCTTTACCTTGGTCGCCAATACAGGCTTTCAGTTACTCGTCGCGGCCAAAAAGGAGTAAGGCTTTATCGCGGACGACTAGTAGTCCAATCCAATGAGCCTGAGTCTCCGGATTTGACCCGAGCACTTCTCGAAACATGGTATCGGGAGAAGGCGAAGACCAAGTTCGAGGCGAGACTGATCGGGTGCCTCAGCCGATTTCCCGATCCAGAAATCGTAAGTCCCTCTGACTTGAGAATTCGGAATTTAAGAAGCTGTTGGGGCTCAATGAGCGGCAAGGATGTCTTGACGTTAAACGTGCGCCTAGTTCAGGGGCCTATTGACGGTATCGACTACGTAATCACTCATGAACTCTGTCATTTAATTCACCGGAACCACGGACCGCAGTTCTTTGAACTACTAACGCGCGTTATGCCGGACTGGCCGCACCGAAAAATGCGCCTAGAACGAGCACTAGCATAATGTCGGATTGCGGCTCTTGTCGGATGGAAATCCTATTGGCGAATTATGTCGGGTTGGCAGCCGGGATGCGCTATGGTCAACGAATCCTGCAGAGATAATGGTCGGCGCGAGCAGGTGACCGTTAACAGTCTTTGACGGCACATTTGGGATCCGCCCTTGGAGCCCACTCAGCTTCGATAAATATCACGCCATCATCTCGCCCAGCCGCCGATGCGAAGCGCCAATTCGCTCGCGGGTTTCGTCATCAACGCCCGCCGTTTCCGCAAAATCGCTCCATTTGCCGACTGACGCGTCCACTTCTTCGAGGATGCGACGCGCTTTTGCGGGCTTAATCCCGCCTGTCTCTGCGAGCGCGATCAAATCGTCGACGCCGAAGCCGTCGCGCTTGCCGTTGAGGCTCATCTGGTGGCGGCTCGTCCACGCGCCAGAGGGGTTGTAGGAATAGGCGACGTCGAAAGCCGGCGACAGCCGCCACTCGCCCGCCTTGTTCATCAGGAAGGCGATGTTCTTCACGTGGTCATCGTGATTGCCGGCGATCACGTTGAAGACGGCGCGCCGGAATTGCTGTTCGACATCCGCCATTGGCAGGCGGAGGCGCCGGATGGTCTGCAGCGCCTGTTCATAGGAATAGGCGTCCGGCTGATTGAAATCGAAATGCATCATGGCGGCGAGCGACTGCATGTGCAGCTTCTCGCCTTGATCGGTTCGGTCGAATCTTTTCGTCATGAAATGCGCGCGTCCGCCCTCGCGATGGAGGTGGCAGGGCGCCATGTCGACGCCGGCGTCCAACGCCATAAGGTGATAGGCATATTCGATGAGGCCGAAGCCTTGCGGGTCGGCGAGCTCGCGGTCGCGATTGCCGGAAACGCCGTCGAATTTCATGAGCCAGTAAGTGAAGCCTTCGCCCGCTTTCACTTGCCCTGACCGGAATTCCCCGGTCGCCTCGTTCCAGGCGAGGATCGCTTTGGCGCGCGCGCCGCCGGCCGAGGTGCCGACGCGGATGATGTCTTCGATCGCTTTCGCGTCTTGGGTTCCGCCGAGCGTTCCGGCGAGCGACTTGCGGTCATTGAGCACTTTATTCGCGAGATCGACGAGCGCCGCGACTTCGAGCTTCCGTCCCCGCGTCGGGCTGCCGAGAATCGCCGGTTCGAATTCGAGGGCGCCCATGCCGCGCGCACCGATGTAACAGAGCCGTTCGACCGGATTGAAACTTTCGGGGTTACGCCCTTGCGCGGCGAGCCAGGCATCGATCACCGCATTGCCGAATTTGTCGGGAAGTGAATCGGCGAGCAAGCCGGGAAGTCCCTTGAAGGCGTCGCGCGGCAGGCCGGGGAATTCATACGGCGCTTCACGCAGCGGCATCATCAGCGGCGCGACTTGAATGCCGCTACCGACGAATTCCGGCGCATATTGGAAGACGCCGATTTCGCGATCGACGAGCCAGGACACGGCGCCGATTTCGCGGCCCCATAGGATGACGCGCGCATCGGTCATCGGCTATCGCCTTTGTCATTCCAATGCCAGGGCTTGGCGGCAGGCTTCGATTTTCGCCGCGCTCGCTGTCGTTCCTTGCCCTGACGAATGCGCTCGATCGGCCGGATCGCGGGATCGGGGAGCAGCACGTCGAAGCGGTCGGCGAGCCCCAAGGCGATCATGACGCGGATCAGCGTGTCGAGCGACACGCCTTCGCCGTTCT
>CAZOEB010000034.1:0-25941 GCA_964578685.1 uncultured Caulobacterales bacterium
CCGCTTTGGTATGAAAAAGTAAAGGCGGCCGCGACCGATCCGCGCCTTTTCTATTTCTTGCGCGAGGGCGCTGAAGCCGAGCCGGCGCCGCAGTTTTTCGGCCTTTATCGAGGCAAGCGGGCCGCTTGGCGGCGTCGCGCAGAAACCGATCGAAGAATCTTCAGCGAATATATCGATCTTCCTGCAACGCTCGGCCTGACATTCGACTGCATCTTCGTTGACGGGCGGGCACGGAATTTTTGCATGGCGGTCGGATGGGAACTGCTAGAACGCGGCGGCCTCATGATCGTTCATGACGCCCAGCGCGAATTTTATCACGCCACGATCGCGAGGCTTGGGACGCCGACCTATCTTTCGCCCTGGCGGAGCGGCCAAGTCTGCTTGCTGCCGAAGAAATAGGCAGCTTGAAGGCGACTCCGGCCGTTACTTCACTCGAATGGTCTTTTCCGCGAAGTTGTTGATTTCATCGATCTCATCGACGCGGCACCAGCGGGGCAGGGGCTCCTGATCCGTGGGCGCGAAGCAGCCGTCGGCCATGAAGTCGACCGTCTCGCGGGTCACTTGGGGATTTGAGGGACCGACAGGCGTGACGGTCACGTTAGATCCGCCGAAGCCAAATGTGAGATAGCCGATCCATTCAACGGCGCCGCCAGGCGGCAAGACCTGCCTCGACCACAGCCCCCCGCAAGCAGGCGGCGATCCGGCGACGCGTTGCGCCTCGGTCAGAGGGCATGCGGTCAAAAGCACTGGCCTCCTCGGCCAACGCAAGAAGGCCATGACCGGAAATTCCGCGGCTGGGGCTTCGCCGACGTTTTTTACGCGGACCGAAACTTTTGCGCTCGCCAGTTCATGGCCAAGCGCCTTGACCTGCTCAATGATGAGGTCAGGGCGGGTCAGCGGCCCCGCAAGAATTGAAAGCTGCGCACAACGCCGGTTGTTGCCCTCATCTTTCTCATCGACGAGGTCTTCCGCATCGGCATCCGCGCAGATGAAGTAGGGCCCTGCCTTGAGGCCAGTCGGCGCCAGCACCGTCTGCTCCTGGCAGACCTCCTCCCCAGGGCCAAGCGGATAGTCGCCAGGCAGCGACCAAGCCGACAGTGGCCTGAACGCTGAAGGGTCGTCTTGGCGTGCGAACAGCCCGATATCCACGCTGGCCGAGATCGGAGCGCCGAATTCGTCCGCCACCGGTTTGTCGCCCGCGTTTGTGATCTCTGAGCGAACGGTCACAGGCGCACCCGGCGAGACCGCTCCCGCCGAAAGTTGAAGATCGCTGACCAAGAGATCAGGATCTGAGGCGCAGCCGCCGAGGGCCAGCACGCCGATAACCGAGCCGAACCACCAAGAACGCATCAGAACTACCCGCCGTCGCCCCAACGAAAGAGTGCGCCGGTGACTGCCGGATGGTCAAGTTTGCCAAAAAGAGCCCTAGATTTGGGACTTTTTCCGCGCGGTATCTATGTTGCGGGGCTTGGGGGCGCGAATGAAGGCGCCCAGAAACTCATCTTCTTCCGTTTCGCGCAGCCGTCTGAAGAGGCTGTCGGCGCGGGCGCGCCGCCGCATCGGCGTTTCGCCGAGTTGTTGGAACAGTTCTTCTACTGAAAGGCTCTTCGCCCTCGACATGCCCCGCCCCGTAGATCGCCCGCCGGGAGACGCCCGGAGACTGGCAAAGTGATTCGCAATCGTTAATGAAAGGTTAAGATGACCGATCCGTCAGGCTTTGAGCCCGCCGAACAAGGCATATTTCGTATGGACGTAATCTTCGATCCCATATTTCGATCCCTCGCGGCCGAGCCCTGAATCCTTGACCCCGCCGAAAGGCGCGACCTCGGTCGATAGGATGCCTTCGTTGATCGCGACCATGCCGTATTCAAGTTTCTCCATCACGCGGAAGGCGCGCGCGAGATCCTTGGTGAAAAAGTAGGAGGCAAGCCCATATTCGGTGTCGTTCGCCATCTTGATCGCTTCCTCTTCGGTTTCGAATTTGAAGAGCGGCGCGACCGGGCCGAAGGTCTCGTCATTGGCTATCAGCATCGCCGGCGTGACGTCGCGGAGCACTGTCGGCTCGAAAAAGGAAAGACCTTTTGCGTGACGCTTTCCGCCTGCAATCACTGTAGCGCCTTTCGAAGTCGCATCTTCGATGTGCTGTTCAACTTTCAGCACCGCGCCGTCGTCGATTAGCGGCCCCTGATCGACGCCTTCTTCCAGCCCATCGCCGACCTTGAGTTTCTTAGCCGCGGCGGCGAACTTTTCTGCGAAACGGTCATAGATTCCGGCCTGCACCAGGATGCGGTTCGCGCACACGCAAGTCTGGCCGGAATTACGATATTTCGAGATCATAGCGCCTTCGACCGCGCGATCGAGATCGGCGTCGTCGAAGATGATGACAGGCGCATTGCCGCCAAGCTCCATCGATACGCGCTTCATGTATTGCATCGCCTTGGAGGCGAGCGACTTGCCGATTTCCGTTGAGCCGGTGAACGTGATTTTTCTGACTTTTGGATTCTCGCACATCTCGTCAGCGATTGCGGCCGCCGAACCCGTGATGATGTTGATGACGCCCTTCGGCACGCCGACTTCGTCCGCGATGACGCCGTAGGCTGTCGCCGAAAAAGGCGTCTGGCTGGCCGGTTTGGCGACGATCGTGCACCCGCTCGCAAGCGCAGCGGCCGCCTTCCTTGCGATCATGGCTGTCGGAAAATTCCAAGGGGTGATCGAGCCCACAACCCCGACCGGCTCTTTCGTCACGATGATCCGCGTGTCGGCCCACGGAGAGGGAATGACGTCGCCGTAGATCCGCCGCGCCTCTTCGCCGAACCATTTGAAGAAGGCGGCGGCGTAGGCGACCTCGCCCTTCGCTTCGCGGAGGGATTTTCCCATCTCGATCGTCAGGATTCGCGCCAGCGGATCCTGATTATCCATCAGGGCCTGATAGAATCTGCGGCAGATGTCGGCGCGCTCCGCCGCTGGTTTCTCACGCCACAGGAGGAACGCAACATGCGCGGCGTCAACAGCTTGGGCGGTCTCCTTTCGACCGAGCCTTGGGACTGAGCCGATAATCTCGCCCGTCGCCGGATTGTTCACGTTGATACGATCGGCCCCGCCGACCCACTGGCCGTCGATATAACAATTCTCGCGAAAAAAGCGGTTGTCGGATAAGGATTTCATTTGCGGACTCCCAAGCGTCGCGGCCCTGATAGCCTTTACGAGGGGGGGAAGGAACTGCAACCCGCCCTTGGCGGCGACGATGGGAAGACCGACAATGGCCGGGAAGCAGTAAAAGATCGCCAGTCATGACCGTCCGCTACGAGATGAAGGATGAAGCTGTCGCGCTCATCACCCTGAACCGGCCGCAGGCCTTGAACGCTTTCAACGCCGAGATGCGCAGCGACCTTATCGACGCCGTGGCGAAGGCTTCCGCTGACAAGGCGGTGCGGGCGTACATCATTACCGGCGAGGGACGAGGGTTTTCTGCCGGCGCAGACGTGACTGATGTGTCCGGAACCCGGACAGTCGAGGACGTTCTCAATGCAGAGTATGGCGCTTTCCTTTCGATCATCCAGGCTTGCGACAAGCCGGTGATTGCGGCGATCAATGGACCGGCCGCCGGGATCGGGATGACGCTGGCGCTAACCTGCGATCTTCGTGTAATGGGCGCTGATTCTTACTTGATGAGCGCCTTTGCGAATATCGGTCTTGTACCCGATGGCGGGATATCATGGCTGCTGACGCAGGAAGTGGGATACGCACGCGCGTATCAGCTCGCCATCGAGGCCGAGAAGATTACCGCCGAGCGCTGCCTGGCGCTTGGTCTGGTCAACAGGGTCGTACCAAATTCCGACGTCGTCTCCAACGCGATCGACTGGGCCCGCTCAATTGCGATGCGTGCGCCGATTGCGATGAATTTGACTAAGCGCGCCTTTCGTGCGGCGGCGCAAGCCGGCCTACGCAATGCTATGGCGCTGGAAGCCATGCTCCAAAAAACTGCAATTGCGTCTGAAGATTGCCGCGAGGGCGTCATGGCGCTGATGCAAAAACGCAAGCCCGAATTCAAAGGGCTGTGAACAGGCGTTCGCCAAAGAAAAGCGCTGCAAAACCGGCAGCGCAGAGTCCAGGTCCGAACGGCGCCGCGTCATCTGGCGTCGCAGCGCGCCGAGCGAAAGCGAACACAAGCGTTGCGACCGCCGCGACAAGCACGATCGTTGGCAGGTAAAACCAACCCGTCCATGCGCCGATAGCGGCGAGCAGTTTCGCGTCGCCGAGCCCCAGGCCTTCGCGCATGCGCAGGCGGCGATAGATCGCGCCGACGGCCCAGAAAACAAGATAACCGGCCACGGCGCCGATCAGCGCGTCCGTCAGCGACGCGAAAACGCCAAATGCGTTGGCGGAAAGACCAAGACCAGCGAGCGGAAAGGTGAGCGCGTCGGGTAGATAACCCGTTTCAAGATCAATGAATGCGAGTGCGACAAGCATCAAGGCGGCGATCGCAGCAAGGAATGCGGCAGCAGTCCAGCCGAACGTCGCAACGGAAAGCAGAGCTCCAACCCCGCTCATCGCTTCGACAATGGGATATCGAACGGAAATCTTCGCGTCGCAGGACGAGCATCGACCATGCTGAAAGGCAAAGCTTAAGATTGGAATCAAATTACCCACGCGCAACGGAGTCTTGCACGCGGGGCAATAGGAGCGAGGCGAGGTGAGGTCGCCACGCGTCGGAGATTCCACCAGCTTCCACAAGACCGGGCCGCGATAAATAACAACGTTGACAAAACTTCCCGCGGTCAGGCCGGCGAGGAAAATCGTGGCAAGAAGGACACTTTCAGCCACGAGATCAGGCTCCCAAAGTCATCAGAATTTGCGCGAGTCGCGAATGCCGCATGCCGCAACTTATCGCAAGCGTTGAATGAATTGAAATCTGCGCGCAATCAATGCGCTGACGCATCCATTGCGCGTTCTTCCGCTTCACAAAACTGCAAGAATTCAGTCACCGGTCTGTCATGGCGTGTCGATAGCAGCCCGGCCGTCGGCGGCGCGTAGGGCGCCGTGATTTCGGTTGTTGAAGCCCTAGCAAACATTCGGGGGTCGTACCTCATGCGCATTTTCGGTCACACCAGATCAGTTTTGATATCCGCCGGCGCGGCGCTGGCGCTCGCCGCTTGCACGCAAGGCGAGACCATCACTTCGCCGGGCGCATCTAACCCCGGAACCCCGCCGAGCGGCGGAGGCGGCGGCGGAGGAGGCGGGGGCGGTTCCGGCGTCTGCCCGACTGGCTTCGCAACTGGGGCGCCCGTTGGCGGCCTTACGACGTGCAATATTTCCGGAACAATACTCTCCAATCTCACGCTGCCGGCCGTTAGCGGCGTCGCCTACCGCATCAACGGCCGAGTCGATGTCGGCGTCGACATCGGCGCCGATGGAACACAATCGGGAGGGGCGCGCGCGACGCTGACCGTTGAGCCGGGCGTCATTCTATTCGGAAGCTCGGGCGCCGACTATATCGTGGTCAATCGCGGTTCGCAGATTGTCGCCGACGGCACGGCTGCCTCGCCGATCATATTCACAAGCGCGAACGACCTTAATCGTCAAGCGGACAGCGACCCTGCAAACGATCTTGGCGGATCACTGACCGCCGAATGGGGCGGCCTTGTTATTCTCGGCCGCGCGCCGATCAATCGCTGCAATACAGGCGGAGCGACTCCCGGTACGGCCGCCTGCCAGAACGCTGTCGAAGGCGTGACAAATCCCGACGCGCTTTATGGCGGCGCCATCGCAAATGATCGCAGCGGCAAGCTGGAGTACGTTCAAGTTCGTTTCGCGGGCTTTGCGATCAACTCGGCGGGCAACGAACTGAACGGGATTACGTTTGCGGGCGTCGGCAGCGAAACGGAAGTTGCGTTCATCCAGGTTCACAATAACGAAGACGACGGCATCGAGATGTTCGGCGGCACGGTGAACCTCCGGAACATCGTGCTGACCGGCAACAAGGACGACAGCTTCGACACGGATAACGGGTGGAACGGCAATGTGCAGTTCCTTGTAGCGGTCCAGGCGCCGGACATCGGCGATAATATTGTCGAGGCTTCGAGCGTCGCTCCGAACGTAGGTCCGCCGTTTTCGGACGCGCGGATTGCAAACTTCACATTTGTTGGAAACCGCTCAAACGCTTGGCGCCTCAATACAGGTACGCGCGGTCAATATGTGAACGGGGTTGTCGATTACGGCGCCCAGTGTTTCCGCTGGGAAACAACGGCTGGTGACGGCGTCTCTGGCTTTAGCGCGTCGTTCGACCCCCGGTTCAATTCCGTCCTGTTTGACTGCAACGCTGGATTGACGACCGGCAGCTCTGATACGGCGACTGCGACGGCGTCGGTCGGCGCCGACCCGAACAACATCCAAGGGCCGAGCTCGCTGGCGGCCCGATTGTTTCCAGGCCCGAATGAAGCGGCTGTTACGCCGTTTGACGTGACCTCGCTGGGATCGTTCTTCGCCGCCGCTCCATATGCCGGTGCCTTCGGACCGACTGAGACGGAAACAAGCAACTGGGCGGCCGGGTGGACTTTCGCCCTTTTCCCGCCGTCGGCCTGCCCGACCGGGACTACAGACACAGGCGGCAGCATTAACGGGGTTCGTGTGTGTTCGCTCACCGGCGTAATCACATCTGATATCCGCCTGACGCGCGGAAGTCTTTACCACATCAACGGTCGCATTGATGTCGGCGTGGACATCGGCGCCGATGGAACTGAGGTCGGAGGCGATCCTGCGTCCTTGACGATCGAATCCGGCGTGACCGTTTTTGGCAATAGCGGCGCAGACTACATCGTTGTGAATCGCGGCTCGCAGATTTTTTCGAACGGAACCGCCGCCAATCCGGTCATCATGACTTCGCTGCCTGATGTCACTGACCCCAATCGCAATGACAACGACAACACGGCGGAATGGGGCGGACTCGTCGTCCTCGGTAGGGCGCCGATCAACCGGTGCAACACGGGCGGCGCAATCCCCGGAACAGCGGCTTGCCAGAACGCGGTTGAAGGCGTGACGAGCCCTGACGCGCTTTACGGCGGGGCGCTCGCAAATGATGACTCGGGGTCAATCCGCTTCACGCAGGTCAAGTTTGCAGGTTTCGCCATCAACTCGGCCGGCAACGAGCTCAACGGCATAACTCTCGCGGGCATTGGCTCCGCTACCGAGGTGTCGAATGTCCAAGTTCACAACAATGAAGACGATGGCATTGAAATCTTCGGCGGCACCGTAAATCTTCGAAACGTCGTACTCACTGGAAATAAAGACGACTCACTCGACACCGACAACGGCTGGAACGGCGGTCTGCAATTCCTTATTGTTATCCAAAATTCCGTCATCGGCGATAACATCGTTGAGGCGTCAAGCGTGACCCCGAATGTCGGTCCGCCGTTCTCAGATGCGCGTGTTTCGAATTTCACCTTTGTCGGCAACCGCTCGAACGCCTGGCGTTTGAATACCGGAACGCGCGGTCAATACGTAAACGGCGTGGTATCATACGGCCAACCCTGCTTCCGCTGGGAGACTTCAGCGGGAGACGGCGTCGCCGGTTTCAACGCCGCCGCCGATCCGCGTTTCAATTCGGTGTTGTTCGATTGCGTCGGCGGACTGACGCCCAGCTCCGGTTCAGACTCCGCCGCTGCTGCCGCGTCTGTTGGGGCGGATCTGAATAACTCGACTGCGATAGCGGACACCCTGATTTCAACATTCATCAACGGTGCGAACGAAACCGCGCGCACGCCGTTCGACGTGACGACGCTCGGGTCGTTCTTCATGCCAGTCACCTACATCGGGGCCGTCCGCGATGCCTCAGATCGTTGGTGGGCCGGATGGACCTGCGGCTTGGAGGCCGGCAGCGACTGCTGACTCTATAGCATCGGCGGCGCGAAGCTTCCGGGCCGCCGCTTCATAAGCGATCCGTTTCTTGGGGTGACCAAATGATAAAGCGCTTTAGACTAGCTCTCGCACTGATGACGAGCACCGCCGCTCTTTCGCCTTCGGCGGCGTATTCGCAGGAAGAGTCGCAGCCGTCAGCCGAAATTGACACCTCGTCAATTGGCGACGAAATCGTCGTCCGCGGCCGCTTCATTCCTGAGCCGCAGCGCGCGACTTCGCAAGTCGCGTCCTTCCTTTCCAAAGAAGATCTCGCCCGTACCGGCGACGATAACGCGGCTCTGGCGCTTACGCGCTTGTCAGGCTTGAACGTCGTATCGGGCAAATTCGCGTTCGTTCGCGGCCTGGGCGATCGCTACTCGTCGGCCCTGCTGAATGGTTCTCCGCTGCCTAGCCCAGAGCCGCTGCGCCGTACGGTTCCGCTCGACCTGTTCCCGGCCGGGATTCTCGACGGCGCTACCGTGCAGAAGACCTTCTCTCCTAACTACCCTGGAGAATTTGGCGGCGGCGTCATCGATCTCAGGACGCTGCGCGATCCAGGAGAGAGTTATCTGACCCTGAGAGCTGGCGTCGGCGCGAATTTTGAGACGACGGCCCGCGACGGCATCTTCGTTTCCGGCGGAGACTTGGATTGGCTGGGGTACGACGACGGCACACGGTCGACGCCTGCCCCGTTGCAAACGCTGTTGGACACGCAAACGCCGCTCAATTCGCTGTCGCCGACGGAAATCGAAGCTGTCGGCGAAAGCCTGACCAATTCACCGCTGTCAGTGCTTCAGGAAGGCGCGCTAGGACCCAATCTTGAGGCTGGCGTCGAGGGCGGTCTGTCGAAGGACAACGTTTTTGGCGGCGCGACTTTCGGCCTCATCGGCACTGTCGGCTATAGGCAGGACTGGATAACCGAGCGTGCGGAACGGGTGACGACCGCCGGCAACCAGATCGGAGACGATTTCGACACGACGGAAACGACGCTGGATGTCACGGTCAATGGGCTCGTTTCCGCTTCTCTCGGATGGGAGGAGCACTCGCTGACAGCGACAGGCCTTTACATCCACACCTCGTCAAAGCAGGCGCAAATCGACCAAGGGCTGGATTTCAACGCGCCGACCAGCGACGGTCAGGTCTTTGATGAATTCTCGGGTTTTTACGAGCGCGATCTCGTCATGGGCCAGCTTGTTGGCGAGCACAGGTTCAACGACTTCGGTTTCAACTGGCGCGGCGCCTACGCCCGCTCGACCAGGGACGCGCCATACGAAAGGACATTGCGCCGGTTTCCCGATCCGGTTTCCGGCCAGCCGCTATATAATCAAGCGAATCAATACCGCATCAACTTCTCCGATCTGGCGGACACGATCTGGAGCGGGGGCGCAAACGTAAGCTATACTTTTCCATTGACATCAATTCGCGAAGCGACTTTCGCGGCGGGTTACGATTATTCGGATACCGACCGAGAGTTCAATTTGCTTGCGCTACAGTTCGTCGGCGGAAACTCTTTGCCGCTTGACGTGCAAGCGGCGCGGCCGGACTTCCTGTTTTCCCCCGATAACATCGATCCAGCTCGTTTCGTTCTGCAAGAAAACAGCACGATCAATGACAACTACAATGGCGAGCTCACCGTCCATGCGGGTTACTTCTCCGCTGATGCGGAAATTCTTCCACTTGTGCGGGCATCCGTCGGCGTTCGTTATGAAACCGCTCAGCAAACGGTGAACACGTTTAGCCGGTTCGGCGTCGCCGGCAATTCTTCGCTGCTGGACAACGATTACTGGCTGCCCTCCGCAACAATAACGTGGAATTTCGCCGACGATCTTCAACTGCGACTCGGATATTCGCAGACAATCGCCCGTCCGCAATTCAGGGAGCTTGCGGCGTCTACCTATTTCGACCCCGAATCAGAACGCCAGTATCGCGGAAACCGCGGTCTGATCGATTCGAAACTCACCAACTATGACCTGCGCATCGAGTACTATCTGGGGCGAAACCAATTCACGACTCTGGCGGGCTTCTACAAGAAAATCGAGGATCCGATCGAGGAGATTCAGTTCGACACTTCGACTTTCCAGTTTGATACGACATTTATCAATTCGCCGAGCGCCCGCCTGTTCGGCGGAGAAGCGGAATACCGCACTCGATTCAGAATGCCCTTTGACTCGGTGTTCTTCCAGAACCGCGACTGGCTGTTCTCGGTCAACTACACCTACACGAACTCCGAGGTTCAAGCAGATCCTGGCGACCTGATCTTCAGTCCCTTCGGTGCAGGCGGGCTTATCGACGCTTCACTATTCGGCCTAGGCGGCGCACAGCTGCAAGGTGCGCCGGAGCACATCGTCAACGCGCAGTTCGGTTGGGAAGGCGACGACGATCAATTTACGCTGCTGTTCGGCTGGGTGGACGAACGAATTCTCCAAAGGGGTTTTCCCTCTCCTGGTTCAGAGCTGCCCGATGTCGTTGAACAGCCGGGCGTGCAACTTGACGCCGTATTCCGTCAGAATCTGACGCTTTTCGGGGCGGAGGCTACAATCGGACTTGCAGCGCGGAATCTAATCGGCGTTCGCCACCAGGAATTCCAGAACTCCAGCGTAATCGGGCGAACAGAATTCAATACCTATGAGAGAGGCAGGAGCGTCTCCGCGTCGCTTTCGGCCACCTTCTAGCGCCCTTAACCGTTACTCAGGATCTTGCGGCCGCCTCGCCTAAAGGCGGCCGATAGAACTTGTTCGCTTGCGCTCTGGTTCGGCGCCGATCCAAAAGTTAACCCAAGCGCTTGATATTTGACGGCTTCCTGCCTTTATTCTGCTCCCCTCGGTCCGGAAAAGGCGCTACAGTCTTGCCTCCCGAGGGCCGAATACAGAACGGAAAAGGTCGTGGCGGTTTTGAAGATGGATCGGTTCGCGCCGAACGGCCCGGCGGCGAATGCGTTAAGATCGCGCATCGCGTCGCTTGTCCCCCGGCGGCCTTCAGGGGCGACGCCGACGATGGGTTTTGTCCGCCTTATCGAGTATGGAATAGTCGGCGCGATCGGGGCTGTTTTCGGGCTTCTTTTTTGGGTGGGACTCGGCCCACTGCCAGACCCTCCTGTGGCCCCGGCGCCGCCACCGCGGGCAGCTAAAGCGGCAATCGTTGCCTCGATTGATCCATTCAAGAACGGCGTCGCGCCGGCGACCCTGGACGTCGCCGAACTCGTGAACGGACCTGACCTTCAGGAGACAAGTCTCAACCTTTCGTTGCACGGTACGTGGGTTGACGATTCGGGCGGTACGGCAATTATCAAGACGCCGGACGATAAGCAGGGCCGCTTCCGCCCAGGGGACACAGTGTGGGAGAGCGTGACGCTAAAGCAGGTGTTTCGCGATCAGGTTGTTATTGATCGTGAGGGCACTCTCGAGTCGCTCAAGCTAGTCGGACGCGAGCTGAGCGCTGCAAGCTCGACCAAAGGCGTCCGGACAAGCAACTCGGAGGCCGCCGGCGAAGTCTTCGCGTCACTCGGTTCCTTCATTGCGGTAGCGCCCCAGACCGACAATGTCGGCGGTGTTAATCTCGTTCTGGAGCCCCCGGCGGACGATGATCATGCCTACACTTCATTCCTCGCCTCCGGGCTTCGTCCTGGCGATGTGCTAGTGGGGATAGACGGAGAGCCCATCGGCCGGGATATCGGCGCGGATATTGAATATCTCCGAAAGGCGTCTGGTCGAAATAAGGTAACTGTAAATGTTGACCGCGGTGGGGTCGTGACGCCAATCGAAATAGATCTGAAGGGCTTGGCGACGAATGGCGGCTAGCTGGGGTCTGCGGCGCGCTTGCCTGCTCGCGAGCGCCGCGGTGTTTCATATTGGGGCGGCGTACGCGCAGGAGAGCTGCGGTGAGGCGCTCAATCTTGAAGACGCCGATATCCGGTCGGTAGTCGACGAGATTGCAATTCGCACAGGTAAGAAGTTCGTGCTTGATCCTCGCGTTCAAGGGCGCGTTTCAATCAAGTCAGGACCGAACGGCGGGCTTTGCGCGGATGAGGCGTGGGAGCTTTTCCAGGCGGCGCTTCGCGTCACCGGATTTACAGCGGCCCCCATCAGCGGCGACAGCTTCCGCATCATTCCAATTCAGGAGGGGTCACGCGCGGCGGGTCCGGTCAATGAAAGCGAACGTGGAAATTTCGTAACGCAAATTGTCCGCCTGAAGCATGTCGATTCCCGCGAGGCCGCCGCGAACCTTGCCCAACTTGTTTCGGAGCGGGGCGTCGTCGCCCCAGTCAGAAGCGGAAACGCCGTCATTATTGTCGACGTCTCGGATAACGTGACGCGACTGCAGCAGGTGCTTGCGCAGCTGGACCGCGATACCTCTGTCTACCGTACGATCTCTCTGGAGAATGCTTCCGCTGTGGAGGTCGCACGGGTCTTGCAAAACCTTGCGCGGGAGATTTCGGAAGAAGGCGCGCCCGGGGCCTCCACCGTCAGCATCGTCCCTGTCGCCGGCAGCAATTCAGTGCTTGTGCGCGCTGAACCCGCAATCCTGAGTCGTCTGATCGGCGTCGTCTCCGAGCTCGATCGGATCGGCAAGGCCAAGAGTGATCTTTCCGTAATCACACTCAATCACGCCGATGCTGAAGACTTGTCGAAACTGCTGAAGGAGCTTGCCAGCGCTGAGGCGCGATCGGCGAGCGCTGACGGCGCCGCGCCGGCGGCCGCGGGGCCGAGCCGCGCCAATATCTCTTTTCATAAGGCGACAAACTCGGTGATCATTTCCGGCGACGCCGACATTCAGCAGACGCTTCGCAAAGTTGTTGAGCAACTCGATGTCCGCCGCGCTCAGGTGCAGATCGAGGCGATCATCGTTGAAGTCACCGACACGACGGCCAAGGCGCTCGGGGTTGAGTATTTCTTGGCCCCTCTCGATGGCGACCGGGTGCCGTTCACGGCGACGAATTTTTCTGGGGTGTCGCCAAACATTCTGGCGGCGGCCGGCGCATTGCTCCTCAATCCTGGCCTTTTGCAAGGTGACGACGAAGACACCACGGGCGACGACGACGACGGCGGAAATACGACGCTCGGCAACACGCTCGCGAATACGGCGATAAACTCCATTTTGAATACAAACGGCTTTATCGCTGGCGCCGGCGGCAGGATCGGCGATGACGCCGTGTTCGGCGCCGTGGTCACCGCGCTGAAGCGCGACACGCAGTCGAACGTCTTGTCGTTTCCCTCAATTGTCACGCTGGATAACGAAGAGGCGAAACTATCCGTCGGTCAGGAGATCCCGATCACGACCGGCGAGGCTGTGGGCGACAATTTTCAGAACGCGTTCCGCACCGTATCTCGTGAACAGGTCGGCATCATTCTCGAGGTTACGCCGCAGATTAACGAAGGCGGAACCGTCACGATGAAAATTCGCCAGGAAACTTCGAGCGTCGCGGGGCAGATCATCAATACGTCGACGGATCTCATTACAAACAAGCGGGAAATCGAAACTACTGCTGTCGTCGACGACCGCGGCATCCTCGTCATTGGCGGTCTGGTCGATCAAAACGACGGCCTGAGCCAGGAGAAGGTTCCGCTCCTTGGCGATATTCCGGTCGCTGGAAACCTCTTCCGCACGACCTCACGATCGCGCGATCGCCGCAACTTGATGGTGTTTTTGCGGCCTACGATCATTCGCGACCGGGCGTCGGGAGATAGCGTGACCCGTAAGAAGTTCGACTACATTAAGGCCCGGGAACTTTTATCCAGCGGACGCCCGCAGTCGGAGATGGAGCGCCTGATTGAGCAGGTGACGGGCGGGTATGATTCCGGCGCGACAGCGCCGGCGCCCATTGACGTCGAGCCAGCGGCCCCAGAGCAATTGACCCCTTCGGAATAGCGTCCTCTAACATCGGTTCATGAGCCAGACGACCGCAGCAAACCCGACAAGGCTCGCCTACGCATTTGCGAAGGAGAACGGGCTCATTGTTCTTGACGCGACAGCCTGTCCGGCGCGTGTCGGCGCCCGCGGCCAGCCCGACCCGCGCGCCCTCCTTGAAGTGCGGCGCGTCGTCAATGCGCCTATCGAAATAGATCTGATGCCCGGCGATGCCTTCGAGCGCCGGCTGTCGGAGATTTATTCTGCAGCGGGCATTCGCGCCGACGATTTCAAGATGGAAGGCGGGGAGGAGGACCTCGCGACCCTCGCCGAGGGATTGCCCGCGACAGCGGACCTTCTGGATACGGAGGACGACGCGCCGGTCATTCGCCTGATCAATGCGATCATCGCCGAGGCGGTGAAGCTCAAGGCGTCCGACATCCATGTCGAGCCATATGAAAGGACACTGTCGATCCGCCTGCGGATTGACGGCGTGCTGCGGGAGATCCTTTCGCTGCCGTCGCGAATGACGCCGGTTCTGACGAGCCGGGTGAAAGTCATGGCGCGGCTCGACATTGCAGAAAAGCGCCTGCCGCAAGACGGACGCATTTCACTTTCGTTGGGCGGCAAATTGATCGACGTGCGCGTATCGACGCTGCCGGCTCGCTTCGGCGAACGCGTTGTAATGCGCATCCTCGACAAGGAGGAAGCGAGCTTCGACCTCGACGCGCTCGGCATGCCGGCGGAGACCCTAAAGCGGCTTCATCAGGCGTTGCAACGTCCGAACGGCGTCATTCTCGTCACCGGCCCCACGGGTTCCGGCAAGACGACAACGCTCTATGCCTCTCTGAAGCTGCTCAATGATCCCTCGCGTAACATTCTTACGGTCGAAGATCCGGTTGAGTACGCCATAGACGGCGTAGGTCAGACCCAGATCAATCCAAAGGTCGGAATGACTTTTGCGACCGGCCTTCGCGCCATCCTTCGCCAAGACCCTGACATCGTTATGGTCGGTGAGATCCGCGACGTTGAAACAGCAGAAATCGCCATCCAGGCGTCGCTGACCGGCCACCTTGTTCTATCGACCGTCCACACCAATTCGGCCGTAGGCGCAATCACGCGGTTGCGAGACATGGGCGCGGAGCCCTTTCTGCTCTCTTCGACGATCGCCGCCGTGCTGGCGCAGCGCTTGGTCCGGCGTTTGTGCCCGACATGCAAAGACCCGCACGCTCCTGATGAAGCGGAGCAGCGATTGCTCGGCGTCGGCCCTGAAGCGACGATATATCGCCCGAAAGGATGCGGCCGTTGCGGGCATACGGGATATGAGGGCCGCGTCGGCGTCTATGAGATTATGGTGGTTGATGAGCACGCGAGAAAGCTCATTCATGAGAACGCCGGCGAACAGGAAATCAGCGCGCACGTATTTCGCCGCGCCGATACGCTCGCAGAAGCCGGCTTTCGTCATGTGCTTGGTGGCGTGACGTCGATCGAGGAGGTCCTGCGCGTCGTGCGCCAGGATGACGACGATGCCGTCTTTTGAATATGAGGCGCTCGATGCCGCCGGCCGAGCGAAGCGCGGCGTTGTCAATGCCGACAGTCCCCGGCTGGCGCGGCGCGAGCTTCGACGCCTCGAACTGACTCCTGTTTCAATCTCCGCGCCGCGCGAAGAGAACGGCGTCGGCGCCGGTTCGAAGGCGCCGCCGCGCTTAAAGGCGAATGACCTTGTCATCATGACGCGCCAATTATCGGTGCTGGTCGGCGCCGCTACGCCGCTTGAGGAGGCGTTGAACGCGGTTGCGCTTCAAACCGAAAAAGCGGGCGTCCGGAAGCGAATGTTGGCGGTGCGGGAACGAGTCCTTGAGGGCTGGCGTTACGCCGACGCGCTTGGCGAGGACAAGAAGTCGTTTCCGGACCTTTATCGCGCAGTCGTTGCGGCTGGTGAAACTTCCGGCGATCTTGCCGGGGTGCTCGACCGGCTGGCCACCATGCTCGAGAAAAATCGCACGATGATGAACAAAGCGGTGGCTTCACTCATCTATCCGGCGGCGCTTGCGCTCGTTGCAGCGGGCGTTGTCACGGCGCTAATGATCGGCGTCGTGCCGAAGATTGTCGAACAATTTCAGACCTTCGACGCAAAGCTTCCTTTCGTGACGCAGGTTGTCATCGGCGTTTCGAACTTTCTCGCCCAATACGGCATTTTCCTGCTAGTCGGCGTCGTCCTTGCCGGCGCCGCGTTCTGGCAGGCCTTGAAGGCGCCGGCATTCAAGAAATCCTTCGACGCCTGGATCTTGACCTTGCCCTTGCTGGGAAAGCTTCTCCGCGGGCTCGACGGCGCCCGTTTCGCCCGCACCTTGGCGACGCTTTTCGCGGGCGGCGCGCCGCTCCTCGACAGCCTGCGCGGCGCAAGCCGCACCGTCGGCAACACTTATATGCGCGAAAAGCTCGAGACTGTGATAACGCAGGTTCGTGAAGGGGCCTCAATGGCGGCAAGTCTGAAAAGGGCGGCCGTATTGCCGCCGATGATGACCCATATGGTCGCCGCCGGGGAAAGGGCTGGGGCCGTTCCGCTCATGCTGGACAAGGCCGCCGCGCAATTGGAAGAGGAGTTTGATACGACCTCGACCGTCGCCTTACGACTGCTTGAACCGGCGATCATCATCGGCATGGGCGGCGTCGTCATGCTAATCGTAGTCGCCATTCTGTTGCCGATCTTGCGACTCAATAGCCTTGCTTCTGCGTGATGAAGTGCTTGAGAAAATGGAGTGCAATCTGATGTCTTTACTGAGGAAACGCCGTCCCCAACGCGGCATAACGCTCATTGAGCTTCTCGTGGTGCTGACGATCCTTGCGCTCATCTCGGCTCTTGTCGTCGTCAACGTTCTTCCCGAACGTGATCGCGCAGCGGTCCGTAAGGCCAAGATTGACCTCGGCACGATCGAGAATGCGCTCGACCAATACAGGCTGGACATGTTCACTTATCCGACTACGGAGCAAGGGCTCCAAGCTCTAGTGGAGCCGCCGGCCGACGATCCTCGCAAGGATCAATATCGCCCGGGCGGCTATCTGCGGTCGGTTCCGCTCGATCCTTGGGGCAAGCCTTATCAATATCGGCAGCCGGGGCAACATGGACCAATCGACGTGTTCTCTCTTGGCGCCGACGGCGTGGAAGGCGGCGAAGGCGTCAACGCCGATATTGTGAATTGGCAGGCGAGCCAGTGAGGGGCGCCGGCGAGCGCGGCCTGACGCTCGTCGAGCTTCTCGTGGTTATCGTAATCCTCGGTTTGGCGTCGTCGCTTGTCCTTCTAAACGCGCCGCCTTCGCGTGCTGTGGTTGAGCGTGACGCGCTGCGGTTAGCAGCTGACGTGAAGGTTGCGCTCGACGAAATGGTCATGACAGGCGCTAATTATCGCCTTCTGATCGACGCGGCCGGATATGGCTTCGAACGGTACGCTGGTGGTGAGTGGAAGACCGAAGGTATTGACCGCGCTTTTCAGCGCGCCGAATTCGACCGCGGAGTTGTCGCGACAGTGGAATTCAATGACGCCGCTCTCGCCAATGCACAAGCTCTCGGCGACGAAAAGCCTGCGGAGACCGAAGAAGACGAGCCGAAGATAATCCGCCTCGACCCGATCGGCGCGCCGGTGACATTCACCGCAAGGCTGACGAGCGCACAAGGATCATATCTTGTGAGATTGGGCGCAGACGGGGAAATAACGGTAGAGCCCGATGTTTGACCGCAACCGGGAACCTCCGAAGAAGGCCGGGCGCCAACGCGGACTCACTCTCGTCGAAACGCTTGTTGCAATGGCGATTCTTGCGGCGGTTTCTATCTCCGCCTTCGCCCTTCTGTCTCAGGGCGCAAACTTCGCCGCCAATGAGCGCGACCGGCTTGCGGCGTCGATCGTCGCTGACAATCTGATGGTGGAGGAGCTGTTGCGTGCAGCCGCGCCGGATCTTGGCGAACGGTCCGGCGAGATCGAGTTCGCGGGTCGCGTCTTTGAGTGGAGCGCTGTCGTCTCGGATGGCGGCGAAGAGCTTCGAAGGATCGCGCTCACCGTACGGCTGAACGGTTCGCCGCAAACGCTTGCGCGCGCGGAAACCCTGAAGGTTGCGCAATGAAAGCATCTCAACGCGGCATCACGCTTCCGGAACTTTTGGTGGCTCTCCTCATCTTTGCGATGATTTCGGGCGTTGCAGTCTACGCGCTCCGCCTGACGGTAGAGGGTAGGGACCAGCTCGGGGCGGCTGATGCTTTCATTCGCCAGATGCAGGTCGCCCGCATCGTCATCAAGGAAGACTTATTGCAAGCGGCGCCGCGCATCACGCGCGATGAATTCGGCAATCGGAATCCCGGCGCATTTCTTGGAGGCAAGGGACTCGCGTTTCGCATTCCCAAAGACGGTGAGGCGGTCTTGATGGCGTTTGTGCGGCGCGGTTGGGAGAATCCAGGGGCCTCTGCGCCTCGTCCGACTCTTCAGGCGGTTGAATATCTGCTGATTGGAGACCGCCTCGTGCGACGCACGCGCGCTTATCTTGACGACGCCGAAGGACAGCCGCGAACGGACCGAACGCTTCTCTCAGGCGTAGAGGCGGCGGAAGTCGCGTTCTTCCTAAACGAGACGAACGCTGGATTGAATTGGGCGGAGCTTTGGCCTTCGCCTCAAATCGCGAGGCCGTTGCCGGAAGGCGTTCGCCTTACCCTGACCACAGCAAGAATGGGCACATTTGAGCAGCTTTTCTTCCTAGGCGGAGGGCGACCGTGACCGGGAACGGAAGGCAACACGGCGCTGCGCTCGTCATTGTGCTTCTGCTTGTGGCGACGTTGTCATTCGTACTTTTGTCTTTGACGACGATCGTTACGACCGGGGTGCGTCGCGGTGCGAATGAGCGCGCGCGCACTGAAATGCTGTGGCAAGCGATTGCCGCGGAGCGTATCGCGTTGGCGATTATTGAAAAGGCGGCGGCCGGCGGCGTGCTTCAGTCAGCGACGAACGAAGGCGGGCTGTATTCGCAGCAACTGGCGTTGCCCGTTGAACGCGGCATTGCGGCGGTTCGCTTTGCCGACGCCACCCGCTGCTTTAACGTCAACGCGATACTCGGCGAGAACGGCGCCGTAGTACCAGAGGAGAAAGCGAAGTTTGCCATGCTCCTCGAAGCGATCGGCCTCGGCGGTAATGAAGCGCAAGCGATTGCTGACGCCGTCACCGATTTTCTGGACGAAGATACGAACGTGGAATCGCAAGGGGCGGAAGACAACTTCTACACCGGACTGACGACGCCCTTCCGCACCGCCGGCAGCCCGGTCGCATCTGTGTCAGAATTGCGCGCCGTCGACGGCGTTACACGCGAACGATACCTGCGTATCGCTCCCTATCTTTGCGCGCGGGAACCTGGTCAACAAGTTGCGATAAACGTTAACGCCCTTAGGCCCGAAGACGCGCCCCTAATTTACGCCATAACGCAGGGGACATGGCCGATAGCTGAGATCCGGTCGGCCATCGCCGAACGACCGCCGGGCGGTTGGCAACCGGATGCGAGCGCGTTTTGGGCCAATTTCTCAAACCCATCAGGGATCTCGTTAACGGACGCAGCGAACACTCAATCAACCTGGATCGAGGCAAGGGTTCTTCTTGAAGCGGATAAGCGTTTTGTGGAAGAAACCCTGATCGTGGAGTCGCCTGCGGACGGCAGCCCATCGCTCTTTTCGCGCGTGCTTGGAGGCGGCGAATGACCGATCTGGTCGTTCTCAAACTCGGACTATCTCCTGGTGAGCCTGTCGCCTGGGGCGCATTCAGCGACGGCCGCTTTGACGAGGCGGGCCGCGTTGGAAGCGTAGCAGCGCTTGCGGGGGCGACGGATCGTTTCCCGGCGGCCGTGAGAATTGTTGCGGTGCTGCCGGGAGAACAAGTTGCGTTGCGCGAAATTCCAACACCGCCAAAGCAGACAGCGAAGCTTCGCGCAGCGGCCCGTTATCTCCTTGAAGATGAGCTGGCTGAAAACATCGATGATCTTCATGTCGTCGTCACGGCTGGGCCTGAAGGCGCACGCGCTTTTGCGATTTCAAAGGCGTTGATGACGTCCTGGATTGATGCGTTCGCCGAAGCGGGCGTCGCAGTCACAAGCCTTTGCGTCGATTATGCGTTGATCGGCGGCGGGCCGTCAGTTTGCATCATTGCTGCGGACCGCGGCCGCATCATCGCCGCGCGAGGAGGCGCCGGATTCGCGGCGGAACTTTCGCTCGCCGACATCATCATGCCCTCATTCCTGCAGGCCGCAGCCGACGCACCTATTGTCAGCTACGGCGCGCACGAACATGCGGGCCGATGGGCGGCCGCGCCGGTCGAGCGGCGGCCGCTTGCGCATGAGGCGGACCTTATTGCGCTCTTCGGTGAAAGCATCCGTGCTAAAGGCGGCTATCCCGAATTCCTGTCCGGCGAGTTTCGGCCGAAGCGTCAAAGTTCTGTCCATCTCCAAGTATGGCGCCGTCCAGCCGCATTGGCTGCGAGCCTCGCACTTGCGCTTGTGGCGCTCGGCGGCGCTTCCGGCCTGAAGGACTGGCGCATCGCTGAACGGTATGAATCGACGGCCGAAACGCTCCATAAGTCGGCGTTTCCAGCTTACGAAGGCGGCGACATTCGCAGTCATGTAAGGGGTCTTCTCGCGAGCGGCGCCAAGACGGCCGGCTTCCTCGAGATGACCGCTCGGTTGACTTCGGGACTTGAGGCCCAACCCGGTGTTTCGATCGAGCGTATTCGTTTCGACGCCGCAAGAGGTCAGTACGTATTCAGCATTCGCAGCACCTCTGACGCGGGAATTGAAGCGTTTCGGACCAGTCTTTTGGAAAAAGGAATCGAGGCGACCGACAACGGAGGCTATAGGCGCACCGGCGACCAGTGGATCGGTGAAATGACGGCGAGATCGCGATGAGAGCGTTTTGGGAAAAACTGTCTCAGCGCGAGCGCGTCTTCGTCGGCGTTGGCGGAGCCATCGCCGGACTCCTGGTTCTCTTCCAGCTTATCGTAGCGCCGGCGGTGGGTTGGCGTCAGTCGATGGCGGAAAAACGTGACGGCGCTGAAGACTTGTATCGCCTCGTGGCGAGCGCCAGCGCTAGCGCCGGAGGCGCGACTCAAGATGCCGGCGCTGACCTGACCTCGCCGATCATTAATGTTGTAACCGACACGGCTGCTGCCGGCGGCGTTGAAATCTCTTTCCGTAATGCGCGTCCTGACGGCGGGGTGGACGCTACGGTTTCGGCTGAATCCGAGAAACTATTTGAGTGGCTGCGTACGCTTGAGAGCCGGTTCGGCGTAACCGTTGCGGCCGCCGACATAGCGCGTGAAAAGGACGGCGGCGTTCGCGCACAATTGACGCTGGCGCGCCGGGTCGGTTCGTGAACGAGTCCCGCCCCGAAAGTCGTCATTGCTTCATTTTCGTCGCCGTCGCGGGGTTCGCATTAGCAATATGCGCATTCGCGCCTGCGGGAATCGCCGCCTCGGCGCTTAAGCGCGCCGTTCCGATGATATCGATCGCCGGTGCGGAAGGCACGGTGTGGAAAGGTCGCCTGCTCGGGGTCGCGCATGGCGATGTCTTTTTGGGCGACATCGACTTTCGAGTTCTTGCTTCCAATTTGCTGATTACGCGCGCGACAGTCGATATGACGAGCGCGGCTGGCGCGCTTGAAGGCGCTGCCCGCGTAGAGTTCACGCCCGACGCAATCGAACTTGAGCGCGTTTTCGTCAACTTCAATCTTGGAGCGATACGTCAGTATAGTTTTTTCGGCGCTCCCTACCAGGGCGCCCTGAAAGTGACAGCCGAACGACTTCGTCTGACTGGCGCAGGCTGCGAGGCCGAGAACGCCGTGATTTCAACCTCGGCGTTTGATGCGCTGGCGCAACGTTGGTCCGGCGGCGCATTTCCAATGGATGGCGCGATCAAATGCGTTGACGGCGCGCTTATGGCGTCGCTGAAAGGCGAGGGAGCCGATGGGGCGGCCGACCTCAGCGTAACCATTCGCTCTGACCTCACATATTCATTGGTCGTCGCAGCCCGACCGCGAAAGCCCGACATTGGGCGCGCTTTAGAGTTTTTCGGATTCGAAAAACGCGGAGACGATCTATCCTACAAGGCGGTCGGCGTTCTGAAAGGATTGAGTTCATGAATTCAGCACAAGCATTTGCGCTCGTCGTACTGGGAGCGATTTCCGCATCATGCGCGTCGAGTGAAGTCGCGCGCGAGACCGGCGCCAACAAGGGGGCGCCGTCGTCGTCCGCTGCGAACGAAACCGCCGGGGCGCTTCCTGACGCATCGCTGCCGAGCGGCGCCTGCGGCATGATACTATGGACGCTCGATGTTGAACGGCCGATTCCGGTTTTCCGGGCGGTCTCGGAGAAGGGCGCTGAAGTGAACGTCAACGGAGCGGTGCGAAAGCTTACGCTGGAAGAGTTCAGCGGCGGCTCTGGTTTCGGCGTATTCGAAACTCAGACCTTTGTGGGTGAGGGACTGAGAGTTACAACCCGTGTCAGGTTCGGGTTGGGTTTTGACGGCGGTTCCTATCTCGAGCGCGGCCTGATCAGCATCGAGAAGCCGGATGGTTGGAAGGCGGTCATTCCCGCGGCGGGGATAGCGGGCTGCCGCGCCAAGTAGCGAGCGCTCTCAATGATCGAGGCTGTGCAGAACGATTGCCGCCAGACCTACGGCCACGCCGACGCTCGCCATCACATAGCCGCGCCGCTTAGGCGTTCCCGATGCGTGCGGCGCGAGATGGAAAATGATGATGTAAAGAAGGCCGCCCGCCGCCAAGCCAAGCAATGGGCCGAGCGGAAACGCGCTTACACGTTCAATATAAGAGGTCGCGACATACGCGCCGGCAACGGTCGTCAGTGACGCGGCTACGAACGCCCACCAGATTGACAACGGACGTGAAAGTCCAGCCCGGCGCGCCAGAAAGTAAGCGATCACGCCCTCTGGAAATTCGTGCAGCAAAAGACCAAGAGACGCGATCGCGCCCGTGAAGAATTCTGCGTGATATGTCGCCTCATAGATGAGGCCGTCGACAAACGAGTGAAAGCCGAGCGCAATTATGGAGGCGTAGCCAAATGCCGCTCCAAGCAGGCTGCGTTGATTGTCGGTGAAGAGGCGGAGCAGCATGCCGACGCCGACCATCGCGAAAAATCCTGCGACGATCCAATTGATTGCGTCGGGCGTGAAGCTTAGCGCCTCCGGCGCCAAGTGAAAAATAACCGCGACAAGCAAGACGCCGATCGCGAAGGCGGAGAAATAAGGACTGTTACGCCGGCCCCAATCTCCGAGCGCGGCCATCGACAGCAACCCCGCTGCGCTGATCGCTGCTGCGATGCAGGCGGCGAGAATCCCCGGTTCGATGTTGATATCGTTTGACACGCCCACCCTCTTGGCGGCCAAAGGCAATTGAGCCAGCTGTTGACCAACCTGCGGCGAGGAATAACCCTGCCGGACAACCGACGCCACGACTATAACAATATAACGTCACTGAAATGGGACCTGGAAAGTTAACTCGTCGCGAGTCTGTTGCCTGCAATCCACATAATTCGCGTTCGGGGGCCGTTTCTGGCTTGTCGCGCTCGCCGCGGCGCGTCTAAGAAGACTGCAGTCGCGCTCCTCCAATTCGTGCGTTCCAGACGCATCCAGGCGAGCCAATGTCCCATTGTCATCACGACCACGGACACGACCATTCGGGCGTCACAGGCGAACGGCGCAGCCATTCGCACGGCCATGGCGTGCATTCGAACGCTGACGGCCGCAGCTTGTTGCTTGCGCTGGCGGTTATCTCCGTCTTCATGGTTGTTGAATTCGTGGGCGGCGTGCTGTCCGGGTCGCTGGCGCTGATCGCCGACGCTTCGCACATGATGACGGACGCCGTGGCCTTGGCGCTCGCAGCAAGCGCGCAATGGTTGTCCATGCGCCCGGCGGACGGGCGACTGCATTTCGGGTATCGCCGGTTCCAGGTGCTTGCCGCATTCGTAAACGGCATCGCGCTTGTCCTGCTGATGTTGTGGATCCTTGCAGAGGCCGTCCGCCGCTTTCTGAAGCCGGTCGAAATCGTCTGGGAACCGATGCTGGTAATCGCCGTTCTCGGCCTCTTGGCCAACGTCGCCGCGTTCAAACTGCTGCACGGCTCGGCGGCGACCAATATCAATGTTCGCGGCGCCATGCTCCATGTTGTCGGCGATCTCTTGGGTTCGGTAGCCGCTGTGATCGCGGCGGTCGTGATCGCGCTGTCGGGTTGGACGCGGATCGACCCTTTGCTTTCAATACTGGTCGCAACGCTTATAGGCTACTCCGCCTACAAGCTGCTCCGTGAGACCGCGCACATCCTCTTGGAGGGAGCGCCGCGAGGGGTTGACGCCGACGTAGTGGCGACTGAACTCGCCGGTGTTAGCGATGCGGTGGAAGACGTTCATAGCATCCAGATTTGGCAACTGACGCCCGAGCATCCTCAGGCGACGCTGCATGTTCGGCTGCGCGCCGATGCGCCGGCGCAAGAGACCCTGGCGCTCCTGAAAGCGCGCCTCGCTGAAAGATTTGGCATCCGAGAATCGACAATCCAGATCGAAACTGGCGGTTGCTGCGACGGTGCGCCGAACCGGCGCGAACCTCCTCCCCATGACCACGACCACGGGCACGAAGACGCGACAAGGCGACCGTCTCGCACGAGTCGTCTGCGCGTCGTTTGAAGTCATCTAATTGAAGATACGTCTTTGCCGAATGCCGGCAGTGGCGATCCCCTTGCGCCCATTCGCCAACCCTTCAAAGATTTGCAGGCCGCTTGCACCGCTTTTTCCCCGGATTTCGGCAGCTTCGATGCTGCGGCGATACAAGCGACGATGACGAGATATCCATCCCACATTTCCAGCGAAGTCGACGCCCCGCCGACGCCAAAGACAACGAGCGATATTTGCCCGTAATAGCCAAGTCGCGAACGCCACGGCGTCGATGCGGCGGTCGATCCCTCGCGGTAAAGCCGGTTCGCCGTGAAGTAGGCGGTTGCAAGAAGCCCCAGATAGAGTGCGAGGCCGACAAAACCTGCGCCGCCGAGCATTTCAAAATAGATGCTGTGCGCGGCTTTGGCGCGCGGCGCCCGAATGGGATCAACCTTTTCGGCGAGATCTTGCTGGTAGGGGTTTCTGAGGCCGGCGCCTGTAAGGGGATGCTGTAGCGCGAACTTCGTGTTGATGACCCAGGCGTCGACGCGTCCCATAAAGGAATCGTCTTCGCCTGCCGCACTGATCGTCGACATCCTCTCGGTCCATTTCGACGGCATAAACGCGATCGCCGGTAGCGCGAGCAGGATCGCAGCCGCGGCGATCGCGGCCTTGTTCCTCGATTTCCACCAGAAGAACCCGCCGAAGGCGATAAGCGAGATGAAGGCGCCGCGTGACTGTGTGCCGATGATAGCGAAAATCGACAGCGCGAAAAGAACGCCTAACCCAGTCTTGACCCAACGCTTAGCTGCGACGCTGCGAAGATAAAGCATCATCGGCAGCGACGTAGCGATCGCAATGCCCATGTGATTATTGTCTTCTAGGATCGTATTTGGCACGCCCTGCACTCGGAACTCACCGAGCGTTACGATAGTGAAGATCGCGCCCTTGGCGGCGAAATATCCGATCGTCAATACGAAGATCCAGATCAGCGCGTGAAGGCGAAACCGGCTCGTCGCCGTCTGAACGCACAAGATGACGAACAGCAAGATTTTGGTGAACCGATCAGAATATTCGGCGGAGTGCTGAGGGTCGAGAGACGCTGCCTGGGACACGAAGAGCCAAAACATCACCGCCAGCAGCCACGCGGTAATCGCGTCGAAGCGAAATCGAAAGGCCTCGCCGTTGATGAACAGGGCGAGGATCGTAACGGCCGCGATGATGAGATTGAGCTGCAGGCCGAAGACGCCGAACGCCATCTGGTGTGGCGTCATCAGCGAGAACCACGCCCAGACGAGCATTCCTGCAAAGGGATATCGCAGCGCAGCGAGGAGCGCCGCCGCGATGATCATTAGGAGAAGCGCATCGCGCATCGTTAATTCAACCGGTCCGATCGCCGGCCGCTCTTCAAGAACTGCGCCGCCCCAGCACGGGCTTGACCGGGGCGGTGGCGTCTCCGACAGGACTTGAACCTGTGGCCCCCAGATTAGGAATCTGGTGCTCTATCCGCCTGAGCTACGGAGAC
>CAZOEB010000035.1:0-16944 GCA_964578685.1 uncultured Caulobacterales bacterium
TTCACGGACGACCCCGTCACGCCGACGGGCCAGCGTCCGAATTCGAACAGCCGGAATTTCGCCGTGAACGGATGATCTTCGGCGTCGAAGTCGGGGTCGATCGCGGCGATGAGGACGAGCATCGCCTGATGCGCGGCCTGCACCGCGGCGCCGACGGCGAGCTGCTGCTGGGCTTCATCCTCGACGTCCCAGATGAAGCTCGCCTGCTCCATCGCCTCGCGCGCGGGCTCCGCTATACGATCCGCGATCATCGTCATCGCGATCTTCAGCGCCTCCTCCGACAATAGGCTGAGCGCGCGCGAGGTGAGATCGGCGCGCAGGAGCTCCTCCGCCTCCCAAGCGGGGCTGTTCCAGTCATTGTGCTCGGCGGCGGCGGCCGCATCCTCCCAATCGACGAGGATCGCCACATCGGCGTCGGGAAACCCAAGCCCGTCGGCGTAGAGCCGCGCCGCGGCGCGCGCGCCGGGCGTCATCGGCTCCCCGAGGTTCGAGAACCACGGCAGGCCCTCAAGCGAGCGCGCAAACCGGCGCACCTGAGCGAGCGCCGGCAGTTCGCGCTCCAGACCTTCGAGATCGGCGTCATCCATAGAACCTCGATGTAAGCCTAGACCAAGCTGCGCGATTTCGGGATCGCCCAGCTTGGTCTAGCTTATTGTTTGTCGCGGCGTTTCCGCGCAAAACCGCGTACACTTTTGCGCACGCCGCTCTAGGGCGGGAAGCAAAAAAGCGCCCGATGCTGGAACACAGCACCGGGCGCCAAGCTGCGCTGTTGCGCCTACGCCGGGAGGGGATATTCCGGCGGTTGGGGCGGCGACCGAACCTGCTAGCGGGGGGGCAACGCCGGTCCGGTAGAGTGCCGCCTCAACACTGTTACTCTAACGCCGCATCCGCCGACTTTTCAATAGTGAAATTCAAAAAATGCTTGCGTGTGACCCCTTGACCAACGCGTTCGTGATCGAATCCGGGCCGGTTTTGCGCTCTCTTACTAGTTTCTAATGAAGGCGCCGCCGGCGTCCGGCGCGCGGAAAAGCCGGTTGTCGAACTTTTCCCCAAACTTTGGATCGATGAGTTCGACGAGCGTCACGCCGCCTTGCGCGTCGGTGACGGCCCATTGGCGCACAGCAAGATCGGGCGCGGAAAGAAAGAGCGTCAGCGCGCCTTCGGTTTCCGCCTCCGTCGAAGTCCAGGTGACGGCGACGGCGTCCTCATAACGCTCGACGCCCGCGAGTTCAGCGTCGCCGATGTCGATCCTTTTTGACAGCAGGAATTTCAGCGGCGTCTTGCCGAGCGGATAGCTGTCGGTCGTTTCAAGATCGGCGTTCTCGACATAAACGACGCCGCCCGTGCCGACGATGGTGATGGGCGAGGGCGCGTCATAATCGAACCGAACCTGACCCGGGCGGCGCAGCTTGACCTCGCCGGTGGCGACCGCGCCGGACGGCGCGGTCTGGCGGAATTTCGCCGAGAGCGTCGTCATCGCTTCAATCGACTTCAGCGCCGCATCGGCGATCGCCTGATCGGAAAGATCGGCGAAAGCGAGCTTTGACGCCGGCCTTGATACGGGAATGTCGGATGCGGGCGCGGGCGCAGCCTGCGCGACGACGACGGGCGCCGACGGCGCCGCCGCAGCGACGAAAGCCGTTACGGAGGAGGGGGCGGCGATCGCAAAACTCGCCTCGGCGCAGAAAAGCGCCGTCGACATGAAAAGGGCTGAAATCATCGAAGGGCCTCCGGCAATCCGAGCCCCATAGCTTGGGCGCGGCCGCGGCGAAAGCGCGGGCGTGAAAAGGCGGAATTGCGGCGACGGTAACAAGGGCGTTTTCGGCGCCGCCATTAGCTTCCGCCTAGCTGGATTACGGAGTTTCCCGGGGCGCCCTTGCGCGCACGTCACGCCAGCGCGTTCGCTTCCTCGTCGCTCAGCGCCCGCGCTTCCTCGACCAGCATGATCGGAATGCCGTCGCGAATGGGGTAGGCGAGGCGGGCCTTTTTCGACAAAAGCTCGCCCGTCTCTTTCCGGTAGACGAGCGGGCCCTTCGTCTGCGGGCAGACCAGTATTTCGAGCAGCTTCGGGTCGAGCTCGGCGGGCGTTTGGGCTTCGGTCGTCATCGTCTGGTTCCGGTCATTGCAAGGTCGGTTCGGCCGGCGGGTCGCCGACGCTCATCCGCATCAGCGCGACGAGGCAGTCGGCGCGGTCGGCGATGTCGGCGGCTTCAAGCAGCGCCTGTTTCTCGTTCGGCTGGAACGGGCAACCCATGGCGAGCGAGTTGACGAGCGCTTCGGTCGGCGCGCCCGCGGCTTCTTTCCAGTCGGTCGACAGGCCCTCTGATGCAAAGTAGCCGCGCATCGCGTCAAAGAGGCGCTCGCGGTCGACGCCGGCCGTCGAAGCGTCTTCAAGAATGTCGCCGGCGAAAGCGCGGTAATCGGCCCGGACCTGGCGATAGGGCGTCGCGGCGCTGAGCTCCTCCAGGACGCGAAAACGCATGATGCCGCTCAGCGAGATGAGATAACGCCCATCGCCGGTTTCCTGAAATCCGGTGATGCGGCCGGCGCAGCCGACCTCGTAGATCGGCGGCCTTGACGCCGGTTCGGTTTCGCGCGGCTGGATCATGCCGATGATGCGCGCAGCCCCGAGCGCATCGTCGACCATCCGGAGATAGCGCGGCTCGAAGATGTTGAGCGGCAACAGACCCTTCGGCAACAGGATCGCGCCGGTCAGCGGAAACACCGGGATCACCGCGGGCAATTCGCGCGGATTGCGCCGCAGCGTTTCGCGCGCCGGCGCGGTCACGAAAAGAGCGCCGACGACAGACGCCGGCGTCCCGACAGCGTTTCGGGGTGTTTCGGGCCGAGCGCCTCGAAAATCTGCAACAGCTTCTTGCGCGCAGCCTCTTCGTTCCAGCTGCGGTCGGCGATCACCATCGCGAGAAGCACATCGATCGCCCCGCCCATGTCGCCCGCCGCGGCCAGCGCTTCTGCAAGCGCGAAACGCGTCTCGAAATCTTTGGGGTTCGCCTCTGCCTTGCGCCTGAGGTCCGCAATGTCGCCGCCGCCCTTGCCGGCGAGGTCGATCTGCGCCTTGACCGCGGCGAAGGCGGGATCGTTCTGCTTGGCCGGCGGGGCGAGCGTCAGCGCTTCGCGCGCGCCGTCAACGTCGCCCGTCGCAAGGCGGCAGCGCGCAAGGCCGGCGAGCGCGCGCAGGAAATTCTCATCGCCCGCTTCCTCGGTGATCTGCGCAATTTCGGCGAAGGCCTGCGCCGCGCTTGCGGCGTCGCCCGCGGCGAGCGCTTCGTCGGCGGCGTCGAGAACGGCCTTGAGGTCCGGCGCGTCATCGCCGCCACCCACCGCAAGCTGGCTCGCCGCTTTGGTGAGGCGGTCGATGAACGCCTTCACCTGGCTTTCGGGGATCGCGCCCTGGAAGCCGTCGACGGGCCGGCCCTGGAGGAAGGCGTAGACCGTCGGCACCGACTGGATGCGCATCTGCGAGGCGAGCATCTTGTTCTTGTCGATGTCGATCTTGACGAGGCGGACGGCGCCCTTCGCTGCGGCGACGGCCTTTTCAAGCGCGGGCGTCAGCTGGCGGCAGGGCCCGCACCATTCGGCCCAGAAATCGACGATCACCGGAACCGTCATCGAGGCCGCGAGCACGTCGCGCTCGAAGGTTTCGATGGTTCCGTTCTTGATGAGGTCTGTGGCGGCCGGCGCCCCGCTTGCGGCCTGCGAATGAAGGGTCATGGGAGGTCTCCTTGGGCCGTTAAATGAGCGCGCGCCCTTGCGAACGCAACCTCGCGCCGGAAAAATCACCGTTTCAGCCGCTCACCGGCCGCGCGAGATCGACAAGGCGCGGCGCGAAGCCGCAGGCGCGGATGAAGGTCAGGAGCCCCGCCGGCGAAATGGCGGTCGAAGCGGTGTTTTCAAGCGGGTGGAACCAGACCTCATCCCACCGCATAAGGGCGTCATCGACCGCGACGTCGGCGAGGGCGCGGGCGCTTTCGTTGATCAGCGCGAAAGGCGTCACCGCCCCCGGGATGACGCCGAGCGTTGCGGTCATCAGGTCGGGGCGCCCGAAGGAGAGGCGCCCCTTCGCGCCCGCGACCTTGCCATAGCCGACAAGATCGACCGCCGTGTCGCAATGGCAGACGGCGAGGAAGAGCCGGTCCTTCTTGTCCTTGAGGAAAAGGTTCTTCGAATGCCCGCCCGGCATCGACGCCTTGAAGTCGCGCCCTTCCTCCACCGTGAAGATGGCGGGATGCTCGACGGTGCGGTGGTTAACGCCCAGCGCATCGAGGCGGGCGAAAAGGTCGGCGCGGGAGGCGGGCATGGTCGGGACTGGGGATCAGGGACCGGGGATTAGGAACTCGGAAAAAAGAAACGCGCGCGTCCACACCTGCCAATCCCTAGTCCCTAATCCCTTCTTCTTGCAAAGCCCAAAACCCTGAGGCATAGAGCGGGACCCTTCGCGCGGGTCATTCCCGCCGCGAAAACGCCGAGCGGGCGTAGCTCAGGGGTAGAGCATCACCTTGCCAAGGTGAGGGTCGGGCGTTCGAATCGCCTCGCCCGCTCCAGTTTTCCAACCTCACTTGATCCGCGCCCGGAACTGCGCGCTGAAAGTCGGATAGGGGTCGCCGGCGAGCATCTGGCCCTTCGGATTGAGGCACAGATAGCGGACATTCGGGTCGTAACCTGCGGCCGGCGTATAGGTGCAGGCGGCGAAATTCGCCGGCGCCGTCACGGCGTTTGAATAGCGCACATCCGTTGCGAGATTGAAGGTGAGGCCGGCGCCTGTCTGGGTGAAGAGGACGGCGCCGCTTGCGGGGCCCGCGCCGTCGATGTCGCCGTTGAAGAACTCGACCTCCGCCGGGATCGGATCGGCGAGGAACAGCGATCCGGCGTCCGATCGTCCGTCGCCGGAGTTTGTGACGGTCAGCGTGTAGAGGGCGTCGTTGCCGGGGATGGCGAAGCGGGCGTTTCCGCTCGTCCCGACCATTGCGACGGTTTTGAGCGCGACGAGCAGCGGCATGAGCTTCACGAAGGTGATGTCGCTAAGCCCGAGCTGCTGGGCGCCCGGGTTCGTGTTCGAGCCGTCATTGCCCGAAAAATAGACGATGCGGATCGCGGTGATCTGCAATGCGCCGAAATTCATGATGAGATTGCCGTTGACGGCGGAATTGGCGTTCGACGCCGTCCCCTCCCATCCGTCGCCGAAGGTCTCATCGTCGCGCGCGACCGTCGGGGAGGCGTTGAAGCTGTCGAAGGCGCCGGTCTTTGCGTTGATGAAGCCGGCGCCGGTGTCGTAGAAGATCTCGATGAAGTCGTCCCACGACGACTGGTCGACGTCCGTCAGCGTGAAGGCGAGGTTGGCGACGGGCTCCGAAAAGGCGATGTTGAGCGTCACCTTGTCATCGGGATCTTGCGCGCTGTTGTCGAAACCGACCTGCGCGTAGCCGGTGAAGCCGCCTTGGGATCCGGCCTCGTAGCTGACGAAGCCGGCGCCCTCAAAGGGGACGAACGTGCCGCCGTCCGTGACCGTCGACCAGGTGATCGTCGAGGTGACGGCCGCTGAGGTCGCGATGGCGCCGGACGTGATCGCCGCCTCGTCCGCAAATCCGAGCGCCGACCAGTCGATCGCTCCGGCGATCTGCGCGCGCGCCGGGAGCGCGGCGAGAAGGGCGACGGCGATGATCGTCAGGAGGCGGATCATGGCCTCGCCTCCGCGCGCGGCGAAATCGCGTCGAGGAGGCCCCGCGCGGTGTGCTGGTCGAATTTGATGCGGAGCTTGAGGTAGGGCCCGGCCGCCGAATAGTCGGCCGCCGCGAAGTCGGCGTCGTTGAAGCCGTCGAAGTTCCAGCCGAAGGACAGCCAGACGTTTTTCGCCGGGCTCGCCCCGATCGAGGGCCCGTAGGAGTACTGGACGGCGCCGGAATTCCATGAGTAGAGCGCCTCGGCGTGGACGCCGAGATCGATCCGGCGCGTCACGTCATACCGCGCCTCGAAGCCTGCAAGCTGCGTCACGCCGGAGAGGTCGGAGCCGTCCGCGGAGAACGCCGAAAATTTGAGACCGTGATTGAACGAGAGTTGCAAGCGTTCGGTCGCCTGCGCATTCAGCGCAAAATTGTGGACGGCCTTCCAGCTCCGCGTTTCGAGGTCGACGGACTGCTGCTTGACGTCGAGCCGGTTGAAGATGACGACGCCGTCGTCATGCGGGCGCCAGGAGGCGCCGATGCGCGCTTCGAACCGGCGCTCGTCCGGGATGAGTTCGTTGTTGTTCTGCTCGAACCGGCCCGCCGCGCCGAAGGAGAGCTGTTCGGAAAGCTCGCGCGCCGCCGCCGTCGCGACCATGTAGCGCTGGCCTTCTTCGGATTTGCGGATCTCGAAGCGGCCCGAGCCCGTCGTCGCCTTGTCGCGGAAACCCGCGCCGACATAGAGCGAGGTGAAGGCGCCGTTCGCCTGTTCGAAGGGCGAGCGGGGCGCGTCAGGGACAATGTCGTCGATGTTGTCGACGCCGCCTTCGGTCTTGAGGTCTTCGCGGCGGGCGAGGCCGAGCGAGCCCGTCCATTTTTCGGAGAGCTTCACCTGCTGGTCGAGGCCGAAGGTCGCGCCGATGCGCTCGCCGCTATCCTGCGTGATGCGGTCGCCGGCGAGCGTCAGGCTGGCGCCGGTCCACGGTTCGGCCTTGACGCCGACCGTCGTGTTCGACTGCGAGACCGCATCGCCCGAGAGAATTTCGTGGGTGGCGCTGAGCGTGAACCCGTCGAACAGGCGCTGGTCGAAGCCGAGGCTCGTGCGGGTCGGGAAGAGCGCTGAAGCGTCGTCCCCGGCGACCGACTGTTCGCGGCGCGCGCGCAAGGAGAGGCCGAGCTTTTCAAATCGCTGGCGCAATTCCCCGGTGACGAAGAGGCCCTCGCGCTCCGGCCCGGTCTGCGGCGTTTCGCGAACGGCGCGGAGGCCCACCGCGCCGGAGGTTTCGGCGCCGTCCTGGCGGAGCGCCACTTCGGCGATGTCGCGCGCCGCGCCCGTATTGAGGTTCTCCTCTCGGTAGGCCTTCGCCTCGACCGCGCGTGCGCCGACTTCCGTCGTCAGGCCGCCGTCGAACTCGTCGATCCGTATCCGGACTTCCGCGCCATACCGGCGGACGCCGACGGTCGCGGAGGTCTGCTGGCCGACGCCGAAGCCCGGATCGACTTCGCTATAGTACGCCCTGGCGTCGATGCGGTCGCCGGTATGGCTCGCCTCGGCGAGGATGGCGCCCGCCTCGGCAGCACCGGCGGCCCCATCCTTGAACGTGCGGGCATACTCGGCGCGAAGCTCCGTCGCTTCGGTGAGATTGACGACTAGGTCCGCCCCGGCAAGGTCGGTCGTTTCGGGGTCGGCGCCCGTTCCTTCCTCGTGGATGAAGGTCGCGCCGGCTTCGGCCCTGCCGTCCAGGAACTTCACCGCGCCGCGCCCGCCGGCGGTCAATGCGCGGTCGACCGGGGCCGAGGTCTCGTAATCAACGAGGATGACGTTCGGATTGAACGCCGCATCGCTCGCCGGCACGGGCAGCCGGAAGACGATCTCGCCGGTGTCGAAGTCGATTTCATAGTCGGCGTAGCGGGCGAGCGTGACGCTGGCGACGATGACGTCCGGGCGGAAGCGGTCGCGCGTTTCAATGGTGATCGTTTCGGAGTTCCTGACAAGCGGCGCCGCCGATAGCTGGAAGCGGCCTGAGGTGCCGTCAGCGGCGATCTCGTCGCGCACGAAGGCCTGGTTCGTATCGGTCGCGAAGCCCGAGAACTCAAAGCGCTCGCCCTGATAATCGACGCCGAGACCGGAAAGACGCCGCGAATAGCGGGACAGTTTCGATTCCGAAAGGCCGGTGTCGAAGTCGCCGAAGACGCCGCGGAAGGCGTCCTTTTCGGCTTTCAGATAGACGGGGAAGCGGCTTTGCGCTTCGAAATCCTGCGTCGAGCGGTCGCCGAACAGCGGATAGCGCTCGTCCGGATTGACGTCGAGGAAGAGGTCGCCGTCTTGGCGGCCGCGTTTCTTCGCGGTGTCGCCGGCGACGGTGAGGAGCCAGCCGCCCTTGACCGTACCTTTAGCGAAGCCGGCGATGCGTCCGTCGCCGACGAGGTCGAGCGCGTCCGCGGCGCCGCTGCGATCCTCATAGCCGCCCTGGCCCTCGGCGAGGCCGACGACGATGAAGTCGCGCGGGGCGGGCTTCATATAGGTCTGGAACGACCGCGTGCGGCCGTCTTCAAGCGCCACTTCAATGCGGATCGGACCCGTTTCGACCGTCGGCTCAAGCTCGACGAGCGCGACGCCGCCCTGCCCAACGGGCACGCCCGAAAGGGCCGAGAGCGGCGCGTCGAGGGCGTTTCTTTCCTCCGCACGCGCGCGCTCGGCGGTCCGGTAGGGCGCCGACACCTCAACAGCCAAAAGCCGGCCGGCCCTTACTGGCCGCCCGGCGCCGTCCGTCACATGAATGGCGACGACGGGACGCGACTTCCCGTCGGCGTAGAGCGAACTTCGTTCTTCCAGCAGCGTCGCGCGCTCGGCGCGGCTGACATAAGGGACTGTACGCTCGACCCGTGCGACTTCGACGCCGGCTTCATTGCGCAACCTCGCCACAAAATGGTTGTCGCCTTCGCGGAGATCGACGCCCTTCCAGTGGGTCAGCGCCGTCGTCCGCAACAGGTTGACCTCGCGGCCGGCGAAATTCTCGACCGGCACCTCGCGTCCGTTCAAGTAAAGCGTCGGGCGCAAGGCGACGTCATGCTTGACGCCGAGGTTGAGGCTCGCGGCCGAGGGCGTCGCCCCTTCCGCCGGATAGGCGAAAACGTTGCCGTCCGGCTGACCATTGAGCCACGCCTTGTCGAAGCGGCGGTAGTCCGTGTCGGGATTATAGGCCTCGGCTTCGGGCTTCGCCGCCGGCGCGGCCTCGCGCAGTTTCTTCACATGGAAATTCGCCCGCCATACCGCGCCGCCGCGCGCGTCGACGAACTGCGAACCGGGATTGCCGGCGTGGCGCGTGTTGTCGCGGCAGAGGACGAGGCCGTACCCGTCGGGCAGGCTCTCCTCGTCGACCTGCACGACATGGGTCCGGGGGCTCACCCCTTCGAAATGGTAGAGCCCGTTTTCGTCGGTGACGGTCGTAAAGCCGTTTTCGAGGTAGAGCCGGACGCCTTCGACGCCTTTCGCGGTCTTCTCGTCCTCGCAGCCCTCCTCGACGATGCGGCCGATGATGGTGAGGGATGAGCGCAGGAAATCGTCAACGATATCGACGGCCGCTTCGGCGCGGTTCGACACCGGCGCGCCGGCGGCGCTGACGACCTGCGCCGTATTGACGGCGGACCCGAGGCTCGCGCCCGCGGTCACTTCCGTGATGTAGGTGAAGGTGACGGCGCCGCCGGCAGGGACAATCCCCGTGTCAAATGTCAGGGTCCGCCCGTCAGCGGAGATCGCCGGGTCCGGCAGAACGGCGCCGTCGCCGCGCGCCGATCCTTTCTGGAAGCGGAGGCCCGGCGGCAGGATGTCGGCGACGCGCGCCGGGATGTCGCTCGTCCCGCGGTTTTCGATCCGCAGCGCATAGCGCACGAAGTCGCCGGCCGAGGCGGTCGCAACCCCGGCGGACTTCGTCAGAAGAACGTCCGTCGACGGATCGAGCGGGTAGTCGAATTCGAGATTGACCGTCCCGTCGAGCAGGAAAGGCTGGCCATACGAGGCCGGAATGATGGTGAAGGGCGCGTTGGAGAGCGCGTCGAAGGCGGGCGGCTGCGCCGAGGACGGGCCGCTGTAGCCCGAAGGCGGCGTCACCAGCAGGCGATAGGTTCCAGGCGCCATGATCGGGAAAACGAATTGGCCGGGGCCGAGCGCGTAAGTCATACCGCCGGCGTCGGTGACGGTAGAACCGGTGACGATGGTCGACGGATAGGCGGAGACCCCGTCGATCCCGAACACGCTCGCCGGCAGACCCGTCGCATCCTCGACGATCGTCACGATCGCCCCATCGAGCAGGGCCCCGGTGAGGCTGTCGAAGAGCCGCCCGAAGGGATCGACGCCGGCGGTGTCGGTTGAAATCTCCGTCGCGTCGAACGGATCCTGATAGCGCGCGGTGAGGCGCTGGCCGCCCGCGATCGTCAGCATGGCGTCATGCTGGACCGGCGCGCCCGAAGCGCTGTCGATCCAGGCGTAAAAGGCGCCGGTGTCGGGGCCGCTTTCATAAAGACGCAGCGAAACGAGATCGCCGTTCTCAGTCGCAATCGTCGCGATAATCGTTTCGATGACGAGGGGATCGCTGTTCTGCCCCGGATCAGTCACGCGAACGATGACGGGCTCGCCGACGAAATAGGCGCTCGCCTCGATCAGCGGTACGGGCGCGGCGGTGTCGATCGTCGCGCCGCCCGCCGCGATCAACGATCCGATCGGCTGAAAGGGCCCGCCCGCGCCGTTTTGGAAGTCAGAGCCGTTGAGCCGCGTCGGAACGGCGCCGGTTGACGCCGGCGCATACCTGAAGAAGGCTATCGTCGAGGGCGTGCGCTGCGCTTCGATCGTGAAGATCGCGTCCGCGGTCGTCAGCGAGGCCGGAACGCCGCCGATCGTGAAGTCGACCGTCGCGCGATTGACGACATCGGCGCCGAGCGGCGCGGCGGATACGCTGATCGGCGCGAGTGCGCAGAGCAGAGCGGCGAATGTTCGCCGCAGCATCCTCGCAATGTCTCCCCGCCCAACCACGCTACACGAGCCCTTTCGGCCCAGACACAACTCGCCCTCTAAGACGACGCCGCCGCTCCGGGTTCTCCGGGGCGGCGGCGCTGAGGAGTTTCCGCCCTATCCGTTCGCGCTTATCGGACGAGCGCCCGAATGGTGACCGTTCCCGTCGCGCCCGGCGCCAGCGAAGCGCCCGTCAGCGACACCGTGCAGGAGGTGGTGCAGCCTGTTCCGCCGGTCGGGTTCGTCAGCGTGCCCGCGGCCGTGAAGCCGGACTGCGCCGAGGCGACCCACTGCACTTCGTTCGGCAGGACGTCGCTGATGGCGATGTTGGTGGCGGTCGCCGAAGCGCCCGCCGCATTCGATGCGGAGATCACATATTCGACGCACGCGCCCGGCGTTGCGAAACCGCCCGCGACCGCATCGGTCGCGCAGTTGACCGGATTGGTGGCGACGACGGCGACCGTTTTGCCCGCGGTCACGGACGCGGCCGCGACCGTGTAGCGCGCGGTAGACGAATGCGCGCCGTCATTGGCGACGTCTTCCGGCGCGCCAGCCGTGCCGGTTCCGTCGGCGAGCACGTCCTGCGCGGCGCCGGTCAGCGTGTTCGACGCGGCCGCCGTGATCTCGGTTCCCGGCGTCGAGGCGTAAGCGGGATCGAGCGAAGCGGTCGGATAGAAGGAATTGGCGATCAGCGCGACATCGTCGAACTGGCCGTTGGTTGCGCCCGCCGGGATGTTTCCGGTGACGACGACCCAAAGCCGCGCATCGGGCGCGACGTTCGGCGTGACGCCCGCGCCGAGCGTGTAGGAAGTGCCTGCGCCGGCGTCGTCGACGCCCGGCGTGAAGATCCCGTCATTCCCCGCGTCGGTGTAATAGACAGCCGAATAGGCGGCGATGTCGAAGGTGTCCGCCGCGATGTCCTTCACCGACAGGCGCCAGGCGGCGTTGTCGTTGCCGCTGTTGAGGACGCCGTAGACGACGCGCGCGCCGGTCTGGCCGGGCGAGACCGTCGCATTCGCGACCGTCGTCACCGTAACGTCGACCTTGCGGTCGACCGTGAAGAGCGTCGGCGAACCCGAAGTGTTGATTTGCGTCTGCGAGACGCCGCCGACCTGATAGTCGAGCGTGAAGGAGTTCGAGACGCTCGTGCCGGCGCTGGTGCCGGCGGCGAAAGCGGGACCCGAGCCCAAGACCGCGGCGAAAGCCGCACCGATAAACGCAACGCTCCGCATGCCGCGGCCGAGACTCAACATGTGCAATTCCCCTAGCACCGAGAAGCCTCAGTTTCCCACTGCGCCGTAAACAAAATGATAAAGTTGACATAGGGAAATATTTTCCTATTGAATTAATCAGAAAACGATTGCCTGCTATTTTAAATAAAACAGAAAGTAAAAGTGATCGATAAAAACCCGCGCATCGCATTAGGGCGTCGTTTACCGCGTTGGCGTAGGGGAAATAAGGGAATTGCTGGAAGAAAGGCTTCACCCATGCGCAAGCTTCTCGCCCTTTTCGTCGCCGCGCCGCTGACGCTCGCCGCGGCCGAGGCTTCGATGTCGGCCCGCCAGGTCGTCGAGAAGGAGACCGTCGTCGTCGGGGCGAACGGCGAGGAGACGGTGAAGCGCCTGCCCGCCGACAAGGTGACGCCCGGCGAGACCGTCGTTTATTCGATCCGTTACAAAAACGAGGGCGCCGCGGCCGCCGGCGACATCGTCCTCGTGATGCCGGTGCCGAAGGAAGTCGCCTATGTGGAAGGGTCGGTCGCCGGCGCGGACACGGCGAGCGTTTCCTTTTCCGCCGACGGCGGCCAGACCTACGTCGCGCGCGGCCGCCTGACCGTCGTTGAAGGCGGCGAACCGCGCCCGGCGCGCGGCGATGAAATCACCCACATCAAATGGACCCTCTCAGCGCCCGTCGGGCCGCAGGCCGAGGGCGAAGTCTCCTACAAGGCCGTGCTGCGGTAGGCCCTTATCGCATCTTCGCCCGCAGGGCGGCCGTCACGCGCCGGCGTGACTGAGGGCGTGCGCTGACACAATCCGCGGCCCTGCCGCCGGCGTATCGGCACGTGGTCGCTTTCTCCTCCCCGCTCGTCATCGGCGCTTCCGGCGGCATCGGCGCGGCGATCACGGCGGCGCTTGAGCGAAACGCCGCCGTGACGCGGCTGTCGCGGCGCGCCGACGGTCTCGACATCACGGATGAGGCGAGCCTTGCGGCTGCGGCGGCTCGCCTCAAAGACCGGCGCTTCGATCTCATTTTCGTCGCGACCGGCGTTCTGGAAAGCGCCGGGGCGCGACCCGAGAAATCCTTCGCCGAACTCGATCCCGCGGCGATGGCGCGCGTCCACGCGGCGAACGCCGTCGGCCCGGCGCTGGTCGTCAAACATTTTTCGCCGCTGCTGGCCGCGAAGGGGCGCAGCGTCCTCGCCTTTCTCTCCGCGCGCGTCGGATCGATCGGCGATAACCGGTTAGGGGGATGGATGAGCTATCGCGCCTCAAAGGCGGCGCTCAACCAGATCGTGCGCTGCGCGGCGGTTGAACTCAAACGCACGCGCCCTGAAGCGATCGCGCTCGCCCTCCACCCCGGCACCGTCGACACGGCGCTGACGAAAAAATACGCGGGCGGGCGCTTCACCGCGACGCCGGACGAGTGCGCGGAAAACCTGTTGCGCGTCTGCGCCGTCGCGACGCCCGACATGTCGGGAGGGTTCTACGCCTATGACGGCGCGGTGATCGCGTGGTGACGCGCGCGCTCGTCGTCATTCTCGGCGATCAGCTCTCAACGGGCCTCGCCAGCCTGAAGGGCGCCGATCCGGCGCGCGACGTCGTCGTCATGGGCGAGCCGGTCGCCGACATCACCCACGCGAACCATCACAAGAAGTCGATCGTCCTCATCCTCTCGGCGATGCGCCGGTTCGCAGACGACCTTCGCGCGGCCGGCTGGACGGTCGATTATCAGCGCCTTGAAGACAAAGGCGCGCCGGCGACGTTCTCCGACATGGTCGCCGCCGCGGTGAAGCGCCGCAAACCGTCGAAAATCATGCTCGTCGAGCCCGGCGACTGGACGGTGCTGGAGGAAGCCAAGAGCTGGAGCGACCGGCTTCGTCTGCCTGTCGACATTCTCGAGGACGACCGCTTCATCGCAAGTCACGCCGAATTCGACGCCTGGGCGATGGGCAAGAAGGCGCTGCGCATGGAGTTCTTTTATCGCGACATGCGCCGGAAAACCGGTCTTCTGATGGAAGAGGGGGAGCCCGCCGGCGGCCAGTGGAATTTCGACCACGACAACCGCAAGCCCGCCAAGGGCGGCGCGCAATTTTCGGGACCGCTGCGCTTCAAGCCCGATGAGACGACGCGCGCCGTCATCGACCTTGTCAATGATCGGTTTACGGAGCATTTTGGGCGAGCCGAACCTTTCTGGTTCGCAACGACGGCGGCGGAGGCGGAAAAGGCGCTCGCGCATTTCATCCGAACGGGCCTTGCCGGTTTCGGCGACACGCAGGACGCGATGCTGGCGGACGAGCGGTTTCTCAACCACGCCGTCCTGTCGATCTACATGAATATCGGCCTGCTCGATCCCATCGACGTCTGCCGGCGCGCTGAAGACGCCTGGCGCAGGGGAAAGGCGCCCTTGAACGCCGTCGAGGGCTTCATCCGCCAGATCATCGGCTGGCGCGAATTTATCCGCGGCGTCTACTGGCGCGAGGGGCCGGACTATGTGCGCCGGAACGCGCTCGGCGCGTCGCGCAAGCTTCCGTGGTATTACTGGTCAGGCGACACGAAGATGGCGTGCGTCCGCGCGGTGGTGACCCAGACGCAGGAAGAAGCCTACGCCCACCACATCCAGCGCCTGATGGTGACGGGGACCTTCGCCCTCATCGCCGGCGTCGATCCTTACGAGGTCCACCGCTGGTATCAGGCGGTCTACGCCGACGCGTTCGACTGGGTCGAAGTTCCGAACGTGATCGGCATGTCGCAATTCGCGGACGGCGGGCTGCTTGCTTCAAAGCCCTATGCGGCGAGCGGGGCCTATATCAACCGCATGTCGGACTATTGCGGCGGCTGCCGTTACAAGGTCGCGAAGAAGACCGAAGACGACGCCTGCCCCTTCAACGCGCTTTACTGGGATTTCATCGCGCGTCACGAAAAGCGCTTCGAAGGCAATCCGCGCATGGCGACGATCTATGCGAGCTGGCGGAAAACGGCGCCGGCGCAAAAAGCCGCGCTGCGCAAGAAGGCGGCGGCGTTGCTGGAGAATTTGGAGACGCTGTGACGTTGGAAGGCGTGAATGGTCAATCGTGAATAGTGAATAGTGAATAGTGAATAGTGAATGGCAGATCCCGCTCCTATTCACCATTCACGATTGACCATTCACGGCGCTTAGACCGCCAGCCGGTATCCTCCGGCTTCCGTCAACAGGATCGTCGCCTGGCCGGGATCGGGTTCGATTTTCTGACGCAGGCGATAGACGTGGGTTTCGAGCGTGTGCGTCGTCACGCCGGAATTGTAGCCCCACACCTCGTCAAGAAGGACGTCGCGCGTCACCGGCTTGCCGCCGGCGCGATAGAGGAATTTGAGGATCGAGGCTTCCTTTTCGGTGAGCTTGATCCGTCGATCATTGCCGCTGACGAGCATTTTCACCGCCGGGCGGAATTCATAAGGTCCGATCTTGAAGACCGCGTCCTCGTTCTGCTCGTGGCTCCTCATATGCGCGCGGATGCGGGCGAGGAGCACGGCGAACTTGAACGGCTTCGTCACATAGTCGTTCGCGCCCGAATTGAGGCCCAGCACCTCATCGGCGTCGGTGTCGGCCCCCGTGAGCATGATGACCGGCGATTTGAATCCGTTCTTGCGCATCACCTGACAGGCCTCGCGCCCGTCCATGTCGGGAAGGCCGATATCGAGGAGGACGAGATCGATATGCGCCTCGTCCTTGGTGCGCTGGATCGCGGCTTGCGCGGTCGCGACGGTCTCGACCGCGAACTCCTCGTGATGGGTGAACTGGTCGAGCAGCGTTTCACGCAGCAACTCGTCATCGTCGACGAGCAGGATTTTTCTGGCGCGCGCCATGAGGGATCGTCTTTCTTTTTGACCAAGCCGGCGGCTGATAGCCCTAATGGCGCCCTACGCCAAAATCAAAACCGGATCACGCCGCCGTGATTATGGGTTTGATGCATTTCGCGCACCGAAGAGCGCCGAACCTATACGCACATGGGTGGCGCCCAGTTGCGCCGCAGTCTCAAAATCCCCGCTCATTCCCATCGATAGCACGGGAAGACCGACCCCGGCCGCGATTTTCGCCAACAAGGCGAAATGCGGCGCCGGCGGGTCCTCCGCCGGGGGAATGCACATCAACCCCTCGATCGCGAGGCCGTAGTCGTCCCGGCAGCCCTCGAGGAAGGCGTCCGCGTCCTCCGGCAGGACGCCGGCTTTTTGCGGCTCGGCGCCGGTGTTGACCTGGACGAGGAGGCGGGGGCGCCGGCCCTGGCGCGCCATCTCCTCGGCGAGCGCGCGCGCGATTTTCGGCCGGTCGACCGTCTCGATCACATCAAAGAGGGCGACGGCCTCCGCGGCCTTGTTCGACTGCAAGGGCCCGATCAGCCGCAGTTCGATCCCGGGATGGTCCGCCCTGATCGCCGGCCATTTCGCCTTGGCTTCCTGCACCCGGTTCTCGCCGAAGACGGTGAGGCCCGCTGCAATCGCTCGGCGGATCCTGTCTTCGCCTTGCATTTTCGAGGCGGCGACGATGACAGGCGCGCGCATGCGTCCGGCCTCGGCGAGGGCGCGGGAAAGGCGCTGATTGATCGCGGCGAGATTGGCGGCGATATCGTCGGCGGGATGGTTGGTGTCGGTCATGAGGGATTGCGCACGCGGGGCGTGAAGTTAGCAGCGGCGGCGCGCGCGCTCAAAGAGGCCGCGGGCGCGCAGGCGCCGTTTTCACTTGCCTTCATGACCGACCGGCGGCGGATTTCCAGTCCGGAACCCGTCATCCGCGCTCTGCCGGCGGGGAGCGCGGTCATTTATCGCGATTATGACGACCCGCGCCGGGAAAGCGTTGCGCGCCGCCTCCTCGCAATTGCGCGCGCGCGGGGGCTTCTCTTTCTCCTCGCCGGGGATGCGCGGCGCGCGGCGGCGATCGGCGCGGACGGCGTTCACCTGCCGTCGTTCCTCGACTGGGCGGCGTTAAAGAGCGACGCCGGAATCATCGTCAGCGCGGCCTGTCACGACGCCGCCGATCTCGCTCGCGCGGCGGCGTCGGGCGCGG
>CAZOEB010000035.1:16954-24933 GCA_964578685.1 uncultured Caulobacterales bacterium
CGACGGAAAGTCATCCGGGGGCGGAGCATCTCGGGCCCTCACGCTTCAAGTCGCTCGCGGCGCGTTCGCAGGTTCCCGTGCTGGCGCTCGGCGGCGTCGATGAGACGAACGCGGCGCTGCTCAAGGGCGCCAATGTCGCGGGGATCGCCGCGATCGGCGCTTTTCTCACCGCCCCGCCAGCTTCGCGATTTTGAAAAGCGCGCGCTCGGCGATTTCGAGGTCCGGCATGCCGGTCGATTTCGCGCCGAGCTCGGCGTCGAGGAGGGCGTCGAGCGCGGCGTCGATTTTCGCCAGCGGCCAGCGGCGCAGGCGCGCTTCGAACGCGCGCTTTTCCATGAAGAAGACCGGGGGCCGAAGGCGCCCCATCGCGGTCTCAGGGCTCGCGCCCTCGGCGATCATTCCCTGCGCCGCCCTGAGCCGCGTCATCTCGCGCTGGGCGAGGCGGAGCGTGCCGATGGCCCCGGAGCCTGCGCCCTGAAGGCGGTGGAGCGCGACGGCGAGCCGTTCCGTCGCGCCGTCGGCGGCGGCGCCCGCGGCCTCGCCCGCGGCGTCCGAGATCGTATCGACGAGGCTCGCTTTCACGTCGTCAAGGCTGATTGAACCGGGGCCCTGCCGCAGGGCTTTCGGCCCCTTGTAGAGAATGAGCTTGTCGATTTCAGCGCGCGAAAGACCGCGATCCTCGCCGAGGAAGGAGACGAGAAGGTCAAGGGCGTCTGTTTCAAACCGCAGGTCTTCAGCCTTCGCCGCCTCGACCGCGATCGCGCGGATGTCGGCGGGCGCGTCGGCGTAGCAGGGAAGCGCGACGCAGGTCTTCGAGGCTTCGAATGTCTTTCGGAGGCCGGAGGATTTGGCGAGGTCGCCCGCCTCGACGATGAGAACGCCGTTCGCCTTGAGATGGCCCTTGTCGAGTCCTTCGACGGCGATTTTCGCGGCTTCCGCCGCGCCTTCCCCATTTGTCCGGATACGGACGACCCGCTCCCCGCCCATCAGCGACAGCGCGCAAAGCTCGTCGGCGAGGCGGGAGGGTTCGCCCTTGAGGTCCGCGTCCTGCAGGTCGAGATAGTTGAAGGGGTCCTTGAAATCCGGCGCGACCTGCGCGGCGATCTTGTCCGCCCGCTCTCGCACGAGGCCGAGATCGGGCCCGTAGACGAGGACGGCGCCGACGGAACGGTCGCGCGCGTTGAGGAAGGCGTCGATCGCCTTGCCTTTCAGCGCGGTCATTTCTTTTCCGCGGCGATCTTCAAGAGCGCGTCGCGCTCGATGTCTTCGACGAGCTGGGCGGCCGCCTTCTCGCGCGCGGTTTCTTCCGCGTAAAGCGTCGAATATTGGGAATCGACGATGTTGAAGGAGGCGATCGAGACGACCCTTCCGGTGTAGCGCTTTCCGGTGCTGCGTTCGACGAGCGTATAGTCGGCGTTGAGGTTGTAGTTATAGCGCGTGACCGAAGCGTCGATCTGCACCGCAAGGGCCTGGGCCCGTTCAGTCGCCGTCACCGTCAAGTCGTAAAGCGCGTCAGCGCCGTCCGCGGGCATGCGGCGCTGGAACGCGCGGGTGATGATGGGCGTGATCGTCTCATTCGCCGTGACCTCGACGAGCGCCATGCGCGTCAAGCCGGAACCCCCGCCGCCGTCCGTCGCATAAAGCGGACGAAACCCGCAGGCGGCGACAAGAAGGGCGGAAAAGGCGAGGAGAACGTGTTTCATGGGGCGAGCATAGCGGTTAACGGCGAAAAAGCGGAAGCGGGGTTTTTGGGTCTTTTTTCCGGCGGCGACATTGTGCGGGAAGCGCAATCGCCAATCGTCCGGCGCCCAAATCTCCCCTCTCCCGCTTGCGGGAGAGGGGGCGGGGGTGAGGGGGCGTGTCTTGCGCGCTGACCCGAGTTTCCTGGCGCGCGGCCCTCACCCATACCCCTCTCCCGCAAGAGCGGGCGAGGGGGCCGGAGGCGCCTGAAGCGTCCGTACACGGAGGATTGCGACGGACTCTCGCGCAAACGTGCGGGAAACCTCAATTCGCGACGATGTTGACGATGCGGCCGGGCACGACGACGACCTTGCGGATCGTGAGGCCTTCCGTGAAGCGCTTCACCTCCGGCGCGGCGAGCGCCAGCGCCTCGACCTCTTTCACGTCGAGCGACGGCGCGACGGCGATTTCGCCGCGGCGCTTGCCGTTGACCTGCACGGGCAGGACGATTTCGTCCTTCGCGAGCAAGGCGGGATCGGCCTCCGGCCAGGGCGCGTTGCAGACAAGGCCCTTGCCGCCGAGCATCTCCCAGCATTCTTCGGCGAGATGCGGCGTGAACGGCGCGATGAGGCGCACGAGCGCGGAGAGCGCCTCGGCGTAGGCGAAAGCATCGGCGCCGTCCGATTTCCTGACCGCCGTCAGAAATTCATAAAGGCGCGCGACGGCCTTGTTGAAGCGGAAGTTCTCGATGTCGTCCGTGACGCCGGCGATCGCCGCATGGGTTGAGCGGCGGAGCGCTGTCGCGGCCTCCGGAAGGCCGGACGGCGGGCGCGACAAATCATGCGCGGCGAGCGCGCCCTTCGCGCCCTCAATGGTTTCGTAAACGCGGCCGACGAATTTCCATGCGCCGGTGACCCCCGATTCCGTCCATTCGACGTCGCGTTCCGGCGGCGAGTCCGAGAGAAGGAAGAACCGCGCGGCGTCCGCGCCGTAAGCGTCGGCGATCGCTTCGGGCGCGACGACGTTCTTCTTCGACTTCGACATTTTCTCGATGGGGCCGACCTCGACCGCGCGCCCGTCATCGGCGCGCCTCGCTTCGCCGCCGTCGAGGATCACTTCTTCCGGGAAAAGGAATCCCTTTTCGTCTTTGTACGTCGCATGGGTCACCATGCCTTGCGTGAAGAGCCTTGCGAAGGGCTCCGACGCCGAGAGATGGCCGGTCGCCTTCATCGCGCGGGTGAACCAGCGGGCGTAGAGAAGGTGGAGGATCGCGTGTTCGACCCCGCCGATATATTGATCGACGGGAAGCCAATAGTCTGCGTCCGCCTTGTCGATGGGCTTATCATCGCGCGCCGCCGCGAAGCGCGCGAAATACCAGGAACTGTCGACGAAGGTGTCCATGGTGTCGGTTTCGCGGCGCGCCGGCTTGCCACACTCCGGACACGGAACATCGCGCCAGGCGGGCGTCCGGTCCAGGGGATTGCCGGGCGTCTTGAAGGCTTCGGCCGGAACGTCGGGGAGGAGGACGGGAAGGTCTTTCTCCTTCACCGCGACGACGCCGCACGCGTCGCAATGGACGGCCGGAATGGGGCAGCCCCAATAACGCTGGCGGGAGATCCCCCAGTCGCGCAGGCGCCAGTTGACGGTCGCCTCGCCCTTGCCGTCCTTTTCAAGGCGGGCGACGGCCGCGTCGATCGCGTCTTCGACGGCGAGGCCGTCGAGGAAATCCGAATTGTAAATCGTTCCTTCGTCCGTATACGCCTTGTCGCCGACCGCGAAGGTTTTCGGGTCCTCGCCCGGCGGCAGCACCACGGGCGTCACGGAGAGCCCGTATTTGCGCGCGAAATCGAGGTCGCGCTGATCATGGGCGGGGCATCCGAAAATCGCGCCTGAGCCGTAGCCCATGAGAATGAAATTCGCCGACCAGACAGGGAGCGTGCGCGCCGGATCGAAGGGATGACGCACGGTGAGGCCGAGATCGACGCCGAATTTTTCGGCCCGTTCGATGTCAGCTTCCGAGGTGCCGCCCTGCGCGGCGCGGGCGACGAACGCCGCGACCCTCGGGTCATGCGCCGCGACCGCCTGCGTCAACGGGTGATCGGGGGCCATGGCGACGAAGCTCGCGCCGAAGAGCGTGTCGGGGCGCGTCGTAAAGACTTCGATCGGGTCCTTGGCGTGTCCGCCCGAGAGGTGCGCCGGCGCCGAGGCGATGTCGAACCACAGGGTTGCGCCTTTTGATTTGCCGATCCAGTTCCGTTGCATGGCGCGGACATTGTCCGGCCAGCCGGACAGGCGCCCGTCGTCGAGCGCGGCGAGGAGGTCTTCCGCCTCGTCCGTTATCTTCAGGAACCACTGCGAGAGCTTCTTGCGCTCGACGGTCGCGCCCGAGCGCCAGCCCTTGCCGTCGATCACCTGTTCGTTCGCGAGCACGGTCATGTCGACCGGGTCCCAGTTCACGTAAGACTCGCGCCGTACGACGAAGCCCGCCTTCCAGAAATCGAGGAACAGCTTCTGCTGCCAGCGGTAATAGTCGGGCTCGCAGGTTGCGAGTTCCCGGCTCCAGTCGATCGAGAGGCCCATCGACTTCAGCTGCGCGCGCATCGTTTCGATATTGGCGCGCGTCCAGACGCCCGGATGGCTGCCCGTCGCCGCCGCCGCGTTCTCAGCCGGAAGGCCGAACGCATCCCAGCCCATCGGGTGCAGCACGTTGAAACCGCGCGCGCGCTTGTAGCGCGCGACGAGGTCGCCCATCGCGTAATTCCGGACATGCCCGATATGGATGCGCCCGGACGGATAGGGGAACATCTCAAGGACGTAGTATTTCGGCTTCGCGCGGTCGCTGCTCGTCAGGAACGCCCCATCGGCGTCCCAGCGCGCGCGCCATTTCGGCTCGATCTCTCTCGGATTGTAGCGGGCCATGCTCGAAACTTCAGCGGTCGGATGAAAGCGAAGGCGACAGGCCTTAAGCAAGGCCGCCGGTTTTCTCAATGCGGCCGAGACGGCGCCCGCGCTGACAGCCGCCGCGGCCGGTTGGCGATCGCAGCGCGGTCCCGGCGGTGACCTGAGGCGCTATTCTTCGATCTGGTTGAGCCGCAGCTGCCGCGCCCGCGTCAGGATCGCGTTCTCGAGTTCGCGCCCGGTCGCCGGATTGACGCTCGCTTCGACCCATTCGCCGGCGGGGCTCTTTTCCTGCCGGAAGACGGTGACGCGCAGCGCATCCGCCCGGAGCGCGGTGTCGAGGATGTAGACCGAGACCTTGAACCGCTCGTTCGGCGTTTCGGGGTTCGAGTACCAGTCGGTGAGCAGGAGTCCTGACACCGGGTCCGCCCGCATGACGGGCAGGAAATCGAGGGTTTCGAGCGAGGCCGCCCACAAATAGCGGTTCACGGTCGTCGCCCCTTTGGGGCCGATCAGCGTCGCATCCCGGGCCGGGTCCCCCTTGTCGGCGCCGCCGCAGGCGGCGAGGAGGCCGGCGGCCATGGCGATCCATAGCGCCTTGATCGCGCGTCGTTTTTCGAGACTCATCGGGGGAACTGTTCCATAATGGGGCGCGACCCCGCGCCGGGACGTGGCTTTCCTAACACAAACCGCCCGATAAACAACCGGGCGGGGTTCGGAACCCCCCGGTTTCCTTGACGCTTGTCGCCCCTCAGCCTTAATTCGAGCGTACCGATTTGCGTCGCGCTCCACCCGGCAGGGTTGGGGCCGTTACGCGTCGCGAGAAGAAGGCTCGGAAGAAGGTAAGGCATGGCGAAAGCCGTCAAAGCTTGGAGCCTGATCGCCGGCGGAATATCCGCCGCGTCGGCCCTTGCTTCGGCTGCGCCTGCTTTCGCCGCCGATCCCGTCAAGATCGACGTTTCCGGCAAGGCGAGCGCGGCGGCCGGCGTCGTCGACGGCGACGTCAAGGCGGACGCTGACGCCGAGATCACGTTCCGCGGCTCCACGGTCTTTCGGAACGGCGTCGAGCTCGGCGCCGTCGTCGGGGGGCGCTTCGACAAGCAGCAGCCGAACCAGCTGTTCGCGGGCGGGCGGTATTCCGGGCCGCTGATCGGCGGCCCGCGGGGCGTCGCGCCGTTGACGTCAGACGCTTATCTTCAGGGCGCATACGGCTATGTGCGCGGATCCTTCGGCCAGCTGATCGTCGGGCGCGACCAGGGCGTTGCGCGCACTTTCGCGGTCACCGCGCCGACGATTTTCCAGTCGGTCAACGTCAATGATTGGCGTACGGATCTTTCCGGCCTCAATGACGTCCACACCGTCAACGATTTTTCGGGCTACGCCACGAAGTTCAGCTATCTGCCGCCGGCGAATTTCCTCGGCGGCGTTCTCGGCGGGCTCCAGCTCGGCGTCTCCTACAGCCCGGTCGCGGCCCATTGCGGCGAAGACCTCTGCGCGCCGGAGGACAGGCTCTTCATCACGCCCGCCGGCGCGCTGCTGACGGAGACCTCGCGCTGGGAGGATGTCGTCGAGGCGGCGGCCTATTACCAGAAAGAGCTGAAGGTCGGCGGCGCCGGCAAGGGGCTCCTCTTCGGCGTCGGCGCGAGCTATGTGGCGGCGAGCGAGGATGCGCGCGTTTCAAGCCCCGATTTCGACGATTACCGCGCCTATTCGCTCGGCCTCAATCTCGGCTTTCGCGGCCTGACGCTCGGCGGCTCGGTCAAATCGACGAATTCCGGCCTCGCCAATGTCGACGACCAGGGCTACCTCGCCTTCGACGCCGGCATCACCTTCAAGACCGGCGAGGAAAAGGGCGACTGGGGCGTCATGCTCGGCTACGGCCAGTCGGAAGCCAATGTCGCCGCGCCGCCGACGCCGGCCCAGCCGCTGATCTTCCGCGACACCAAGACGACGCAGGCGGGCGTCACCTATTTCGTCGGCCGCGGCATCACCGTCGGGGCCGCCGCGCAATATGTCGAATCGAAGAAGCCGGCCGCGGTCGGCGGTCCGGAAGAGGCGGCGACCGTCGTCATCGAGAGTTCGATCAGATTCTAGCGAAGCGGGGCGGGGGCCTTTCGTTGCTGGAGGGGATAGAGGGCGGCTCCGCAAGGAGCCGCCCTTTCGATGTGCAGCGCTTGCCGTCAGCGCCGGCGGCTGACAACGATGCGGCATGACGATCGGTTCTGTTGGGTCCCTCGCCGCGCGCTGGGCGCGCATTCTCTCGGTCGGCGCGTTGGCGCTCGCCCCGCTGGGCCTGACGATCTGGGCGCTGTGGCTTTTGTTGCAGCTTGCCGCGTTTGTCGGCGGCCTCATCGCAAAGCCGTTCCTCGGGGTCCTCGCGCGGCAGTCGCCCGAGCTTGAGGCGTTCCTGACCGAGCCTTTTGTGGCGGGGGCGATTGCGTTGGCGGCGGCGATCGCGCTCCTGACCCTTGTCGGCCTCTTCGCCGGCAATTTCATCGGCCGCCAGTTCGGGCGCCTCGTTGCGATGGTTGTCGAGCGCATCCCGATCGCGCGGGTGATTTATTCCTCCGCGCGCCAGCTCATCGACAGTTTCGGGTCGCCGGCGGCCGCGGGGCAGAAGGTCGTGTTGATCGAGTTTCCGACCGAGTCGATGCGCACGGTGGGTCTTGTCACCCGCACCTTTCGCGCCGAGGATACCGGGCAGGAACTCGCCGCCGTTTATGTGCCGACGACCCCGAATCCGACCTCCGGCTATGTTGAAATCGTGCCCGTCGAACGGCTCGTCTGGCTTGACTGGACCCCGAGCGAGGCGGTCCAGTTCATTGTGTCGGCCGGCGTTGTGGGCCCCGACAGGATGCGGTTCAAACCGCAAGGACTGACGAAGGTTACGGAATGAGCGCAGCGCCCCTCGCCATCAACTACGTCGAATTCGCCGCGAGCGACATTGCGGCGTTCAAGCGGTTTTACGCCGCCGCCTTCGGCTGGGAATTTCAGGACTGGGGCCCCGATTATGCGAGCTTTTCGGGGGCCGGCCTCGACGGCGGCGTGCGCGGCGGGGAGGCGGCGCGCGCCGGTTCGACGACTATTATTCTCTATGCGGACGATCTTGAGGACGCGGAACGGCGCGTCGTCAGGGCGGGCGGCGCGATCGGCGCGCGCCACGAATTCCCCGGCGGCAAGCGTTTCCATTTCACGGACCCCTGCGGCAACGACCTCGCCGTGTGGACGAAGACCGCGTAGGGGTTCACCCCGCCGGGGCCGGCGCAACGGCGGGGCGAACCCCGCCCTGCGCGTTAACCATAATTCTTTACCCTAATATTTCCTTGACATTGGAATCGCTTGGTTTTAGGGTTTGAGGGTCGCGCCGGGGAACGCCTCCCCGGCGCGATTTGCGTTTGCGG
>CAZOEB010000036.1:0-24813 GCA_964578685.1 uncultured Caulobacterales bacterium
CCTTATGTTTTTAGAAACGCCTCGATATCGCCGGGGTCGCCGAGGCTCATGATGATCGCCTCTTTGGCGATGCGCTTGATGAGACCAGCGAGCACTTTTCCGGTCCCGATTTCGATGAATTTATCGCCGCCTTCGCGCGCCATGTAGTCGACGCTTTCCGTCCAGCGCACGCGGCCTGTCACCTGTTTAACGAGCAGGTCGCGGATTTCTGCGGGGCTTTCGACCGGCCGCGCCGTGACATTGGCGACGATCGGCACCGCAGGCGCAGATATATTCGCCGCGGCGAGCGCTTTCGCCATCGCGCCGGCGGCAGGCGCCATCATGGAACAGTGGAACGGCGCGGAGACGGCGAGCAGCTTGGCCATTTTGGCCCCGTGCTTTTTCGCAGCTTCCGCCGCCGCTTCGACGCGGGGCCTCGCGCCGGAAATGACGACCTGTCCCGGCGCGTTGTCATTGGCGATCTCGCAGACGCCGAGGCTTGCGTCCGTGTCGGCGATCGCCTTTTCGGCGCCGGCGATGTCGAGGCCGAGGAGCGCCGCCATCGCCCCTTCGCCCGCCGGGACCGCAGACTGCATCGCTTGCCCGCGCGTATTGAGCAGCCGCGCCGTTTCGGCAAGCCCGATGGCGCGCGCTGCGCACAGCGCCGAATATTCCCCGAGCGAGTGGCCGGCGAAGAAGCGCGCATCCGCGAAGTCGACCTTCGCCTCCCTTTCGAGCGCGCGCACCATTGCGAGCGAATGCGCCATCAGCGCGGGCTGCGTGTTGACCGTGAGATTGAGGTCTTCGGCAGGGCCTTCCCACATGATCTTCGTCAGCCGCCGGCCGAGCGCGTCATCGACTTCCTCAAAAACTTCGCGGGCGGCGGGGAAGGCTTCAGCGAGCGCCTTGCCCATACCGACCGACTGACTTCCCTGACCCGGAAAAACGAAGCAGCGCGCCATCGAACCCTCTCCTCTCACGCCCGCCAGAACGCCGGCGTCAACAGCACGAAGATCGTGAAGAACTCAAGCCGCCCGAGGATCATCATCGCCGACAAGACCCATTTGGCGGCGTCGGGGAGCGGCTGAAAATTGCCGGCGGGGCCGATGATGTCGCCTAGGCCCGGGCCGACATTCGCGAGCGCCTGCGCCGACCCCGTCAGCGCGGTGACGAGATCAACGCCGATCCACGCGAGCAGGAAAGTCGAGACGATCAGCGAGAACAGCATCACTCCGAAAAAGGCGAGAATGGCGAAGGCGACGTCGTCCTCGACGCGCCGGTCGTGGTAAAGAACGACATGCACGCGGTTAGGCGAAACAATGCGTGACAGATGCGCGCCGGCGAGGCGCGCGAGGATCTGGAACCGGTAGATCTTGACTCCGCCGGCCGTTGAGCCGGAACAACCGCCGACGAAGGTCAATATGAAGAAGGCGCCGACGGCGAACGGGCCCCAGAGCTGATAATCTTCGCTGGCGTATCCCGTCGTCGTGACGATCGAAACGACGTTGAAGGCCGCATGCATGAACGACTCGGAGAACGGTATGTCGCCCCGAAAGGTTCTTGTCACGGCGAGCAGAACGATGACCGACAAAAGAAAGATCAGGAAGGCGCGGAGCTGGATGTCCGTCAGGAAGCCTTTCCAATTTCCCTTCGCCAGCCTGATGAATGCGACAAAAGGCAAGGCGCCGGCGATCATGAAGATGACGCCGGTATAAAGAAGGGCGGTGAAGTTCGGGCCGTCTGCAAAATAGCCGAACGAGGCGTCGTGGGTTGAAAACCCGCCGGTTCCAAGGGTCGTCATCGCGTGATTGAACGCGTCGAACCACGTCATGCCGAACAGCTTGTAAAATCCGCTGCAGACGAGAACCATCACGGCGTAAATCCCGAGGATCCAGACAGACATGTCAAACGCCTTGGCGACGATTTTGTCGGAGGTGTCAGAGCTCTCCGTATGGAAGAGCTGCATGCCGCCGACCCGGAGAAACGGCATCATGATGATCGAAAGCACGATCACGCCGACGCCGCCCAGAGCCTGCATGAGCGACCGCCACAGCAATATCGGCGGCGCGGTCGCATCAAGGCCCGTCATGACCGTCGAGCCAGTCGTCGTCATCGCCGACACGGCCTCGAAATAGGCGTCGGTCATCGAAAGGCCCGCCCCGATCATGAGCGGCATGGCGCCGAAGATCGGCAGGACGGTCCAAGCGAGCGCCGTCACCAGGAAGCCCTGCCGGCGGGTGAGTTCGAAATTGCCGCGTTGCGGGCTGAGCGCCATCAGGGTCAGGCCGGCGAAGGCGGTCACCAGCGCAGACAAGATGAAAGAAGCCCCAGGCTGGCGGAGCAGGCTCGTTTCTACGAGAAGCGGGGCGAGCATGAACGCCGCGAAGGCGATCAGGAGGGCCCCGATGACCCTGAAAACGGGGACGATATTGACCACGGGGCGAGGTCTTTAGACTGCTTCCGGAGGGGGCGGAAGGAGGCCCCCTTGCGCCCGCCCTCCCCCTCGTTTAAGCCCCCGCCCTTCGAGCGACGGCCTCAACCGCCGGCCTGTCGGGCCGGTTTGCGGGATTGTCCCGTTTGGGCGAGGGCCGAAGGCGCGGACCGGCCGCCAGCAAGGCCTTTCCCGTCTCCGTCGCCAAAGTGGAGCTGGCTTGATGCCTCTTTACGAGCATATCTTCATTGCGCGCCAGGATATTTCTCCGGCGCAAGTCGAAGGCCTTACGGAGACCTTGCAGAAAATCGTCGCCGAGAACGGCGCGAAAGTCGCGAAGGCAGAATACTGGGGTCTCCGCAACCTCCAGTACAAGATCAAGAAAAACCGCAAGGGCCACTACAGCCTTTTCAACATCGACGGTCCGGCCGCCGCGATCCACGAGCTTGAGCGCCAGGAAAAGATCAACGAGGACATCCTCCGCGTCCTTACGATCCGCGTCGATGAACTCGACGAAACGCCGTCGCCGGTGCTGTCGCGCCGCGACCGCGACGGCCGCGAAGGCGGGCGCGAGGGCGGACGCGAAGGCGGGCGTGATTTCGGCGACCGTGGAGATCGCGGCGACCGGGGCGACAGAGGCGACCGCGGCGATCGCGGCCGCAGCAGATTTTAAGGGAAAGGATCAGACCAATGGCCAAACCCTTCATGCGCCGGCGCAAGACCTGCCCCTTCTCGGGCGAAGGCGCGCCGAAGATCGATTACAAGGATCCGAAGCTGCTTCAGCGCTACGTATCCGAGCGCGGCAAGATCGTGCCGTCGCGCATTTCCGCCGTTTCCGCAAAGAAGCAGCGCGAGCTCGCGCGCGCCATCAAGCGCGCCCGCTTCCTCGCGCTCCTTCCTTACGCGTCGGAGTAAGTCATGGAAGTCATTCTCCTCGAACGGGTCGAGAAACTCGGCCAGATGGGCGATGTCGTAAAAGTTCGCCCGGGCTTTGCGCGCAACTTCCTTTTGCCGCGCAAGAAAGCGCTGCGCGCCAACGAAGCCAACAAGAAGGTCTTCGAAGCCCAGCGCGCCGATCTTGAGGCGCGCAACCTTGAGCGCCGCAAGGACGCCGAGGGCGCCGCGAAGAAACTCGACGGGCGGTCCTTCGTCATCATCCGCCAGGCGTCGGAAGCCGGCCTCCTTTTCGGCTCGGTTTCGACGCGCGACATCGCCGAGGCTGCGGGCGCGGCCGGCGTCAAGATCGACCGCGCGCAAGTGCGTCTCGACAAGCCGCTGAAGACGCTCGGCATCACCAAACTGCGCGTGATGCTGCACCCGGAGGTGTCGGCGACGATCGAAATCAACATTGCGCGTTCGGCTGACGAAGCCGAACGCCAAGCGCGCGGCGAAAACGTGCTCGCGCGCGTTGAAGAAAAGCCGGAGGACGATGCGGAAACCGCGGAGTTCTTCGACGCCGGCGCCGGCGAGGCTGCAAAGCCTGAATAACGCGCTCCGCGCTGTGGAATGATAAGGAAAACCGGCCGCTCGACGGCCGGTTTTTTTTATGGTCTTTCGCGTGGATGGCCGACGGCGCGAACCCGCTCCAGAAAAACCCCAATGACGCGACTCCGGGCGGCGATCGCGCGCCGGTGAGCCTTGAATCCGAGCAGGCCGTGCTCGGCGCCATCCTTTACGACAACGAGATTTATTTCCGGGTCACCGGCGTCCTGAAGAGCGAGCATTTTTACGATCCCGTTCATCGCCTGATCTTCGACGCCTGCGGCGCGCTCATCAACCAGAGCCGCCTCGCCTCGCCGGCGCTGATCGACGCCTCGCTTGCGGCTATTCCGGGCTACATTGAAGCGGGCGGACGGAAATATCTCGAACAGCTCGCCGCAAACGTGCCCTCGACAGCGGGCGCGCTCGACTATGCGCGCGTCGTGTTTGAAATGTCCGTGCGCCGCGGCCTCATCACAATCGGCTCCGACATGATCGAGCGCGCGCAGGTCGCGATGCTTGACGACGAACCGGGATCGCAGCTCGCCGACGCCGAGCAGGCGCTCTACAAACTCGCCGAGACCGGCAAATACGGCGGCGGCTTCAAGACATTCCGCACCGCCATCGCCGACGCCATCGAAATCGCCACTGCGGCGGTGAAGCGCGACGGCGGGCTTGCGGGCGTCGCAACGGGCCTTCGCGATCTCGACCACACGCTCGGCGGCCTCCACCCCTCAGACCTCATCATCCTCGCGGGTCGGCCGTCGATGGGAAAATCGTCGCTCGCGACCAACATCGCCCTCAACGTCGCTCGCGCCTACAAGCCCGAACGTCAGCCGGACGGGTCTATCAAGGCGGCCGAAGGCGGGGTCGTCGGGCTGTTCTCCCTTGAAATGTCGTCCGATCAGCTGGCGACACGTATCATCTCCGAAGTCTCCGGCGTGCCGTCGAACGAAATCCGGCGCGGCGACATCGACCAGGAGCAGTTCGACCGGATCTATCACGCCTCGCGCGAGCTTGAATCGCTGCCGCTTTATATCGACGACACCGGCGGCCTTTCGATCGGCCAGCTTGCGGCGCGCGCACGGCGCCTCAAGCGTCAGCACGGCCTCGGCCTTCTCGTCATCGACTATCTTCAGCTCCTGACCGGCAGCCAGAAGCGCGGCGACAATCGCGTGCAGGAGATCACCGAAATTTCCATGGGTCTCAAGGCGCTGGCGAAGGAACTTAACGTCCCGGTGCTAGCGCTGTCGCAATTATCGCGGCAGGTCGAGCAGCGCGACGACAAGCGCCCGCAGCTGGCGGACCTCCGCGAGTCGGGCTCGATCGAGCAGGACGCCGACGTCGTGCTCTTCATCTATCGCGAGGAGTATTATCTGCGCCGGGCGGAGCCGCGACCGGATTCGGAGAAGCACGCGCAGTGGATCGCCGATTGCGACGCGGCGCGCGGCGTCGCTGAGGTCATCATCGGCAAGCAGCGCCACGGCCCGATCGGCAAGGTCGAGCTCGCCTTCCAGGAGAACCTGACGAAGTTCTCCAATCTCGACCGGCGCTACGACGCCTATGCGCGGTCATAGCGGATCGGCCCCTTCCCCCGCCCGCCCGAACCGGGCTCTTTATGCCGGATGCGCTTTCGGCTTCTTCCTTATCCATCCGACGCCCCGCCGCCTTTCACGGCGGTTGAAGCGGATGTTTGGCGCGAGCGCGATCTTCTGCACTTTGTCTACCGCGTGAGCGGCGCCGCCGATCTGAAAGCGCCGCCGTTGTCCCCTCCCATGCGGCGCGACGGGCTTTGGCGGACGACCTGCTTTGAGGCGTTTATCAAGCCGGGCGCCGGCGCGAATTATCTCGAGTTCAATTTCTCGCCGTCCGGCGCCTGGGCGGCTTATCACTTCGACGGTTATCGGCGCGGGATGACCAATGCGGACGTCACCGCGCCCGAAATAAACTGGCGGGCGCCCGGACGAACCGTGGAGCTTGCCGCGCGCATCGAGGATCGAGGGCTCGGCCTGTCGCCGTCCGCCCGGCTTGGCATTTCGGCGATCCTCGAAACAAATCAGAACGAAAAAAGCTATTGGGCGCTCGCGCACACGGGCGATAAACCTGATTTTCACCGCGCCGATGCTTTCATCGCGCGCCTTCCATTTGAAAGCCGCGCATGAAATTCGGCATCGACCGCCTTCTTGAAGACAATTCCTTGCGCGCGCCGCTCGCGGGCCGCCGTGTCGCGCTGCTCGCGCACCCTGCATCCGTGACGCGAAACCTTACGCATTCGCTCGATGCGCTCGCCGCAGCCGGAGACGTGAAGCTCTCCGCCGCCTTCGGACCGCAACACGGCCTTCGCGGCGACAAGCAGGACAACATGATCGAGTCGCCGGATTTCACCGATCCGGTTCACGGCGTGCCCGTCTTCAGTCTTTACGGAACCGTCCGCAGGCCGACGGATGCGATGATGGAGAGTTTCGACGTTCTCCTCGTCGATCTTCAGGATCTCGGCTGCCGCATCTACACCTTCATCACGACTTTGCGTTACGTTCTCGAAGCGGCGGCGAAACATGGGAAGTCCGTCTGGGTGCTCGACCGGCCGAATCCCGTCGGGCGTCCGGTCGAGGGTCTGACGCTTCGGCCCGGCTGGGAGAGCTTTGTCGGCGCCGGCGCGATGCCGATGCGCCACGGGCTGACGCTCGGCGAACTTGGATTCTGGTTCATCCGTACCCTGAAGCTTGAAGTCGATTATCGCCTGATCGCGATGGAGGGTTGGCGCCCCGAAGAGGGGCCGGGCTTCGGCTGGCCGCTCGGGACCCGCGTCTGGGTGAACCCGAGCCCCAATGCGCCGAACCTCTTCATGGCGCGCGCCTATGCAGGCACGGTGATGCTCGAAGGCGCGACGTTGTCGGAAGGGCGCGGCACGACGCGGCCCCTCGAACTCTTCGGCGCGCCTGACATCGACGCGCGCCGCGTCATCGCGGAAATGCGCGCGCTTGCGCCGCAATGGCTCGAAGGCTGCGCCTTGCGCGACTGCTGGTTCGAGCCGACCTTTCATAAACACGCCGGCAAACTCTGCGCCGGCGTTCATATTCACACCGAGGCGGGCGCCTATAATCATGCGGCGTTCAAGCCGTGGCGGGTTCAGGCGCTCGCCTTCAAGGCGATCAGGCGGCTTTATCCGTCCTATGATCTCTGGCGCGATTTTCCGTATGAATACGAAACCGGCAAGCTGGCGATCGACGTCATCAACGGCGGTCCGGCTTTGCGCATGTGGGTCGACGACGCCGCGGCCGGCCCCGCCGATCTCGATGCGTTGACGCGGCCGGACGAACAGGCGTGGAGGGACGAGCGACGCGCTTTTCTCAACTATTGAAGCGCCTTGGTTCGAGCGCCAAAACCCCTTAATGCTGGCGGATTGTCGAGGCTTTTTCCCTGAATGCGCGCCGCCAATCCTTCTCTTGAAATCGATCTTTCCGCCATCATCGCCAACTACCGGCGGCTCGCCGCGGCGGCGCCGGGCGCAGAGCCCGCAGCCGTTGTCAAGTGCGATGCATACGGTCTCGGCGCCGCGCCGGTGGCGCGCACGCTCTCGGCGGAAGCCGGATGCCGCTCTTTCTTCGTCGCTTATTCCGAGGAAGGCGCGTCGCTACGCGCAGCGCTCGGAGACGGACCTGAATTATTTGTCTTCAACGGGCCTTTCCTGGAGACGCTCGAATTCTATCGCGCGCACAAGCTGACGCCGGTTTTGAATTCGCTGGAGCAGGCGCGGCTGTGGGCTGAGGCCGCGCCCGGCGCCGGCGCCGCGCTTCACATCGACACGGGCATGAACCGTCTCGGCCTTCCGCTTGGCGATGTCGCCGAGGCGCAAAGCATTCAAGGTCTCAACATCACGCTCGCCATGAGCCACCTCGCCTGCGCTTCAGATCCGACCGACGCGACGAACGAACGCCAGCGGCGCGACTTCGAAGAAGCGGCCGCCTTGTTCCCCAACGCGAGGCGGAGCCTTTCCTCATCCGGCGGCGCGCTCTTCGGCGCCCGCTATGCGTTCGATATGGTTCGCCTCGGCGTCGGTCTTTACGGCGTCGAGCCGCACGACCACGGCGCGACCGGCCTAGCGCCCGTTGCAACTTTGACGGCGCCCGTCATCCAGACGCGCGAGGTCGCGGGCGGCGCGACAGTTGGCTATGGCGCGACCTTCAAGACGCAGCGGCGGACGCGCCTCGCCACCGTTTCGCTTGGCTATGGCGACGGCTTTCCGCGCGCCGGTTCCAATCGCGGCTGCGCGCTTGTCGGCGGCGTCCTCTGTCCGATCGCCGGGCGCGTTTCGATGGACCTCATCGTTCTCGACGTCACCGCAGCGCAGGACGTTCCGAAAATCGGCGATCGGGCCGAGTTTTTCGGCAAGGCGCTGCTGATCGACGAGCAGGCGGCCCGTTGCGGGACGATCGGTTACGAACTCTTGACCGCTATAGGCGGATTGTCCGGCCCCCGCGGCCATGGCGCACTTGGCGGGCGGGTGGAGCGCCGCTACCTCTTCGCGGGCGCGCCGGCGGGTCAAATGCTCACCGGCCTTGAGGGGATGAGATCGTGACCAATCCGGTCGCAGCCATCGGGCGGGGAACGCTCAGCGCCGTCGCCGAGATCGGGGCGATGACGATCTTCGCCCTGCGCGGCGCCTTCGCCTGGGTGTCCGGGCCGTTCTACACGCGCGAATTTTTTTTCGCTGCGCTGCGCATCGGGTTCAATTCCCTTCCCGTCGTCGGCCTGACGGCGATCTTCACCGGCGCGGCGCTGGCGCTCAACATCTATGACGGATCGGCGCGCTTCAACGCGGAAACCTTCCTGCCGCAGATCCTCGCCGTCTCGATCGTGCGCGAACTTGGTCCTGGTTTCGCCGCGCTGATGGTGGCGGGGCGATCGTCTTCCGGCATGGCGGCGGAGCTCGGCGCCATGCGCGTCTCCGACCAGATCGATGCGATGTCGACGCTCGCCGTCGATCCCTTCAAATACCTGATATCGCCGCGCATTCTCGCAACGACGATCATGCTGCCGGCCCTGGTGCTCGTCGCCGACCTCATCGGCATTCTCGGCGGCTGGCTCGTCGCGGTTTACGCGCTTGAGTTCGAAGGCGCGACCTATATCCGCAATATCGACCAGTTCATCACAGCGGGCGATGTCGGCTCGGGTCTCATCAAGGCGGGCGTGTTCGGTTTCCTGATCTCCGTCATGGGCTGCTATTACGGCTTCAGAAGCGCAGGCGGCGCACAAGGCGTCGGCGCGGCGACACGGTCCGCCGTCGTCGCTTCGGCTGTCGCCATTCTCGCGTCGAATTATGTCATGACCTCGCTCTTCGTGGATTTCTGAGATGAGCGCCGCCTTTCCGAAAATCTCGATCCGCGGCCTCAAGAAATCCTTCGGATCGAAAGCGGTTCTGACCGGGGTCGATCTCGACCTCGACGCCGGGCGGTCGCTGGTCGTCATCGGCGGATCGGGCACTGGAAAGTCCGTATTGTTGAAGTGCATTCTCGGCATCATCCCGGCGGACGCCGGCGAGATCCTCATCGACGGCGTCAGCGTCATCAAAGGTCCGCAAGCGGAACGCGAGCGGCGCACGCGGCAGATCGGCATGCTGTTCCAGGGCGCCGCGCTCTTTGACAGCCTCAAAGTCTGGGAAAATGTCGGCTTCCGCCTGATCTATGGCGAGCGTAAGGGCGCGGCGGCGGCGAAAGCGAAGGCGATCGACTGCCTCGCCAAGGTCGGCCTGCCGGCGGAGGTCGCGACGCTGTCGCCGTCGGAGCTCTCCGGCGGCATGCAAAAGCGCGTCGCCCTAGCACGCGCGATCGCCGCCGACCCCTCGATCCTCTTTTTCGACGAACCGACGACCGGCCTTGATCCGATCACGGCGGACGTCATCAACAATCTGATCGTCGCGCGGGTTAAGGAAGCCGGCGCCACCGCCATCTCCATCACGCATGACATGACCTCAGCACGCAAGATCGCCGACGACATCGCGATGCTTCATGAGGGTAAGATCATCTGGCGCGGCGGCGCCCATGAAATCGGCGACGCCGGCAATCCTTACGTCGATCAGTTCGTGAATGGTCGCGCCGACGGCCCGATAAAGATGGCGCTGCGCGCACGCTGATTGCCCTCAAGGCCTGATGACGGCGCCCGTCTCAGGGCGCGTTTCTCCCTTGCGAACGCGGTGAAACGCCGATTCCATGGCCGCCGGCCCGCTGAAGCGCTCAATTTTCAGCCAATCGCGACTCCGGACAGCCGCATCACGCCAGAAGGCGAACGCCTTTTGATCGAAGACGCCGGAGCCCCAGTCCTTCGCGCGCTTCTGGATATGCCCTGGCGCGAAGAACATCGCGCTTCGTTGCCGGATGAATCCGGGCCCCATGGTGTTTTCCTCATAGTGGGTGACGCCGACGTTTGAGCAGTAGCGCATATTGTCGCCAAGCCGCGCGTGAAGCGCTGACAGCACGGCGCCGTTGCCGGACATGTCGACGATCACCGTCGGCGCGCCCGCGTCAATCTTTTCAGACGCGTCGTAGGTTGCGACGGCGTCATAGAGCCCCAGCGCCTCCACCATCCCCCTGTTACGCGCCGAGGTGAGCCCCACCGACATCGGCGCCGCGTCGTCTTGCGCCAACGCATAAGCAAGTCCGATCGCCGTTTTCGACGAAGCGCTGACGATGATCGCCTGCGTCGCCCCGAACCACTGGTTGTCGCTCAGGAAGTCGTAGAGACAGAATGAGGTCGCATAGAGCGGGAAGAGCAGCGAGCGCAATTCGTCAAATGCGCCGTCATAGCCGGGCTCAGCGGCGACGCGCGCATAGGAATTGTAGACGGGCGGCAGGCTCGCACGGTGCGGGCTGGCGTCGACAAGCCGTTCGGCGGAACGCTTCCCCGGCGTCATCAGAAGATGCGTGCCCATCGGAAAATAGCCGTAAAGACGCTCGCCCTCGCTGATGCCTTCAGCGCGCGAGGCGATGACGTCGGCGAAGCCCCAGACCGGAATGACGCCCCAGCCCTCCGCCGCCGGAAAAAAGTTCCAGTATCCAATTTTCTCGCCGACGACGCCGTAGGTCACGTTGTTCGCGGTCAGCGCAAAGTGATCGACCTTGACGAGCGCCTGCCCGTCCTCCGGCGTCGGCGCCGGCTGCTCGGCCAGTCGTGACGTTGCAAGATCGTTGCGGTCCACCTCAAGGATCGTCATTCGGGCCATGGCGTGCTCCCGTCCTCTCGCGTGACTTCGTTTCCTTGCGACACTATAGCCTCGGAGCGTAGTTCACCAATCGCTCAATGCAGCTCTCCGCCGGCCAGCGCTTCAAGCTTCTTCGCCAGGACGTCCTCGCCGCGCTGAGGGTCGGCGCCAATGTGCGCGTCGCGCTGGAGGAGACGCACGATGGCCTTTTCGTGCTGGTCGACGGCCGGCGGATCGCGGTCCCCTCGCCGCTTCGCTGGAAACTCTATCGAAAGGGCTGGGACGCGCGCCTTGACCGGCTAGAGCGCGAATATGGCGTCAATAGGCATGTCACGCTGTCGCGCGAAAGCGTCGTTCTCGATATCGGCGCCAATGCCGGCGAGTTTGCGCATGTGTGCGCACGCTACGGCGCGCGCGTCCACTGCTTTGAGCCGGATCCCGCCGTTCTGGCATGTCTTCAGCGAAACATTGCGCCGCTCGATAACGCCAAGGCCTATGACGCGGTGATCTGGAATGCTGACGGCGACATCGATTTCGCGCTCGCGCCCGAGCGTGCGGACTCCTCGGTCTTCGCCGACGGGCCAAACATCCGGAAAAAGGCGCTGACAATCGAGAGTTTCGCCCGCACCGCGGCGCTCGCACGCATAGACCTCATCAAATGCGACGCAGAGGGCGCCGAGCCCGAGGTTCTCGAAGGCGTCGGCGGCGCCTGGCCGATCGTGCGCGCCGTCGCGCTTGACACCGGCGCCGAGCGGAAGGGCGAACGCACGCATGAAGCCTGTCGCGCGATTCTCAAACGCAACGGATTTCACGTCATCGACGAAAGAATCGGAACGCGCCTGATGACCTACGGGCTGCGGCGCTGAAGGACACTTTCAGCCCCAGCGGTAATTGAAACTGACTGAGATGCGCGGCCGGCTCGATTCATTGCGAACGACTTCATGCCTCAGCCAGCTCTCCCAGAACAGCGCTGTTCCTTCCTCAGGCGACATGTAGACGAATGATCGCAGCGCGTCGGGCGCATCCTCGCGCCGCGGCGGCGCGGCCATCATCATCGGAAGGCGCGGATCCTCGAACCGGATCGCGGCGGCGCCTCTCGGCGTGCGCGCATAATAGGTTCCGGAGAGCACGCTGTGCGGGTGAATATGCCCGCTGTGAAATCCGCCCTTCGGCATAACATTGAGCCAGATGTTGTCGAGCTTCAGCCGGACGCCGCCGAGATCGAAAGCGAGCGCTTGCGCAAAGGCGGCGGCCTCACGATCGAGCGTTTTCTTCAGCGCCGCAAAACAGGACGCGCGTGAGACAAGGTCCGGTATCGATCCGTAGGAGGTGTATCCGGGGTATCCGTGATCGGCGGACCACCGCCGGCCGAGCGCGTCATCTGACGCGAAAGAAAGGGCGGCCGCCTCGATCTCCCTATTGAGCGCATCCGCGCCGTCGACCATCACGCGCCGGACCGGCGTTGCAAACAAAGCCGCGTCGTTGGGCGCCGCAGCGCTCAAAGCCAACCCTTCCGTTTGAAGAATATATAGGGAACGATCGCGGACAGAACCATCATCGCAACCGCGAAGGGATAACCCAGGGGCCATTTCAGCTCCGGCATGAAGTCGAAGTTCATCCCGTATATCGAGGCGACGAGCGTCGGCGGCAGGAAAATCACCGCCGCGACGGAGAAAAGCTTGATGATCATGTTCTGTTCGATGTTCACCAACCCCAGCGTCGCATCGAGCAGGAAAGTGATTTTTTGTGTCACGGAGTCGACATGTTCCGACAACGCGTCGGTGTCTCTGGAGAACGCTTTGATGCGCGACGTCAGCTCGGTCGAGGCGCGGCGCTGCTGGGCGACGTTCAGAAAGAACGAGGCGAGCCGGGAAAGGGTCACAAGACTGTCGCGAATATTCGACGCAAGGCCGTATTTTCGGCCGATAGTCTCCAGAATTTGCTGGTAATCGGCGCTGTTGCGCGGCTTGCGGTTCTTTTTCGATCCCTGCGCATTGGCTTTGAAAATATCGCGTGAAACAGCGTCAAGTTCAGGGGCGAGCCGTTCCAGCAGATCGGCGAGGCGATCGGTGACGGCTTCAAGGAGCCCCATCATGACGCTTTCTGCGTCCGTGCAGCCGAGCGCCGATTTCTGCGCGCGCTCTGCGAAGGATGAGAAAACCCGGGGGTCTTCATAGCGCACCGTGACGAGTCGACGCCCGGAAAGAATGAAGGTCACCGGCGAGCTGACGGCGTCATCGCCGTCTGTGCGCGACAGCACGATCGCCGTCATGAAGGCGGCGTCGCCGTCGAGATAGAGGCGGCTAGACACCTCAATCTCGCGCATTTCCTCCTGGGTCGGAACATCCAGCCCGAGCGATGATTCCAGCATCGCCTCGTCTTCGCCGCGCGGACGCAGCACGTCGATCCAGATCGCATCCTGCACGCTGGCCGGCTGCGAGGGCAAAGCGAGCAGTTTCTGATCCCGCCCCGCAAAGAACCGGATCTGCGCAGGACCCATGGCTTGTGATTCGGCGAGTCCGCCCTTTTTATCGTGCGCCGCGTCGGTCACGAGCTATTCCGCGACATAGCAATTGAACGGCGTCCGGCTGCTGCTGGCGAACGAACACCGCGCCGCATTGCTCGCACGACGGAACTTTCCTGTCTTCATCTCGCCTTCCTCCAACTCCCGCCCCGCCTGTTGCAGCTGACCCGACTAACGCGTATCGCGCGCGCCACAAAGCCCAGCAGCGCGCCGGTTCGAACACGGCTGATGGCTATCGCAATCTGCAGGGCCGCGCCTGCCGCCTACTCCCATTCGATCGTCCCAGGCGGCTTCGACGTTACGTCGTAAACGACGCGGTTGACGCCGTTAACCTCGTTGATGATGCGCGTGGCGCAGCGGCCGAGGAAGTCGTGGCTGAAAGGGTAGTAATCGGCGGTCATGCCGTCGGTCGAGGTGACAGCGCGCAGCGCCAGCACATGGTCATAAGTCCGCCCGTCGCCCATCACGCCGACCGTCCGCACCGGGAGCAATACGGCGAAGGCTTGCCAGATCTGGTCATAGAGGCCCGCTTTGCGGATCTCATCGAGATAAACCGCGTCGGCCTTGCGCAGAAGATCGGCTTTCTCTCGCGTGACTTCGCCCGGAATGCGGATGGCGAGCCCGGGTCCGGGGAAAGGATGGCGTCCCACCAACGCTTCCGGCAAGCCGAGCTCGCGACCGAGCGCGCGCACCTCGTCCTTGAAGAGCTCGCGCAGCGGCTCGACGAGCTTCAACTTCATCCGCTCCGGCAAGCCGCCGACATTGTGATGCGACTTAATGGTCACGGAAGGACCGCCGTCGAAAGAGACGCTCTCGATCACGTCAGGATAAAGCGTTCCCTGAGCGAGAAATTCAGCGCCTTCGATCTTCTTCGCCTCCGCCTCGAACACGTCGATAAAGGTCGCACCGATGATCTTGCGCTTGCGTTCAGGGTCCTCGACGCCCTTCAGCTTGCCGAGGAAGAGCGCTTCAGCGTCAACATGGATGAGCGGGATATTGTAATGGTCGCGGAAGAGACGCACGACCTCCGCACCCTCCCCCGCCCGCAGAAGTCCGGTGTCGACGAAAACGCAGGTCAGCTGGTCGCCGATCGCCTCATGGATCAGCACCGCGGCGACCGAAGAATCAACGCCGCCTGAGAGACCGCAAATCACCCGTGACTTCCCGACCTGGCGGCGGATGGCGCGCGCCGCTTCAGTGCGGAACGACGCCATCGTCCAGTCTCCTCTGAGGCCGGCGATCTTGCGAACGAAATTGGCGAGCAGCTTTCCGCCATCCGGCGTGTGAACGACCTCCGGATGGAACATGACGCTGTAGAAGCGACGCCGCTCGTCCGTTGCGATCGCGAAGGGCGCATTGGGAGAAGTTCCAGCGACCGAAAAGCCCTCCGGCAAGCGGGTGACCTTGTCGCCGTGGCTCATCCAGACCGGATAGCTCTCGCCGACCTCCCAAATTCCGTCGAAGAGCGCGCTCGGGCGTTCTATCGTCACGTCCGCGCGTCCGAATTCGCGCTTGTCGGAATGATCGACAGCGCCGCCAAGCTGCAAGGCCATCGTCTGCTGGCCGTAACAAATTGCGAGCACGGGCACGCCCGCGTTGAAAACCGCGTCGTCCGCCCGGGGGCTCGCCGCCGTCTTCACGCTCGCGGGGCCGCCGGAGAGAATGATGGCCTTAGGCGCATATTCCCCAAGAAACCGGGCGTTAGCGCGGTTGAAGGGATGAATTTCGCAGTAGACCCCCGCCTCCCGCAAGCGGCGGGCGATCAGTTGCGTCACTTGCGACCCGAAGTCGACAATAAGGACGCGTTCGTGGTTTGCGGCGAAGGGATCGAGCGTCATGACGGGCCTTTAGCCGGTTCCAGCGGGTCCGCCAACGCCCCCGGGAACGTGGCCGTACGGCAGCCGCGAATCAGGAAGCCATGGGGTCTTTCGGCCTGACTGGCCAAGCGATCAGGGGGCGGTCATGCGCTTACGCGACTTTAATCGGACAGCAGAGCCGCATCACGGACTCTGGTATAGAATGGCGGTCTCAGCGTCGTCCTCCCGGCAAGAGAGGTTGTCCCATGCGCGCTCGGTTTCATCGTTTATCCGTATGGATCGCTATCGCCGTCACGCAGCCGGCGCTCGGCGCCGACTTCACGCTGACGCCGGCTAAGGAAGGCGGCTTCTTCATTGAACGCAACATCGCCGCTGCGGAAAAGTCAGCACGCGGACTGGCGACGGTCGCCGAACTGATCCCGCTGCTGAAAGAGGACGCTGCGACCCCGGAAAATGTCGACTTCTCAGCGGGCAAAAAGCTCGAAGGGGTCTTCACTGTTTTGGTCGGGCGCGAAGACGGCGCCCTCGGACGATACGAAGGCGCTTCCGAGGTCATCATCTTCCCAGCGTCTGACTCGATGACGACCGCCGGCGATCTGACGACATTTTCCGGCGCTGTCGTCTTTGCACTGAAGGTCGACAAAGCTGGGAAGGCCTCGGCGGTCCAGCGGCTTGAAACCGGCGCCATAACCCTTTCGCAGACGCGGAAATCCCTTTGATCGCGCGGCCTTGACGGGTGCGCCGGACAGTTGAATTTGCCGGTATTTCCAATACATTAACACTCAGAAAAAATTTTAGGGCGCAGCCATTGCGTCCGTCTTGCATGTTTGAAGGAGAGGCATGGCGGAAGAAAAACGGGTGCGGAATATCGCCGAGCTCGCCGAAATCGCCGGAGTCACAGCAGGTACGGTGTCGCGCGCTCTCTCCGGCAAGGGCTTCATCAGTGAAAAAACCCGCGAGCGAATCAAGGCGCTGGCGGAGGAGCACAATTTCCGTCCAAACGTCGTTGCGCGGAATCTCAGGACGCAGCGCACCGGCGCCATCAGCGTCGTCATTCCGCTAGGTCACGAACGCGGCCAGCACATTTCCGATCCCTTTTTCATGACAATGCTCGGTCATATCGCGGACGAGTTGACCGAGAGAGGATATGAGCTGATCCTTTCCCGCGTAATCCCGGACAGCGACGAATGGCTGTCGCGCATCGTCGATTCCGGACGATCGGACGGCGTTATCCTAATCGGGCAGTCGGACGAAGCGGAAACGCTGGACCGGGTGGCGGCGCGGTATAAGCCGCTTGTCGCTTGGGGCGGTTTTTATTGCGGCCAGCAGCATTGTTCGATCGGCTCCGACAATTTCCTCGGCGGTCAGATGGCGGCGCGCCATCTTGTCGAGCGCGGCTGCCGCAATATCGCGTTCTTCGGCGACCCTGTGCCTGTCGAAATCGCGCAGCGACTGGAGGGATCCCGCGCGGCGCTCACCGCTGCAGGACTTGTCGGCCAGCCGAAGATCATACCGACGCACCTTGCAGAAGACATCAATGCGTCTGAGATTGAGGCTTTCTTCAGCTCCGGCGAGCCGCAGCCCGACGGCGTCATTGCGGCGTCCGACGTCATCGCCGTCAATACGCTGATGGCGCTGGCGCGAAAATCGATTCGCGTCCCTGAGCAGCTCAAGATCGTCGGCTATGACGATCTCCCCATAGCGTCTCGGACCACCCCCCGCCTCACGACGATCCGCCAGGATTTCGCCGCCGGCGCGGCGCATCTCATCGATTGCCTTTTCCGACGCATCGCCGGCGAAGAATCGGCTTCGATCGTCATGAAGCCGGAATTGATCGTTCGCGAGTCGACCTGACTTTCAGCGGACTTCCGCCAGCAACCCGTCGAGATGGTCGAGAGTTTTGGCTGGGATCATGGCAAGATCAGCGCGGCGCCGCTCACGGGCTTCTGTATGAGCATTTTCGTCGCCTGTCCGTCAGGCCGTTCATAGACCGCCTCAATTCGTGCGGCGATCTCAGCGGCGCGCGTTCGGTGCGCCAGCGCGACGACCGCCCCGCCGAAGCCGCCGCCGGTCATGCGGGCGCCGCCTTCTTCTCCAATCGCCTCATTGAGAAGGTCCGCGAGCCGGTCGACGTCAGGCGTCGTGACCTCGAAGTCGTCACGCATCGAGCGATGGGAGGCGCGCATCAAGGCGCCCAGCGTTCTCAGATCGCCGGCGGCGAATGCATCGGCCGCGCGTTGCGTGCGCGCATTCTCCGTAATGACGTGGCGCGCGCGTCTGAAGGCGACGGGGTCGAGCGTACCGACGCCGCTCTGAAGCATCTGCTCGTCGGCATCGCGCAATTTGGAGACGCCGAGCGCCGAGGCCGCCTCATCGCACTGGCGGCGCCGGTCGTTGTAATGTCCCCCTGCGTGCCCATGCAAAACGCCCGAATGTACGATCAGTATTGAGATTTTGTCAGGCGCGCGGACCGGCGTGAATTTCAGCGTCCGGCAATCAATGAGCAGCGCCGCGCCCTCGACGCCTTGCGCCGAGACAAGCTGGTCCATGATGCCGCAATTGCATCCGACAAAGTCATTCTCCGCGCGCTGACTGATCTTGGCGAGGTTCGTCCGGTCAGCGTCGGGCCGCCCGGCGCACGCGGCGACCGCGAGCGCCGTCGCGACTTCAAGAGAGGCCGACGAAGAGAGTCCTGCGCCCTGAGGAACATCGCCGGCGATCGAGATGTCTCCGCCGGAGAAGGCGAACCCTTCTGCGCGCATTTCGCGGATGACGCCGCGGACGTAATCGGCCCAAGGATTATTGGACGATCGAACAATTGGCGATGCAAGGCTGAACTCGTCAATCGCACCGCCGAAATCCGCGGCGACGATCCGAACGACGCCGTCGTTGCGCGCCCTTAACGCGACCTGGGTTTCAAGTCCGATCGCGCAAGGAAAGACAAAGCCGTCATTGTAATCCGTATGCTCTCCGATCAGGTTCACCCGCCCCGGCGCGCGGGCCACTGCTTCCGGCGAAGTCGTGAAAGCGCGCGCGAAAGCTTCCCTCACCCGGCTGCCGACATCGCCGCTCATCGCGCAGCGCCCGTTCGATAATGCGTTTCGGAGGCGGCGCGCAGCCGCTCGGCGGCTGCCTCCGGCGTCAGGTCGCGCTGCGCCTCGGCGAGAAGCTCAAATCCGACCATGAATTTCCGGATCGTCGCCGACCGCAACAGCGGCGGATAGAAATGCGCATGCAGACGCCAATGCCGCGCATCGGCCCCGGCGGGCGCGCCGTGAAATCCCATTGAATAAGGGAAGCTGCATTCAAACAGATTGTCATACCGCGTGGTCAGCCGCTTCATGGCGACGGCGAGATCGGCGACGCAATGATTGTCGAGCTCTGAAAGCCGAGCGACTTCGGTTTTGGCGATGATAAGCGTTTCAAACGGCCACGCCGCCCAGAAGGGCGTGACGACAAGAAACCGATCCGTTTCGAAAATGACGCGTTCCTTCGCGAGCGCCTCGCGTTCGGCGACGTCATTGAGAAGAACGCGGCCGGTCTCTTCGAAATAGAGCCGCTGACGCCGGTCTTCTCTTGCGATTTCAGACGGCGCAAATGACGTCGCCCAGATTTGCGAATGGGGATGGGGATTGGAGCACCCCATCATCTCGCCCTTGTTTTCGAAAACCTGAACGCAAGGATAGCGCCGCTCTAAAGCCGCCGCTTCATCGCGCCAGCACGCGACGACCGCCCTTACGGCGTCGAGAGCGAGCTCAGGCAAGGTCGCGCCGTGATCCGGAGAGAAGCAGACGACGCGGCAAGCGCCATGCGCCGGCTCCGCGCGGAACAGCGCATCGTCAGCCGCCGCCGGCGCTTCGGACCGCAGCGCCGGAAAGTCATTGTCGAAGACATAAACGCCCGTATACGAAGGATTGATCGCCCCTGCGGCGCGCCGATTGCCGGGGCAAAGAAAGCAGCCGGGATCGTAGGCGGGTTGCGCGGCGACATCCGGCGCTTCCTGGCGCCCAAGCCAGGGGCGCTTGCCCCGATGCGGCGACACCAGCACATGGTCGCCGGTGAGCGGATTGAACCGCCGGTGCGGATGCTCGCGCGGGTCGAATTTCATGACGCCCTGATCCGGAATACTACGGCGCTCTCGGCGAGCATCGGCGGCAAGGCGAGCCCCGCCTCTCTCAGCCACGCGCCGCTGATGTGGGCGCCCGAGCCGGCAAGCTCGCCGAAGAATTCGCCGCCGGTCATCCACCCACGCCGTCGCCAGCCTTCGGCGACCGCGACATGATAGCGCCGGGCCGCGTCCGCCATCGGGAGGCGGATCGTCGGCGGGTATCGCTCCGCCATCGGATCAATCCGGAAGACGAATAGGAGAAACTCGGCCGCTGAACCATGCGCCTGCCACAGAACTCCGTCGCCGGCCTCCCCAACCCAACAATCGCCAGCATGAATGAGGTTGCGCGAGCGCTTGTAGAAGTCCATCCACGACTTCACCGTCAAGCGCTCATTGGGATCTAGCGTCCGGATATCGAGCTCAATCCCGAAATGTCCGGTCGCCGCGACGCCGGCGCGAAGCTCCATCGACTGAGCGCGCCCGGTTGAATGCGCGGGCGAGGCGCCGACATGGGAACCCATGACCTCAGGCGAAAGGAACTGCAAAAAGCCCCGCTGAACCGAGAGCCTCACCGGCGCGTCAAGGCAATCGCTCGCCCAGATGCGATGCGTATGCTGAAGGATTCCGGCGTCGCTGCGCCCGCCTCCGCCCGCGCAGGCCTCAATTTCGACGGACGGATGCGCAAGGCGCAGCCGCCGCATCAAATCATAGGCGGCATGCGCTTGCCGCCGATAGGCGGCGCGACCGCCAGCGTCGCCGGCGCAGGTCAGGTCCCGGTTATGATCCCATTTGAGATAGGAAATCGGCAGCGACGACAACAGCCGATCCATGCAGGTGAAGAGATATTCCGTGACCTCAGGGCGCGTGAGGTCAAGGACCAGCTGGTTTCGTCCTGTGATTTTGGGGCGATCATGAATCTGAAGCGCCCAGTCGGGATGCGCGCGGAAAAGGTCGCTGTCCGGACTGACCATTTCGGGCTCGACCCACAGACCGAACTCCAGCCCGAGACCGACGACGTGATCTGCAAGCGGTTTCAGCCCTTGCGGATATTTCTCAGGGTCGGGCGTCCAGTCGCCGAGGCCTGAGCGATCGTTATTGCGTCCCTTGAACCATCCGTCATCCAGCACAAACCGCTCAACGCCCATCTGCGCGGCGTCCGTGGCGAGGGCTTTGAGCTCGTCGTGCCGGTGATTGAAATAAAACGCCTCCCAGGTGTTCAGGTGCGCGGGGCGCGGCTTCATCGCGCCGCCCGGCCATGACAGGCGTGAACGCACCGCACGATGAAAATTGCGGGCGACGCCATTCGTTCCCTGCACGGAGCATGTCGCCAACGCTTCCGGCGATCTGAACGTCTCGCCAGGCGCCAGCAGAACCTCGCCTGGCGCCAGCCATTCGCCGAGAAGCCACTGACGGCGCCCATCATCGACGCGCTCGATCGCCTGAAAATGATTGCCCGACCACGCGAGCTGCGCGCCATAGACCAGGCCCTGATCCCGGCCCGCGCCGTCGATGAGCGCGACTGCGCCGGGGAACACATCGTGCGACGAGAGGCCGCGCCGGTTCTCGCGCCGCCACTCGGCATGGCCGAGAGGCTCTTCATGCTCCTCGAATTCCCGATTGTGGCGCCCGGCGAAATAACGAATGCGCGTCTTGGCGGCCGGAAGCGCCAACACGGCGGCGGCGCATTGCTCAATCGTGACCGGTCCGGCGCTCCGATTGGTGATGGCGGCCGACGCCGTCAGCACATCGCTTTCGGCGGCGAGCGCCAACGAAATCTCGACGTCGAGGCCGGCCACGGCGTCATCGAGGATGATCCGCAACCCTTGCGTTGAGACCTCCACCCTCGACCGCGTCACTTGTTGCGCGAAAGATCCGCCGTCTCGATGCGCTTTCAGCGCTGGTTGATGAAACCACCCGGCGCCGAACAGGGGAAACACCGACAAAGGCTGGTCAGCGTCGAGGGAAAAGGAGGGCGTCGGGCGCGCATCACGCAACGCTCCGGGCGGCGCCGCTCCGTCCGGCAGGCGCGGCCCCCAATAGCGCCAGAGCGGGGCCGCGGCCGGCGGCGTTTCGAGGACAAGCGAAGTTGCGCGCCCGTGGAGCGCGACGAAACCTGTCGCGGGTCGATTCGTTTCCGCCATGCGGCCGTATCTAGCCGATCGTCCGGCCTTCGTCTCGGGCGCGCAGCACGGCGAGCGCGGCGCAGAACATCAAAATTCCCGAAAGGGTCAGCACGTTGCGCGGATCGCCGCCCATCAGGGGATTGTAGAAAAAGGGCAGCGTCGCCGCGATCAGCAGCATGGGGATGACGATCATCATGTTGAAGATTCCCATATAGACGCCGGTGCGCTCCGGCGGAATGGAACCGGCGAGGATCACATAGGGGTTGCCCATGATGCTCGCCCAGCCAAGGCCGACGCCGACCGCAGGCATGAACAGCATCCACTTTGATTCAATATGCGGGAGCGCCGTCATTCCAAGGCCCGCGAGCGAGAGGCAGACCGCATGGACGACCGCGGGTCCGAAACGCTTGGTGAACGGCACAAGGGCGAACGCGGCGAAAAAGGCGATGCAATTATAGAACGCCGCCATTTCGCCGTTTGTCAGCACCGCGGAGCGGAAACCGTCCGAGGTCGGATCGGAGGTCTGATAGACCGAACGCCCGATCGAATAGATGACGTAGCCCCAATAGGCCGCCATCGCGGACCACTGAAAGAGGCTCATCACCGCGAGCTTGCGCATCGCCTCTGGCATTTCGACGATAGCGGCCCAAATCTCCCTGAACGTCGCCGCTACGCCCTTTGGTTGACGGGCGATATGCGCCTTCTCCGCCGCCGTCAGCGGCAGTTCAGGCACGCGGGCGATCGACCACAGGATCGTCATAATCGAAAGCATCGCGCCGATCGAGAACGCGGCGCGCGCCGTATGAGGAATATTGCGCGAATCGACCGCGTCCTTATCCATACCGAAGACGTAGACCATCACCGATGGCGTCAGAAACGCAAGCATCTGCGCAAGGCCGGTAAAGGCGCTCTGCGTCAGAAAGCCGAAGCGACGTTGATCCGGATTGAGCCGGTCGCTGACATAAGCGCGATAGGGCTCCATGGTCATGTTATTGCCGGCGTCAAGGATCCAGAGAAGGCTGACCGCCATGAGGATCGAGGAACTCAAAGGCATGAAGAAAAGGCCAAATGAACAAAGAACGGCGCCCGCGATGAAGTACGGCGTGCGCCGGCCCCATTTGGAGACAGTGCGGTCGCTCAGCGCGCCGACGATCGGCTGCACGATAAGGCCGGTCAGGGGGCCTGCAAGCTGAAGGAGCGGAAGGCTCGCCTCCTCCGCTCCAAGATAGCTGTAAATCGGCCCCATGTTCCCTTGTTGCAGTCCAAAGCTGAACTGCAGACCGAGAAAGCCGAGATTCATTTCAAGAACGCGCCATGGCGAAAGGTGCAGCTTTGCGCCGGTTAATGCGCCGATATCCGCTGGCGTCGCGGCGACCATCGATCCTTCCCATCCGCCCGTTCTTGAGCGAGGCGTTCGGCGAGGACCGTAACGGCCGTCGAATTTCCGTTCAACTGCTCTTTATGCGGAGCGCGGCGCCGCCCAAAGCCGCTACCCTCCGTACACCAATCGAGATCGCGCATTTTCGCCGCGCCTGCCGCGAGACTCTTGATCGGGCGAATGCTCAAGACGCCGTCAACGACGACGCACCCATAGGCGGAACGTCGGGACGGCGCCCGGGGTGTTCCTGAAGACGGGAGGACCGCGCCTTCCGGTCTGCGCTCGTTCCCTCGGTCATGCAGCGGTCGACCGAGCCAGTCGAATCGAGCGAGCGACTCGTCATTGCATTCGGCTTCGCGCCTCCGGGGGCTTGACTCCTGAAACCTTGCAGCTCCCTACAAATCCGCACGAAACGCCAGGCGCGCCTATATTGCGGGCGCCTGTCCATAGGGGACTTTCCAATCCGCCACGAATTTGCGCTAGGTTGCAGCAAGAATCTGGCGCATTGGCGCTCTTGAGCTGGGAGAACTGACCCAATGTCTTTGGCGCCGATCGATTTCGCCATCATCGCAGCCTACGCCGTCATCCTGATCACGCTGGCGACGCTGATCTCGCGTGAGAAGGCGGGCCGCAAAAAAGACACCAGCGACTATTTCCTCGCCGGCAAGACGCTTCCGTGGTGGGCGATCGGCGCCTCCCTGATCGCAGCCAACATCTCGGCCGAGCAGATCATCGGCATGGCCGGCTCCGGCTATGCGGTCGGCCTCGCGATCGCCTCCTATGAATGGATGGCGGCGCTCGCGCTGCTTATCGTCGGCAAGTATTTCCTGCCGATCTTCCTGAAGCGCGGCATTTATACGATGCCGCAATTTCTCGAGCAGCGTTTCGGGCCGAGCGTCAAATATACGATGTCGGTCTTCTGGATCGGCCTTTACACCTTCGTGAACCTGACGACGGTGCTGTGGCTCGGCGCGACCGCCATCAGCGCGATGACCGGCGCGCCGATGATGACCGGCATGATCCTGCTCGCCATGTTCGCCGCGGCCTATTCGCTCTATGGCGGCCTTAAAGCCGTCGCGATGACCGACATCATCCAGGTCGTGCTGCTCATCATCGGCGGCTTCATCATCACCGGCATCGTGCTGGACAAGGTCGGCGGCGGCGACATGCTCGCCGGCTATCAGCGGCTCGCCAGCGAATTCCCGCAGAAATTCGACATGATCCTGTCGCGCGACAACCCGGAATACAAAAACCTGCCGGGCCTCAGCGTCATCATCGGCGGCATGTGGATCATGAATCTCTCTTATTGGGGCTGCAACCAGTATATCATCCAGCGCGCGCTCGGCGCGAAGGATGTGAAGGAGGCGCAGATGGGCATTCTCTTCGCTGCGTTCCTAAAAGTGCTGATGCCGCTCATCATCGTCGTTCCGGGAATCGCCGCCTTCGCGCTCGCGCCCGACCTCGCCAAGCCGGATCAAGCCTACCCGGAAATGATGAAGCTCGTGCCGGAAGGACTGCGCGGGCTCATTTTCGCCGGCCTCATCGCCGCGATCGTTTCTTCGCTTGGGTCGATGATGAATTCGATCTCGACGATTTTCACGATGGATCTCTACAAGCCGCTCGCAGGCCGCAACACGAGCGAACGCGGGCTCGTCCGTGTCGGGCGAATCACAGCGTTTGCGGCGATGGTGATCGCGCTGATCGCAGCGCGCCCGTTCCTAGCCGGCGCCGATCAGGTGTTCCAGATCATCCAGGAATACACCGGCTTCTTCACGC
>CAZOEB010000037.1:0-24734 GCA_964578685.1 uncultured Caulobacterales bacterium
AGGGCGAGAACACCTCGACCGTCGTGCGCCTCGGCCTGCGTTACGGCATGGTGCTCTTCATTGCGTCGGAAGTGATGTTCTTCGCGGCGTGGTTCTGGGCCTTTTTCGGCGCCGCGCTCTTCCCCGGCGCCGGCGACCCGGTGACGCTCGCTGACGGCGCGCAGATGACGAACCTCAACGGCGATCCTGCGTACCTCGGCAATGATGGGCGCTTCCACTCGACCGGCGGCGTGTGGCCGCCGACGGGCGTAGAGCCGCTCTCCGCCTGGGGCTTGCCGCTCATCAACACGCTGATCCTGCTGCTCTCAGGAACGACAGTGACGTGGGCGCACCACGCCGTGCAGCACAACGATCAGAAGGGCCTCGTGCAAGGCCTCATCCTGACGATCGTCCTCGGCGCCTTCTTCACCTTCCTGCAATTCGTCGAATATCGCGAAGCCCTGACGCTCGACATGTTCAAGTTTTCGGGCGGCGGCATTTACGGCGCCTCGTTCTTCATGGCGACCGGCTTCCACGGCCTTCACGTCATCATCGGGACGATCTTCCTGACGGTCTGCCTCTTCCGCGCGCTTGCCGGGCACTTTACGCCCGACCGCCATTTCGGCTTCGAGGCCGCGGCGTGGTATTGGCACTTCGTCGATGTCGTCTGGCTGTTCCTGTTCGCCTTCATCTACGTGCTCGGCAATCAGGGTCTATTGAGCTAGCGGGCTCGCCGGGGGCCCCTGGGAGGGTCACCATGGTCAAGTTGAAATTGGGGTCGGCAGTTGCGGTCGGCCTCCTCCTCGCCGGTTGCCTCGTTTCCGACAAGCCGATGTTCGACGCGGCGAGCGGTTCGGCGTCGCCTTTTGTATCCGGCCGATATGAGGCTTGTACGGTCCCCCCCGAAGCCGACGGCGAGGATTGCCAAATTCTCGACATCGAGCGGCGCGATGACGGCGCCTATGGCTTTCAGGTCGACGCCGAAGACCGGATCGTCGTTCGCTTCCATGAGTTTGACCCCGCGAACTACGCCGTCCAGTTCGAGGACGATGACAGCGACGGTTTTCAATATTACTGGGCGCGCCGCGACGGCGATGCGCTTCTTCTGGCGATGATCTGGTGCGAGGATTTCCCGGCGGGGATGCGAGAGGCGATGCTGTCTGACGGCCTTATCAGCCGGGAGGGCGACAGCTCCACCTGCACCGCATTAAAGCCGGAAGCGGTCGTCGCCGCAGCGAAAGCCTATCGCGACGGCGTTGTCGCGAGCGACAGCGTCCTGAGGATCGTTCCTCTCCGATGACCGATTACCCGCCCGTTTCGCCTTTATCCGCGGGGCTTGGCGGAAAATGCCCGCGCTGCGGACAGGGGCCGCTCTTCAAGACTTTTCTCGGCCTCAATGATCGCTGTTCAATGTGCGGTCTCGATCTCCTTAAGGCGGATTCGGGCGACGGGCCCGCTGTCTTCGTCATGTTCCTTGTCGGGCCGATCGCGGTCGCCGTCGCTTTCATCGCGCGCTTCGTCTGGTTCGCCTCGATCCCGGTCGCATTCGCGCTCGCCGGCGGGCTCGCCGTCGTCCTGACGCTTGTCCTGCTCAGGCCGTTCAAGGCGACGCTGGTCGCGCTGCAATTCAAGCACAAGGCCGAAGAGGGCCGGGTCGAGGAATGACGTTTCAGTTCCGGCCTGCGCTGACGGCGGCGACGATCGCCGCGCTCGCCGTCCTTTGTTCGCTCGGCGCCTGGCAAGCGCAGCGCCTTGAGTGGAAGAGGGAGTTGATTGCGAAAACCGAAGCGCGACTCGCCGCCGCGCCGATCCCCTTCGAAGCGGCGCTCGCCCGCGCGGAAGCAGGAGAAGATCTCGAATATCAGCCCGTCTTCGCCGTCGGCGAATTTCGGAAGGAAGAAAGCGCGCGGGTCTTCAGCGCGCACGAAGGAAAAGCCGGCGCGCTGATCTTTGCGCCCTTCGATGCGGCGGGACGAACGATCTACGTCAATCGCGGCTTCGTCCCGCAGACCAATGCGCAGGCGATCCAAGCCGCGAGCGGCGAAACCCGCATCGAAGGTTTGTTCCGCCGCGCTGAGGAGAAGAGGGGGTTCGAGCGGACCTTCGCGGCGAAAGATCAGCCTACGGATAATCTCTATTTCACCCGCGATCCGCGCATTTTCGCCGCCGCGCAAGGCCTCTCCGTCCCGCCCTATTATATCGACAGCTTCTCACGAGAGGGCGAAGGGCCATGGCCGAAGGGCGGGCTCACCCGCGTTGAGTTCGCGAACCGTCACCTCGAATATGCGCTCACCTGGTTCGGCCTCGCGGGCGCGCTGATCGGCGTCTATCTCGCTTTCTCGCTCAGGCGCGGCTGAACCTGCGGCTCTGCGCGCGGATATTGCGTTATGGGCGGTGCGGTGCTACTTTGCATTTTAAAGTTACTGATCCGCCCCTGACGCAACAGGCGAATGCGATGTCGCTCGACCCCCTTCTTCAGGCTCCCCTCATCGTCCAGGTTCACGCCTTCGGGGCCATGGCGGCCTTCGTCCTCGGCCTCATCCAGATCATCGCGCCGAAGGGCACGCTGCCGCACAGGACGCTGGGCGCTTTCTGGATCGCAATCATGATCGTCGTCGCGTCGAGTTCGGCGTTCATCTATCGTCCGGCGGCGGAAGGAGCGTCTTATTGGGAGAGGCTTTCCTTCATTCACCTTTTCATTCCGATCACCGCATTCGGCCTCGTCAGCGGGATCCTTCTCCTCCTTCGCGGCGGCCCGGCGCTGAAGGCGCACGCACGCCCCTTCATCAGCGTATTCGTCGGCGGTCTCATCGTGGCCGGCGCTCTTGCGTTCCTGCCCGGGCGTATCATGCATGGCGTCGTGTTCGGCGGTTGAGCGGTGCGTTTGACGCGGCCTCGGCCCGCCTTTAGGTCTTGCGCCCTGCGCAGAGGCGGAAGATGCGGGCGTTTCGATCCCTACTCTTCGTTCCGGGCTCACGGCCCGACCGGTTTCAAAAAGCCGCCATGTCGGGCGCAGACGCCGTCTGCATCGATCTTGAGGATGCGGTTGCGCTCTCGGACAAGAGCGCCGCGCGCCAGGCGACGCTGGAGCATCTCAGCCGCTCGCACGAAGGCTGCGCCGTGGGCTTTCGCATCAATTCGTTATCGACTGTCGAGGCGTGGCGCGATCTTGCCGCCTTCGCAGACAGTGCGGCTGCGCCCGCCTTCTTGATGATCCCGAAGACGCAGGCCGGCGGCGAACTTCGACGCCTGCGCGAAGCGCTCGGACGTCGCTGTCCGCCGCTTTGGCCGCTTGTCGAGAGCCCTGATGCGGTGGCGGCGCTCCCCGATATTGCGCGCGCCGCCGCTCCGGACGGGGGCGTGATGCTTGGCGGCGTCGATTACGCAGCGGCGCTCGGCGCGGAAATGGGATGGGACGCCCTTTACCAGGTTCGCGCGACCCTCATAGCCGCGACGGCCGCCGCCGGATGCGGTTCCCTTGATGCGCCTTTTCTCGACACCGGCGACGAGGCCGCCCTCGAAGCGGAGACGCGGCGTGTTCGGGCGATGGGTTTTGGGGGCCGCGCCGCCATTCATCCTCGGCAGATCGCGGCGATCAACCGCGTCTTCACGCCGACCCCTGCCGAAATCTCGAAAGCCGAGAAAATCGCAGCCGCCTACGCCGAAGCGGACGGCGGCGTCGTCCTCGTCGACGGCGCGCTCGTAGAAAAGCCCGTCAAGGAAGCGGCCGCGCGTCTTCTTGCAAAATCCAAAGATGTTCGTTGAACCCGCGGCATATCGCTTGCTCTCTCCAAAAGTTAACGCTTAAACGTGGCTCAGATTGGCCGCGCAGCAGGGTCGCGTCAGATGGGGCCGATGGGGGAGACGTCAATCAGCGTGATCGTGCCGGCCTATCGCGCCGCGCATTACCTTGAGCGATGCTTGCCGCCGCTCATTGCGATGCGCGATCGCGGGGACGTCAAGGAAGTCATCGTCGTCGATGATCGCTCGCCGGAGCCGTCGACCGTCGAGACCGCGAAGAGGCTTGGCGCGACGGTGCTCGAAATGCCCGTCAATGGCGGACCCGGCGCGGCGCGCAATCTTGCCGCCCGTGAGGCCGTCGGCGATATCTTCTGGCTGATCGACGCCGACGTCGTCGCTCATGACTCGGGTCCCCTGAAAATCCGTGAGGCGTTCAAGGATCCTGATACCGGCGCCGTCTTCGGGTCCTACGACAACGCGCCGCCGGAAAAGAATTTCGCTTCGACCTACAAGAATCTCGTGCACCGATATTATCACCAGCGCGCCCGGCTCGATTCGGAATCCTTCTGGTCCGGCTGCGGCGCCGTACGGCGGTCGGTCTATCTTGAGCTTGGCGGCTTCGATGAGAAGAAGTTCGGGCGCCCCGCCATCGAAGATGTCGAGTTCGGCCATCGCATTCGTGAAGCGGGGTGGCGGATCAAACTGCTTCCCGACCTTCTCGGCACGCATCTCAAGCGCTGGACGCTGCCTGAGGTCATCCGCACGGATATCTTTCAGCGCGCGGTTCCCTGGTCCTATCTCATACTTTCAGGTCGCGGCGTCAGCAACGATCTCAACGTTTCGACCGCCGAACGTGCGCGAGCGGCCGTCGCGGGCCTTCTTCTCCTGTCGTTCTTGGCGGCGCCGCTATTTCCGCCTTTGAGCTTGCTGGTTCTGCTGACCCTCGGCGGGCTTGTCGCGGCCATCAACGCGCCTCTGTTCATGTTTTTCCTTGAAGAGCGGGGCCCCTGGTTCGCCCTGCGCGCCGTGCTCTATCACCAGCTCTATTACCTCTACAGCAGCGCGACCTTCGCGATCTGCGCGATGAAGCATCGGCTGGGCGGCGGCCGCAGCCATATCGTTCCCGTCGCCCGCGAGACGCAGGCCGCCGAATGACGGCGCGGTCGCAGGTCGCGGCGCCGGCGGCGCTGGCGGTCATCTTCATCGTCTCCGTCGCGCTTTACTGGTACGGATTGGGGCCGGGCGACGCCGAGCATTACATGGAAGCCGCGCTTCGCTGGCAGGATGGACCGTGGCTCGGCGAAAATCATTGGTCCTTGCGGCATCTCTTCGTTTTGCCGATGGCCGCGAGCTTCAAGCTTTTTGGAACCAGCGAAGCCGCGGCGATGATCCCGAACATCCTTTACGCCGCGATGACCGTGGCGATCACCTGGACCTTCGGCCGGCGCCATCTTGGCGACCACGCCGCGTTCCTCGCGGCGGCGCTCATGGCGACATCGGCGTTCTTCGTCGCGCGGCCGCTGGAACTTGACGTATACGGCGCCGAAGCGTTTTTCGCAGCGCTGTCATGCTGGCTTTTCATCACCGCGCGGCGGAGTGCGCGGCGCGGGTTGATCCTCATCGCCGCCGGAGCCTGCGCCGGTCTGGCCTGGACGGTGCGAGAACAGTCGGCCTATCTCGTGGTCGCGTTCGGCCTGCTGTTGCTCCTCGAACGCAAACAACCCCTTCAGTCGATCACGTTCGTCGGCGCAGGCTTTGCGGCGGTGATCGCCGCTGAACTTCTGCTCTATACGATCGCCGCGGGCGATCCGCTTTACCGTTACCGGATCGACCTCGGCCATCGCGATATCGGCGTTAATGCGCAAATGACCGCCGAACAGGCGCGGCTCCCGGCGCGGGCGGCGCGCCTTGCGCGGTATCTGGCGACGACGCCGGCGACGACGCCCATGCTGTTGCTGGCGGCGGGAGCCTCATATTATCTGCATCGCACGCGCGCTCTTTCACCGTCCGCAGGCCGTTCGGCGATTGTTGTGTTCAGCGCCGTCGGCGTCATCTCAGCGCTGGTCGCATCGATCGCTTTCAACGTTTCGGCGACGCGATATTTTCCGCTGTTGACATACGCCGCGTTCCTGATTGTCGCGGTCGCCATCGTGCAGATCTTCATGCGGGGGCGCCCGCGGGCGGCGGTCGCGGTCGCAGCTTCTGTTCTGGCCGTCAACGTCGCCGCCGCCGACTTCACAAGAGATGGCGACTATGCTGAGGCGCGCGCGCTGGCGGACATTGCGATGGTCTCAGCGGAGCCGATTTTCGCCGACCCCCTTTCCGTCCACCGTGCGCGCTACCAGCTGCGCCTGAAAGGATGGACGATGGCGGCGGCGTCAGCCCGCGTGAGAAACGCGCGCGATGCCGCCGCCGGAGACCTCATCTTCAAGACTGATCGGCTCAATCCGTCCGAGCCCAACTGCGTCATCCGTCAAATGGATCTGCGCAAGACCGGGTGGACGCACTTCGTCCTTCGCGAAAGCGGGGCGGCGAAACTGCTCGGCGCCCGCGTTGAAGAAATCGTCGCGCCGCCGCAGCCGGCCTATTTGCTTCGCCTTTTGAAGACGCCGGCGTCGGGTGGTCCTGCCTCCGGCGCGCCCTGCAGTCGAGGCTCCCTCTAATCCTGCGCGGCCGGCGCTCGGCTCTTTGCGCGCTCCGCTTTGATGTCGCGAGCGGCGCCCTTTTCTTCGACCGTAAAGTCCTCGTGGTAGGACCGCTCGACATTGACGTTCCAAAGGTCGTGGCGCTCGCCGGCGATGTTGCGCGCGGCGAGCATCGCGGTCAGCATGGAATGATCCTGATTATTATAGCGGTGCATGCCGTTGCGCCCGACCGTCTGGAAATTCTCGAGCGTCAGAATCCATTTCCGCACCGTGTCGAGCGCGTCGCGGTATTCGCCGTCATAGACGGGGTAAGCCTTGGGCTGACGAATGACAGCGCCGTCGACGACGTTCGAGACCTTGGCGAGCCCCAGATATTCGAGCTCGCGCGAGGCCTGCGCGATGAGATCGGCGTCGCTGCTGGTCCAAAGACCGTCGCCCTCATGGCAGAAATATTCCATGCCGATCGAAGCCTTGTCGGGGTCCGGGACCATGTCCGGCGACCACGAGCGGAAGTTCTGGATGCGGCCGACTTTGACTTCCGGGGCGTGAATGTAAATCCAGTTGTCGGGGAAGGGGTCCGGATGATCGAGGATCAGCGTCACGATCAGGAAGTCGCGATAGTTGAGGCGCTCGCCGGCGGCGACGACCTCAGGCGGCGGCGGCGGATCGAACGCGCGCACAAGGTCCCTGACCGACATCGAATTGACGAACCAGTCCGCGGCGATGCGATAGGCGCGCGCCTCGTCGCCTGAAAAGTCGGCGACCTCGACCGCGGTGACGCGGTTCCCGTCGCGGAAAATTCTGGTGACCGCGCTCTTCATGCGGACTTCGCCGCCGTTCTTGCGCACCTTGTCGCGAAAACGTTCCCACATCTGGCCCGGCCCCAATCGGGGATACTCAAATTCCTCGATCAGGCTCGTCGTGTCATTGGCGCCGGTGAGCGCGTTGAGCACCGCCTTTGTGAGCGACAGGTTCTTGATGCGCTGCGCCGCCCAGTCGGCGCGGATCTCCGTGCACGGAATGCCCCAGACTTTTTCCGTGTAGGATTTGAAGAAGTGCTCGAAGAGCCGGCGACCGAAGCGGTTCGTCACCCACTGCTCGAAGTTTTCCTCCTCAGGGTGAGGGCTGAGGCGCCACTTCACATAGCTCAACATGATCTTGGCCGCTTCGACGGGGCCCATATTCGAGAGCGCGTTGAAGATTTTCAGCGGGTAGTCGTAATATTTTCCGCGATAAAAGATCCGCGAAAGGCGCGGGCGCAGCACGAAATCTTCGCCGCCGACTTCATGCCAGAGCGCCTCGACCTCCTTCACCTTGGTGAAGAAGCGGTGACCGCCGATGTCGAACCGAAAACCCTTGTAGCTTTCCGTGCGCGCGATGCCGCCGACGTCATCCGACGCTTCGAAGACGATGGGCCGATGGCCTCGCCCGCATTTCTGCAGTTCATAGGCCGCGGTCAGACCGGCGGGTCCTGCGCCGATCACGACGACTGAACGCGGGCCGCCCTGCTCAGTTCGTATTGAAGGCGCGTCGATCGCGAGATTTGTCATCGGACTTTCGGAACGGATTTGCTGGAAGCCCCAGCGCGTTGAGTTTCGGGTGATCGGGCGACGCCTCAACCTGTTCCGCTTTCAACCGCTCGCGCACCCACGCGATGGTCAGGTCAAGGCCTTCGAGGAGGGGCGTCGAGGGCCGCCAGCCCAGCGTGCTTTCGGCCTTGCCGATGTCCGGTCGACGGATTTTGGGGTCGTCCGCCGGCAAGGGCTCCATCATGAGCGGCGAGGCGCTGCCGGCGCGCGTTTTCACGATCTCCGCGATTTCAAGGATCGTGTGCTCGACCGGATTGCCAAGATTGATGGGGCCTACTCTCAGTCCCGGCGCGTTCATCAATCGGACCAGCGCCTCGATCATGTCGTCGATGTAGCAGAACGAGCGGGTCTGCGATCCCGCGCCATAGACGGTGATCGGTTCTCCGGTCAGGGCCTGCCGGATGAAATTCGGGATGCAGCGCCCATCCTCCGGGCTCATCCGCGGCCCGTAAGTATTGAAGATGCGCGCAACGCGCACCTCGACCTTGCGCTGGCGGTTGTAGTCATAGAACAGGGTTTCAGCCGCGCGCTTGCCCTCGTCATAGCAGGCGCGGGGCCCGACGCAGCTGACCTGACCGGCATATTCCTCCGGCTGGGGATGGACGTCGGGGTCGCCATAAACCTCGCTCGTCGAGGCCTGCAACGCCCGCGCGCCGTCGGCGGCCGCGCGCTCAAGGACGTTGATCGCCCCGAGGACGTTTGTTTTCATCGTCCCAATCGGGTCACGCTGGTACTGGGGAGGGGACGCCGGGCAGGCGAGGTTGTAAATCTGGTCGAACCGGCCCTCGGGCAGCCGCTCCCGAACATCGCCTTCGATAAAAGTAAAGCCGGGCGAGCGGAGCGCCTGCGCCAGATTGGACTTGAATCCGGATTCAAGATTGTCGAGGCAGACGACCGTCGCCCCATCCTGCAACAGTCGGTCGCAAAGGTGGGACCCGATGAAGCCGGCCCCGCCGGCAACCAGAATTCGGACGCTCTGCTTACCCAAAACAACCCCCGCTCGCCCGATAATGACCCTTTGCAGATGCACAAAGCAAGCCAGCCCGACATGCGCTGAAGCAGAAGAACTGCGCTGTTACGTCGCAAATGGGGCCTTTTGCGGGACAATATTTGCTGATCTGCAGTTTAGGCTGGGAATTTTATGAATGCACCGACGAGCTGGCGGTTCTGCGTCGCGCCGATGATGGACGGCACCGACCGGCATTGCCGCTATTTTCACCGGCTGCTGACGAAGCGCGCGCGGCTCTACACGGAGATGATCGTCGCTGAAGCGATCGTACGCGGCGATCGGGAACGGCTGCTCGGTTTTGACCTCGTCGAGCACCCCGTGGCGCTGCAGATCGGCGGGTCGGAACCGGCGACCCTCGCGCAGGCCGCGCGCATCGGCGAAGACTTCGGCTATGACGAAATCAATCTCAATGTCGGCTGCCCGTCTGATCGCGTTCAATCGGGCGCGTTCGGCGCCTGCCTGATGAAGACGCCGTCGCTTGTCGCCGAGTGCGTCGAGGCGATGCGGACGGCGGTGAAAATTCCCGTCACGGTCAAATGCCGCATCGGCGTCGATGATCAAGACCCGGACGAAAGCCTCTTCATGCTCGCCGACGCGATCGCCGCCGCAGGCGGCCGCGTCGTCATCGTGCACGCGCGCAAGGCGTGGCTTGAAGGTTTGAGCCCCAAGGAGAACCGCGAAATTCCGCCGCTCGATTATGAAATCGTCCGCAGACTGAAGAAAACGCGCCCAGATCTCACCGTGGTTCTCAACGGCGGGCTTTCGTCGGTCGCGCATGCGTTCGAAGAGCGTCGGGACGTCGACGGCGTCATGCTGGGGCGCGCGGCCTATGGCGAGCCGGCGATCCTCGCCGCGGTCGACAATGTCTTTTTCGGCGAGACGGCGCCGCCTCTAGCGCAGGAGGAGGTCGTCCGCGCGATGTCCGCTTACGTCAAGCGCATGTCATCGGCCGGCGTCAAACCCCATCATGTCGTGCGCCATATGCTGGGGTATTTTCATGGGCGCAGCGGCGCGCGGACCTGGCGGCGAATCCTGTCGCAGCAGGGCGCCGGCGCGCCGGCGACGATCCTTGACGATGCGCTCGGCGCGATCCGCGAGGATCACTGCACGCGTTCGATCGCGTAGCCCTTGCGCTTCAGCATTTCGACGACGCCGTCCTCGCCGATGAGATGGCCGGCCCCGACGGCGATGAAAATATCATCCGAGCCTGACATGATTTCCTCAATCTGACTGACCCAGTTGGTGTTGCGATCGACCATCAGGGTCTTGTAGGCGCCGGGCGCAGACTCGCGCATCGGGCCGATCATTTCCTTATCGATCGAATCGAGGTCGCCCGTCCGCCAGGCCTCAAGGGTTCGCTTTGAAAAACCTTTGAAATCCGCGATCTGCTCAAGGCTGCGCTCGAAATCTGCAAGCCATTCCTCGTTGCTGAGGCTTGCGAGCGCCCTGATCTGGAACTCCGCCGTTTCGAGATGCGCGATCTTGTCCTTTTGCGCCGCCGCCCGACCGAGGATGATCGATTCCGCCCCCGCTTCCGATGAATAACCCTCAGCCTGCATGGCGCCGACGGCCAGAGACAGGAGCGCGAGCCACGGACGCATCGGCTCAAGCGCCGCCATCGGCACGCCGATCTTCTCCGCAGCGAGCCCCATCCGCTTCGCGCGCTCCGGTCCGAGTTGCGAGGACAGCGTGACGCCCGGCGGGTTCAGCCCCAGCTCCTGGACAAGCGCGGCCATCTTCGCCTGCGATTCCGGGCTGTCTGTGTCGGCCTCGGTCATGGTGATGGGCGTGCCCGTCATCGCCTCGTCAAGCGTCGCGGACGTCCAGTCGAGCGACGGGGGCAAAATGTGGAACGTGCCGAAGAGGTAGATTTCCGAATCCGCGTCGGAGAGACGCCACATGGCGGGCCCCGCCGCTTTCTCGGCGGCGACAGGTCCTATCGAGAATGCGGCCAACGCAGCGACGAGCGCGGCTTTGAACGCTGCGTTGATCATAAGCGGTCCCTTCACGCTGCAAGAGTGAGACTTTAGCAGGCCGGCCGTCATCCGACAGCCTCAGATTTTCTGGTTATAGGCCCCGACTTCCTTGTGCTGGCGCAGAACGGCGTCGAGTTCCTCGAACATCGCGCGCATGTTCGCTTCCGAGGTCGGGCTCTCGACGACGACGACCAGTTCCGGCTTGTTGGACGACGCGCGGATGAGGCCCCAGGTGCCGTCCTCGGCGGTGATGCGTACGCCGTTCACGGTGACGACATCGCGGACTTTCTGCCCAATGATTTTCTCGCCGCGTCTGGCGCGCGCTTCGATTTCCGCGACGACCTTTTCGATGACGCCGTATTTCGCCTCATCCGCGCATTTCGGCGACATCGTCGGCGACTGCCATGTCTTCGGAAGCGATTTGCGGAGGTCGGACAGCTTCTTGTCTGGATTGCGGTCGAGCATTTTCAGAAGCGCGGTCGCCGCGACAAGGCCGTCGTCATAGCCGCGCCCGATCGGCGTGTTGAAGAAGAAGTGGCCCGACTTCTCAAACCCGGCGAGCGCGCCCAACTCGTGGCTCTTGCGCTTGATGTAGGAATGACCGGTTTTCCAGTAGAGCGTCCTGGCGCCGTTCCTGATCAGCACCGGATCAGTGAGAAAAAGGCCGGTCGACTTGACGTCTACGACAAACTGCGCGCCGGGGTTGAGCGCGGACAGGTCGCGGGCGAGAAGGACGCCGATCTTGTCGGCGAAAATTTCCTCTCCTTCGTCGTCGACGACGCCGCAGCGGTCGCCGTCTCCGTCAAATCCGAGCGCGATGTCGGCGCCGTGCTCTTTGACGGCGCGCTGCATTGCGTGCAGCATCTCAAGGTCTTCCGGGTTCGGATTATATTTCGGGAATGAGTGATCAAGCTCGGCGTCCATCGGGATGACGTCGACGCCGAGGCGCTTCAGCGCGTCGGGCGCGTAGGCGCCGGCGGTGCCGTTGCCGCAGGCCGCTACGACTTTAAGTTTGCGCCTGATCGGGCCGGCGGCGGCGAGATCGTCGAGATAGCGTTCGCGAAGGCCCGGAATCCATTTGTAGGCGCCGCCTTCGTGCGCGCGGCCCCCGCCGCCAAGCACGATCTCTTTCAGCCGCGCCATTTCTTCCGGGCCGAAAGTCAGCGGCTTCTCGTAGCCCATCTTAACGCCGGTCCAGCCGTTTTCGTTGTGGCTCGCCGTCACCATCGCGACCGCCGGAATGTCGAGCGCGAACTGCGCGAAATAGGCGACCGGAGACAGCGCCAGGCCGATATCGTTGACTTCAATCCCTGCGGTCATCAGGCCGACGGTGAGCGCCTGCTTGATCGAGGTCGAATAGCCGCGGAAGTCATGGCCCACGACGATGCGCGGCGGCTTGCCGGCTTCCCTGATGAGCGTCCCAAGGCCGAGGCCCAACGCCTGCACGCCGAGAAGATTGATCTCCGGGCCGAAGATCCAGCGCGCATCATACTCGCGAAAGCCGGTCGCCTTGACGAGCGGCGTCGTCTCATAGGCGAGGGTGTTCGGTTTCAGGTCCGCGCGTGGCGCCGGCAGGGCGTCGGTCATTGACTGTCTTCTCGATAATTGCGGGCCGCACAATAGGCGCCGTCGCTCGGCGCGCAACCGTTTCCGGCGCGCAAGGGTTGCATTCCCGCCCCCCTTTACCATAGTGCCGCGCGGGACGACGGGGGCCGGGGCAGGTAGGGGCGACATGGAATTGCCGATTGATCTGGCGAGCATCGGCCCGCGCGCGCAGAGCGCCATGGGGCTCGTCGCATTTACGCTGATCGCCTGGGTGTTCTCCGCAAAGAAGCTCCGGTTTCCGCTGATGACGGCGATATGGACGATCGCGGCGCAGATCGCGATTGCGGCGCTGCTTCTCTATGTCCCGCCTGCGCAGCAGGCCCTCGGTTCGCTGCAGGTCGTCGTCGACGCCCTCGTCGCCGCGACGCGCGCCGGAACCACTTTCGTGTTCGGTTATCTCGGCGGGGCTGAAACCCCGTTCGAAGTGAAGAACAATGCGGCCATGTTCAATTTCGCCTTCGGCGCGCTGCCTTTGGTGATTTTTTTCTCGGGACTGTCTGCGCTGCTCTGGCACTGGGGCGTCCTGAAGCTGTTTGTGAAGGGGATGGCGTTCCTGCTGGAGCGGGTGTTCCGGGTCGGCGGCGCGGTCGCGCTGTCGTCGGCGGCCAACACATTTCTCGGGCAGACGGAGGCGCCGCTCCTCATTCGCCCTTTCCTGTCCAAGGTGTCGCGCGCGGAGCTCTTCATCATCATCACCGGCGGCTTTGCGACCGTCGCCGGTTCGGTGATGGCGGTCTATGCGACCATTCTTGCGGAAGTCGATCCGTCGATTCTCGGGCACATCATCGTCGCGTCGATCATTTCCGTTCCCGCCGCAATCCTGATGGCGCAGGTTATGATGCCGGAAGAGAAAGGCGCGACGCCGACGCCGGCGAGCGCCGCCGACGATTTCAAATATGCAAGCTCGATGGACGCCTTCGTGCGCGGCGTCACCGACGGCCTCGGCCTTTACCTCAACATCATCGCGTCGCTGATCGCCTTCACGGCCTTCGCCGCGCTCATCAACATCATCCTGTCCGCAGCGCCCGATGTCGCGGGCGCGCCGCTGACGCTTGAGCGCCTTCTCGGTTGGGTCTTTGCGCCCTTTATGTGGTTTGCGGGCGTTCCGTGGTCGGAAGCTTTCGACGCCGGCTCGCTGATGGGAATCAAGACGGCGGTTAATGAACTGGTCGCCTATGTCGAACTTGCAAGGCAGGGGCCCGAAGCCTTCAGCGAACGCTCGTTCCTGATCATCGTCTATTCGCTGTGCGGCTTCGCGAATTTCGCAAGTCTCGGGATCATCATCGGCGGGTTCACCGCGCTTGCGCCCGACCGGCGCCAGGATGTCATCGAACTCGCGCCGCGCGCGCTCATCTCAGGCACGCTGGCGACCTTGATGACCGGCGCCGTCATCGGCCTCATCTGGGGCGTCGATCTCGGCGGCGTCGCGCCATGAAGCTCTTCGCAGTCGTCGTCGGCGGTGAAGTCGAAGGGTGCCATGTCGAGCTGCACGACACCCGATTTGTCGCAGGCGAGCGTATCGAAGACTGTTACGAAGCGCTGAAGGCCCAGTGGTGGGGGAAGCCGGAAAGCCTTCATCTCGACGCATGGGGGCCGCTTGAATGGGCGGACGGTTACGGCGTCGAGATCGTACGCGGGGCTGACGCGACGGAAGACCTGCAGCGTCTTTGGTTTCTCAATCTCGGCGGATACGACCCGTCGATGTTCGAGGAGCTTCATCGCAACGTATTCCTTGTCGCGCCGGACTGGCGCAGCGCGAAGACGCGCGCCGTCGCCGAGATCAGGGACTGGGTTTCTCCGCACAAGGACTACGCGTTCGACGTTGAACGGACGGTCGACGTCGCCGCCGCTCTCGGTCCATCATGGCGGGTCCGTTTGACGCCCGGCGCTCCGGCGAAGCCGTTCACCTTCGAAGCCCGTTACGTGCCGATCGGAAAGATGAAATGACCCGGAGCTGGAAGCAGGGCGGCTGTCATTGCGGCGCGGTCCGCTGGGAGGCGGAAACTGACGACGAGGTCGTCGTCGACGCCTGCAACTGCTCGATCTGCGCGATGACCGGATTCGTGCATCTTATCGTGCCGGCGTCCCGCTTCCGGCTATTGACCGATCCGGAAGCCCTCACGACCTATACGTTCAACACCGGCGTTGCGAAGCACCTTTTCTGCAGAACCTGCGGGATCAAGTCCTTTTACGTCCCGCGGTCCAATCCCGACGGATATTCCCTAAACCTCAACTGCATGGATCGCAGCGCTTTCCGGTCGATTGAAATCCGCTCCTTCGACGGCCAGAATTGGGAGGCGAACGCCGACGCTCTAGCGCATCTGTCCAAGGACTAGCGACGGCCCGAAATCCGACGGAGCGAGGACAAGTGGACAAACTCTTCTGGACGCAGGCCCGCTTGCCCGACGCGTCGCCGGAAACGCTTGCGGAGGCGCGCGGCCACCTCGGCCTCGTTGAGGCGCCGCGTGAGACGATATGGCTCGCGAGCGTGATGAATATCGTCGCGACAGACTATGGATATCTTGAAAGCATACGCCGCAACTCGTCGGTCTGGGGCGACGGCGCGCCGATCCCCATGTACACCTATTCGCTCATCGAATATCTGAGCGGACTCGATTTCACGGCCTTTGATGTCGCTGGATTCGGGGCCGGCGTCTCGACGCGCTTTTGGTCTGCGCATGCACGATCTGTGACGGCGCTGGAAAACGATCCGGCCTGGATCGAGAGGCTGAAGCAGGACGCCGGCGCCAATGTCGAAATCATCCATGCGGCCGACATGCCGTTCGTGTTCAGATCGCTAGGCCGGTCCTTCGGCGTGATCGTGGTTGACTGCAAGGGCAACCGGTTTGACTGCGCCGCGGCGGCGGTCGAACGGCTGGCGCCGGGCGGAATGATCATTCTCGACAATTCCGACTGGTATCCCAATTCGGCCGCGCTGCTCCGCGACGCCGACCTCATCCAGGTGGACTTTCCCGGCCTTCGGCCGGGTCGGTTTCACGCCTGCGTCACATCGATTTTTCTGCGCCGGGATTTCACGCCCAGGCCGAAAGGAAAGACGCTGCCTGCATCGCCCGCAGGGGGAAAGCCGCGCCCGCCGGGCCCTTGGGACAGGCCGGCGACGGCGTCGCCATGAGCGCTTCAACTTGAACGCGCCCCTTTCCGCTCTCTTGAAAGAAATCCGCGGCTGCCGCCTTTGCCGGGATGCGCCGGAGGGCGCGCCATTGCCGCATGAACCGCGGCCTGTATTGCAGGCGTCGTCAACGGCTAGGCTTGGCGTTTTCGGTCAGGCGCCGGGCGTTCGCGTTCACGCGAGCGGGCGACCCTTTACCGACCCTTCGGGCGTGCGCCTGCGCCAATGGCTCGGAGTGGATGAAGCGACCTTCTATGATGAGAAGCGCGTCGCGATCGTCCCCATGGGATTTTGCTTTCCGGGTCTTGATTCCAAAGGCGGCGACCTGCCGCCGCGCCGCGAATGCGCGACGCGCTGGCGCGCTGAGGTGATCGCCGCCCTGCCGGACATCCGCACGGCGGTGCTGGTCGGGTCCTACGCGCAGTCGTGGCATCTCGGACGCGGCCAAGGGAGCTTGTCAGAGACTGTTGCGCGCTGGCGGGAATTCGCCCCTCGTTACTTTCCAACGCCGCACCCGTCATGGCGGAACAACGCCTGGCTGAAGAAAAATTCATGGTTCGAAGAGGAGCTGCTGCCGGCGCTGAGAGCATCGGTCTCCGCCGCGCTTGCGGGCCCTGTCGCCGCCCACTGAGCCGCTGATACATGCCTCCTTCCGCCCTTGCTGTCCGCCGCGCCCGCAAATCAGATCTGGAAGCGATCGCGGCCGTCGAGAACTTGTCCTTTGACGTCGACCGGTTTTCGCGAAGCGCTCTGAAAAGGCTTCTTGCCGTGATGACGGCCGATTGTCGTGTCGCGGAAATTGACGGCAGGGTCGCGGGGTACGTCGCCATCCTCTTTCGCGCCGGAACGCTCGTCGCCCGTATCTATTCAATCGCGGTCGATCCGGCCTATCGCGGCCGGGGCGTCGCGCAAGGATTGATCGCCGCCGCGGAACAGGCGGCGCGGTCGCGCGGCGCGCGATCGCTGAGGCTCGAAGTTCGCGCTTCCAACAAGGCGGCGCTCAGCCTATATGAGCGCGCGGGATTCACCTTTCTTGAAAGAAAGCCCGGCTACTACCAGAACGGCGAGGACGCCTTGCGCCTCGAGAAGCGACTGGAGCCGTGCGACGCGGGCGGCAGGAGCGCCCTTTAATGCCGAGTAGCGCAATGGCCGCGCGATGAGCGACTGGCTGATTCTCGTTGAATACACCGGCGATCTCGCGCAGCACGAAACGCCGCACAAGGTGATGCGCATCAGGGACTACCTGACGACGCCGACCCTCTTCACCGGCCGGCGCCCCAACATCATCAATCTGGCGCGCAGCTACGCCTATCAGACGGAGGGCTATTACGCCTCATTGCTCGCAGAAGCGCGGCGCCACCGCGTCGCGCCGACCGTTCAGGCGATGGTCGAGCTGCGCCAGAAATCGCTCTACGCGCACGCCATCCCCGAGCTTGAGGCCGCGCTGCAACGCGACATCGAAGCAGGTTCGGCGCCCGTGGAGCGCATGATCGTCGCTTTCACGACGACGCAGCCGCGCGGCTATGAAAGGTTCGCCAAACTCCTGTTCGACTGGTTCCGCGCCCCGGTGATCGAAGTCGAGGTCACCGGCGGGGTGAAGCCGAAAATCCAGTCTTTGCGCATCTCCCCGCCGCACAAGCTGAAAGGAGAGGAGCGCCGATTTTTCCTAGCCGCGCTCGACCAGCACACAAGCCGGCGCTGGACCGCGCCGAAAACGAAAACGGCGGCGAAATGGTCGCTCGCCGTCCTGATTGATCCGAAGGAGGAAGAGCCGCCGTCATCTCCCGCCTCGATCAAGCGTCTCGCCGCCGTCGCCGACAAGATGGGCGTAGAGGTCGAACCGATCTATCCGAACGAGATTGCGAGCCTCGCCGAATTCGATGCGCTGTTCATTCGCGCGACGACGGCGATCGACAATTTCACTTATCGCTTCGCGCGCCGCGCGGAGCAGGAAGGCATGCCGGTCATCGACGACACCGAGTCGATGATCCGCTGCACCAATAAGGTCTACCTGAAAGAACTTCTCGACAACGCGCGCATTCCGGCGCCGAAGACCGAGATTCTCGACGAGAAGGCGAGCTTCGCCGATGTGATGGCGCGCCTCGGCTCGCCGGTCGTGCTGAAGGCGCCCGACGGCTCCTTCTCCCGCTCGGTGCACAAGGTCGCATCGCTTGACGAGTTTCAGTCGACGGCGAAGAAGCTTTTCGACGACACCGCGCTCATCCTGGCGCAGGAGTATATGCCGACGCAGTTCGACTGGCGCGTCGGCGTGCTCGGCGGCGAGCCGCTGTTCGCCTCGCAATACAAGATGGCGCGCGGCCATTGGCAGATCGCCAAGCAGGACAAGGACGGCGGCCTCTCTTTCGGCGGCGTCAGCACGGTCGCCGTCGACAGCGCGCCGAAATCCGTGATCGAAACGGCGGTCCGCGCCGCGCGCCTCATCGGCGACGGTCTTTACGGCATCGACCTTAAGGAAAACGAGCGCGGCGTGTTCGTGATCGAGATCAACGACAATCCCAACCTCGACCATGACGACGAAGGGGAAGTGCTGAAAGACGAGCTCTGGCGGCGAATCATCAAATGGTTCGAAAGCCGCCTTGAAAAGCGCATGGGCGGCGCAAGCGCGGCGGCCCTGTCGCCCCTCGCTGCGACGCAACCGTCGCTACTTGTGAAGGCCGCCGTAAAGTAGCGCGCGCCCGCCTACCGCATTTGACTTCGATGGTCGGTAAGTCTTTATTCCGGTCGAATGGTCGCGCGGCATAACGCGCGCGTCCTGGCGGGAGAACGATCATGTCGAAATCGCTGCTCGCGCTTTCATGCGCCGGCTTTGCGCTCGCGTTCGGGCGCGCGGACGCGCAATCGCTTTCCGATGCGATCAACCAGGCGCTCGCTTCGGCGCCGAATCCCGCCGCCGGCGGGCTGAACCAGCCGGACGCCCTAGGCTGCGCCGCGCTCGGCGCGGGCGTCAACCGCGTCACCGACATCTGGCAATGGAACGACGCGTTCTCGCCGACCCCCAACACGGTCACTGTGACTGACGGCGACACCAACACGACGTCCAACTTCCCGGCGCCGGTTGAGGCTGCTGACGGCTCGGGAAGATTTTTCGACGTGCGGGGCAGCACCCCCATCACGCTTGATCCCGCTGTCGCAGCGGCGATGTCGGAAGAAGAGTTCTTCGCCTTCTTCCGGCAGACAGGCGTTCAGCGGGTCGTCATCAACCGCTTCGCATCCGGTTCGTTCGGGGCCGGACTATCGGGCCTGTGCGGCACGGTCGTTGACGCCCGCACCAATTCAAACGGCAACAGCGCCGGGGCCGGCGGCTTCGCCGGCGGATCGAGCAGCGCGTCGGGTCGAAGCGTCTCAAGCCTTTCCTCCGCCCGCGAACAATCCGCGAAAGAGAAGAAAAGGAAAAAGAAGAAGAACGCCCGAAACAGCTCCTACGACGACGGCTATGTTCGCCTCGCCAGCAACCAGGAAGGGCTCGGCGTCGTCGGCGACGCTGCGGGCGTCGGGCCTTTCGGCGTGGAGACCTTCGTCGACTTTCGCGGCGGTTACACCGATCTCGATCGCGACGCGACGGCGCTTGAAAGCGGGTTCGATGGGCGGGCTCTCTGGGGGCAGGGCTCGCTGACGGCGGAGCTCGCGGATAATTTCGCGCTGACGGGGTCCATTTCCTACAGCGCCGCGCGCGGGGATTTTGATGCGGCGGGACAGAGCGGCGGCGCTGACGGCTTCAGGGAAAGAAACATCACCGGCGGCGTCTTCGCCCTGGCGGCGTTTCCGCTTGGCGCCGATCTTACGCTCGACGTCGCGGTGGGCGGTTTTTACGGCGGCGGCGACGGGGATATCGCGCGCAATTTCTCGACGACGCGGCAGGTCACCTATTCCGCCGAAGTCACGGGCGGCGCGCCCGGCGTGCCTGTCCCCTTCATCCGGCAGCAGCTTCTGTCGGACGACCTCGCGGGCGAATTTGACACGCGCAATTACGGCGTCTCCGCCGCAGCGTCGGTCAGCTTGCCGTTTCACGGATTCATTGTGACGCCGGGCGTGGAGTTCACCTGGTATTCGTTCAAACAGGACGATTATCAGGAGACCGTCACCGACGCGTTCAACAACGGCCTTGCGCTTTCTTATTCGGAATTCAACGATCGCTGGACGGAAACGCGGCTTGGCGGCGCGGTCTCGCGGGATGTGGGCGGCCTCCGGCTCGAAGGCTATGGCGACCTCGTTCTGACAGGCGGTGCGGCGACTCCGATCCGGACGGCAACCTTCGTCGAGGACCTGAGGCCCGATCCCTATGTCCTCTCCTATCGTGTGGACGATCTAGACAAGGCTTTCGGCGTTTTCGGCCTCGTCGCGGCGGTCGGCATCGGGGACGGTATTGAGGCGTTTGTGGGCGGCGAGACCAATCTCGCGCACGACTACCTCACGACACGGACGGTCTTCGCCGGAATAAGGTTCAGGCCCTGAGCCTCAGCACCTTACGCCGTTGCCGGACGCCAGCGCTTCCAGCGTTTCGGCGTCGCGGTCGAAGAGGCTGTATTCCGACAGGGCCGCGGCGGATTTCAATGCGCACGCCTCGGCGAGCCGCGACTTCATGGCGACGGCATCGCCTGCGGCGCCAAGGCTCTTGGCGCTTGCGATCGACGTCCAAACGAGATCGCGCGCGACAAGGCTCGCAGCCGGTTCAGATCGCAGGAACGCCTTTTGCAGCGCGATTGACCGGTCAAACTGCGCCTTTGCGTCTGCAAAGTTCCTCTCGATCGTTGCAAGGTCGCCGCGCTCGTCGGCGATCGCCGCCATCAGCAGATTGAGAAGCGGCGTCGCGCGCGCGTCGGCGGCGCCGACCCGCTCCTCCGCGGCGTCAAGCAGCCGGCGCGCTGTCGCATTATCGCCCCGAAGCCTGAGGATGCGCGCCAACGAAACCTGCGCGATCACGGCGAGCCGCTGCGCGACGATGTCTTCCGTATAGGCGCCGGCGGCGTCGATGTCTTCGATCGCTGCGCGAGATGCATCCTCCGCTGCTTTGATAGCGTCAGTTTCACCGGCGTCGCCTTCATAAAGACGCAGCGCATTGTCGGCCTTCGCAAGATAAAGGCGCGCCCGCGCGAGGCGCCAGTCCCGCCGGGCGCCGTCGAAGTTGATGAGCCGCGTCAGCAATTCTTCGCTTCTCTTGAAAACGCCGGCGGCGCGCGCGCGCTCCCCGCCGAAAGCGGCGATCTCGCCGGCCGTCGTTAGAAGGTCGCCCCGCAGAAGCAGCGCACGACGATCATCGCCGTCGCTTGTCAGGAACGCGGCGAGAAGCGCGTCGGCGCTTTCAAGATCGGCGGCGGCCTCCGAGATCTTTCCTTGCAGCGCCAGCGCCTTTGCGCGTGTTTCGAGAAGCTTTGCGAGTTCGATGCGCTGCTGGCGTCCGCTTGCGCTGTCGGCATAGAGCCCGATCTGTTCGCTAAGGACGCTGACGGCTTCGCGGAGCCTTCCGTTGTCAGCGTAAAGCTGCGCGAGGACGAGTTTTGCGAAGCCGCGCGCGGCGCTCTCCGCGCCGGCGGTCTCGAGGTCGGCTTCCAGCGTCTTGATCGCGGCCCCCGGCCTGTTCAGCATCGAGAGCACGTTCGCCGCATTGGCCGAGCAGGAAAGGAGGCCGTCCTTCGCGCTCTGCTCTTCCTCGGCTTCGAGCTCCCAGTTTTGGAGGAAGTTGATGCGGCCGGCGCGGCAACGCTCGAACTCCGCGCGCGCCCGCTCCAGCGCCCCGGCGTTGAGCCATCCTTTGCCGAGCGACTCAGCGACGTCGCCCTCAAGGTCGTCGGCGTAAAATTCGGTATTGGATTCGCCAAACAAGAGCGAATCGAAAAAGCGGCCGGTCTTGTCCGTCGCATTCTTCCTTATGGAGGCGAGCATTTGATCTGCTGCGCGCGAAGAGGCGAGCTGATCCGAGGCGCGGCCGACTTCGGCAAAGAGGTCCGAGAGGAGCAGCTGGAACTCCGTTCCGACGACCTGCGCGCGCGGATGGCCCCGCAGCGCCTCCATGGCGCGAAGACTGTCGAGATCAGCCTCGGTGTCGGTGAGCAGGCGATGGATCATCTCGCGCGGCACTTCGGTTTCGTCGGCGAGGTCGTTAATGCGCGAGGCCGAGCGCGCTGCGATGACGATCGCATCCTCGAAATTCTCAAGGCTTCGGTTGCGTTGGCGGACGGCGATGACGCCCGCCGAAACGGCGACGACGCTGAGCGCCGCCATGCCGGCGGCGACTCCGTAGGCGACGCGTGCGCGCCGGCGCTCGGCCGCGAGCGCGCGCTGCCGGAGCGCATCGAAGTCGACATCAAGAATGCTGGCTAGAATCTTGAGAACGCCGTCATGCCAGCCGTCGCCTGCTTCCTGGAGGTCCGCGGCGATCGGCTCGTCGCCGTCGGCGCGGCGGAGCGCCGGCGGGAAGGAATTGACGACGATGCGGCTTTCGTCGGTGCGCACGATCAGCGGAAAGATGCGCGCCGACCGGCCGGTCTTCTGAAAATGCGCGATCTCGGCGTTCACCCATTTGGAGCGAGCGCTGTCCGGCGAGCACAACACGACGAGCGCGCCGGATTTGTCGAGCGCTTCGATGAGCGCGGCGTTGAGGCTTTCTCCTGTCTTGAAATCCGTCCGGTCCCTGCAGACTTTGCCGATGCGCTCGCCGATCACGCCGAAGCGCGTCGTCTGTCCGCGCAAGGCTTTCGGTATCGAGTAGCTCTCAAGGGCGCGCTGAAGCTTGCGCGCGATATCGCGATCGGCGCTGTTGTAGCTGATGAAGGCCGCGTATTCGTACGCCGTCGCGCTCATCGGGGTCCCCGCGCGTCCGCCCGCGCTTTACCTCAAAAGTAACCCTAACGGCGCCATGGCGGCAAGAATCCCCCTGTTCTGGCGACGGATCTGAAACCTTGCGGCGTGTAAGGGATCCAGAGAAAGCGCAAGGAGAGAAGCGCATGAAGGGGGCCATGATCGCAGCGGCGCTGGCCGCGCTCGTGCTGACATCGCAGGCTGCGGCGCGCGAGACTTTCCGGGACCGGCTGGCCGAGCGCCGCGCCGAGCGGACGCAGACGGAGCGCCTGACGGCGCCCGGGGATTACGAATTCAGGTTCCGCCACGACGGGCGCATGCGTCATTACCTTGTTCATGTGCCGCGCAGCTTCGATCCGGCGGCTCGAAGCGCTGTCGTCATCGGCCTGCATGGCGGGGGCGGTCACGCAGCGCATTTTGCGAAAGACGAAAACTACGGCGTGATCAGCGCGTCGGAGAAGTACGGCTTCATCGCCGTCATGCCGAACGGCTATTCGGAGAACCGGCGCGGGCATTTCGCAACCTGGAACGCCGGCGCCTGCTGCGGCGACGCGAGGGACCAGTCGATCGACGATGTCGGCTTCATCGCGGAAGTCATGGCGCGCGTGAAGCGGCAAGCGGCGATCGACGATGCGCGGGTTTACGCCATGGGCATGTCGAACGGCGGATTGATGGCCTATCGCCTCGCGTGCGAGCGCCCCGACCTCGTGCGCGGGATCATGGCCGTCGCCGGAACCGACAACACGCTCGCCTGCAATCCTTCGCGGCCGACGCCCGTCCTCCATATTCATGCGATCAACGACACGCATGTGCTGTTCGAAGGCGGCGCGGGCCCGGACGCTTTCCGCGACGCCTCAAAGGTGACGGAATTCGTGTCCGTGCCTGCGACGATCGCCAAATGGGTCAGGCTGAACGGCGCGCAAGAGACGCCGATCCGCACACTGACGGTCGACGGCGCCTATTGCGATCTCCATGCGGCGAAGGCGGGCGGCGCGCCGGTGCAGCTTTGCGTCACGGAAGCCGGCGGCCATTCCTGGCCGGGCGCCGCGAAAGGGCGGCGCGGCAAGGAGCCGCCATCTCAGGCGATCAACGCCAATGACGTCATGTGGGCGTTTTTCTCCGCCCTCTGAGCGACGTCATTCCCAGTAGTATTTCTTCCGCGCTTTCCCGCCGACCTCGTTCATGGTTTCGGCGTCATAAAGGCGTCCGCCCAGCATGACGCTGTCAATATCGTCCGTGTTCGCGATGTCGGCGAGCGGGTCGGCGTTGAGGATGACGAGGTCGGCGAGCTTTCCGGTCTCGAGCGTGCCGATGTCCTTGATGTAGCCGAGCGCCGTCGCCGGCGTCACGGTCGCCGCCTTCAGCGCTTCGAGCGGCGACATGCCGCCGCGCACGAAGGACCACATCTCCCAATGAGAGCCGAGGCCTTCCTCCTGCCCATGCGCGCCGATCGACACCATGACGCCGCGATCGGCGAGTTTTTTCGATTCGCGCGCGCTCACCCGGTCGACGAAGTCCTCTTCCGGCGCTTTGGTGCGCCGGACACTCGCCGGTTGCAGGATATGGGGCGGCACATGTCTTGACAGGATCGGATGCGTCCAGACGTCCGTCGCATATCGCCAGTAGGGATCGCCCGCGAGCCCGCCATAGGTGACGACGAGCGTCGGCGTATAGGCGACCTTCGTCTGCGCGAAGAACGACAGGACATCCTCGTAAAGAACCGCCTGCGGAATATTGTGTTCAAGCGTCGAATTGCCGTCGGCGATCAGCGACATGTCCATCGTGAACAATGACCCGCCTTCGGCGACGACGGTCATGTTCTCTGCGATGGCGGCGGCGACGACCTGCTGTCGCTGTTCGCGGCGCGGCTGGTTGTAATTCTTCACCGAGCGCGCGCCCTGCGCCTTGAGGCGGCGCACATGCGCCAGCGCATCGTCGTAATTGCTGATTTCCGAGAAGAAGCCCGGCGCCTTCGCGCCATAGACGACGTCGCCTGTCGAGAAGAGGCGCGGGGCCAGGATGCGACCGGCGCGCTGGAGCTCCATCGCCGGGAAAATCTCGGTCGCGTCGTTCGAGGGATCATGAACCGTCGTCACCCCGAGGGCGAGGTGCCCGATCGCCGTGTAGTTCTGCTCCGGAATGATGCCGTCTTCGCCCTGGGCGCCGTGCGCGTGCGAGTCGATATCGCCCGGAACGAACGTATTCCCGGCCGCATCGACAATGCGCGCGCCTGCGGGATACGCC
>CAZOEB010000038.1:0-24582 GCA_964578685.1 uncultured Caulobacterales bacterium
GGTGAATGTGGTGAATGGCCAATCGGGAAATGGCGGCGGGGAGAGAGGCGGCGAGACGCAAAAACTGGCGGACAGAGAGGGATTCGAACCCTCGAGACGGTTTCCCGCCTACACACTTTCCAGGCGTGCGCCTTCGACCACTCGGCCATCTGTCCCGCGGCGGGCTTCTATAGCTGGCGCAAGGTGCGGCGCAACCCTTGCGGGATTTGCCGGGCGGGCGGGGCCGCGATAAACTCCTAAATGGTCGGTGTTGAGAGGGGCATAGGTCATGGCGGCGTTCCGCTTTGTTTCCTGGATTCTGGTGGCGGCGGCGCTCGCGCTCCTCGGTGCGGACGCGGTGTCGTCGATGGAGGCCGGCGAACCGGTCATTCGCACCTCCGGCGAGATCCTGGCGCTGATCGGGGTCAACGGCCCTCAGGTTGCGGAAAATTCGCCGGGCGGGATGGCGAAGGCGCTGATGACGCTTCTCAACCTGCCGCTGTGGGCGGTGCTCGGGCTTGTCGGCGTCGTCATGACGCTGATTTTCCGGCCGATGGAATAACAGGGACCTTCCTTTCATGAAACGCATCGCACTGATCGCGGCGGCGCTCGCTGTCGCGGCCGCCGGCGTGTTCGCCTTCGTCAAGGCGGACGGCTACGCCGGCGTCGGCGCCGGCTACATGGCGAAGGTCGCCTGTTCGGAGATCTTTCTTGCGAAGCGCGACGCGCTCGCCGTCCTCGAAGGCGAGTTCAACGACATCTCGCCTGCGCTTGAGCGGGTGCGGCTGAAAATCGATTCGGAAAAGCGCACGGTGACGGGATCGATCTTCGGCGTCGGCCGCGCGAAGGCGGTCTATCGCGACGGATACGGCTGCACGTTGAAGCGCGGCGCGCTCGCCGGCCTGCCGCCGCTGTCGCCCGTCGCCGAAAAGCCGCTGCCGGACGCCTTCGCAGGAACGCCGGCGGCGCGCGATGATGTCGATTACGCCGCCCTTGAGGCCGCGCTCGACGCCGCTTTCGCCGATGAAAAGGCGGCGACACGCGCAATGCTTGTCGTCAAGGACGGCGCCGTCGTCGCCGAGCGCTATGCTCCGGGCTTCACGCGCGACACGCCGTTTCTGTCATGGTCGATGGCGAAGAGCGTCACTGCGACGATGGCGGGCGCCGCCGTTCATCGCGGTTTCGTCGATCTTGCAGCGCCGGCGCCGGTTCCCGAATGGGCGGGCGACGCCGCGCGCGCGGCGATCACCTGGAACGACCTCCTGCAAATGCAGTCGGGCCTTGCGTTCTCCGAGATTTATGACGATCCGAATTCCGACGCCTCGCAGATGCTTTTCCGCGCGCGCGACGCCGGCGCGGTCGCAGCGAAGAAGCCGCTTATTCATCCGCCGGGGACGCATTGGTCCTATTCGAGCGGCACGACGAACCTTATTCAGCGAACGCTGCGCGAAACGCTCGAAGCGAACGATATGGGCTATCACGCCTTCGCGCGCGACGCGTTGTTCGCGCCGCTTGGAATGGCGAGCGCGGTTCTCGAGCCGGATTCATCGGGAACCTTCATCGCCTCGTCCTTCATGTATGCGACGGCGCGCGATTGGGCGAAGCTCGGTCTTCTCTATCTCAATGACGGCGTCGCGGACGGCGTGCGGCTCCTGCCCGAAGGGTGGAGCGCCTATGTCGCGGCGCCGGCGAAAGCCTCCGACGGCTTTTACGGCGCGCAGTTCTGGCTCAATCATCCGGGTGCGGATGGACGGCCGAATTACATGCCGGGCGTGCCGGATGACGCCTATCTGATGGCGGGGCACGAGGGGCAATATGCGCTGATCGTCCCGGACAAACGGCTCGTCATCGTGCGCACCGGCATGACCCGCGGAGTCGAGCCGATGCCGCGCGTCGCGCCTTCCTTCGCCGCGATCTACGATGCGATCCGATGAGCGGCTGGGCGGGCAGGCGGGCGCCGAGCCTTGAGGACTTCGATGCGCTCGCGCATGCGGCCTTTGACGCGTTGCCGCAAGCCTTTCGCGCGCTCTGCGGCGATGTCGTCATCCACGTCGCGGACTTTGCGGAGGCGGACATCCTCGCCGATCTCGGCATCGAGGATCCGTTCGAGCTGACCGGCCTTTATGAGGGCGCCGACCTCCTCAGCCGCTCGATCGAGGATGTCGCGCGCGAACCGGGCCACGTGCACCTTTACCGCCAACCTATCCTCGCCGAATGGATCGATGAAGGCGACATCGCGCTCGACGCGCTCGTGCGCCACGTCCTCGTGCACGAGATCGGTCATCACTTCGGGCTCAGCGACGAGGACATCGACCGCATCGAGGCGGAAGCTTGATCTTACGCCGCCTTTTCGAGGCCGTCGGACCAGTCGCCGAGCTGCGCGAGCGAGTTCATCTTCGCACGGTGCGTGAAGGCCCGCTGTCCCGCCGCGACGTTTTCGGGCTTGCCGCTCCACGCCTTCAAGGGGGCCGCCTGCAGCGCGCGGCCGTAAGAGAACGAGAGCGGCCACGGCATGACGTTTTTGTAGTTCGCGTTCATGGCGTTGAGGTTGGCGGTCGCTTCCTCATCCGACTGGCCGCCCGACAGGAACACGATCCCCGGAACGGCCGCGGGCACGGCGCGGCGGAAGCAGCGCACGGTCTTCTCCGCGATCTCCGCTGTCGACGCCTGCTTCGGCGACTTCTTCCCGGCGATCACCATGTTGGGCTTCAGGATCGTGCCCTCGAGCGGAACGCGCGCGAAATAAAGCTCCTCATAGAGAAGGCCGAGCGTCATTTCCGTGACTTCGAAGCAGCGGTCGATATCGTGGTCCCCGTCCATCAGCACTTCAGGCTCGACGATCGGAACGATGTTCGCTTCCTGACAGAGCGCGGCGTAGCGGGCGAGCGCGTGCATGTTGGCGCGCAGGCACCCATAAGAAGGGATCGCGCGGCTTCCCTCGCGCCCGATGTCGATGACGGCGCGCCATTTGGCGAAGCGCGCGCCGAGCTTGTGGTATTCGGCGAGCCGCTCGCGCAGGCCGTCGAGGCCCTCGGTCACTTGCTCGCCCGGAAACGCCGCCATCGGCTTGGCGCCGGCGTCGACCTTGACGCCGGGGATCGAGCCCGCCTGTTCAATAAGCTTGACGAGCGGCGTTCCATCCTTGGCGTTCTGGCGGATCGTTTCATCGTAAAGGATGACGCCGGAGATATAGTTCTCCATCGCCTCGGTCGCGCGGAACAGCATCTCGCGATAGTCGCGGCGATTGTCGGCGGTCGATTCAACGCCGATCGAATCGAAGCGTTTCTTGATCGTGCCGGAAGATTCATCCGCCGCCAGAATGCCCTTGCCCGGCGCGACCAAGGCGACGGCGATCTTGTTCAGGACGTCGAGATTCATCACTCCCTCCGAAACGCGTTAACCGGATTATTTCCTGAGCGCCGCGACGCCGGGCAACTCTTTGCCTTCGAGCCATTCAAGGAACGCGCCGCCCGCCGTCGAGACATAGGTGAAGCCGTCCTCGACGCCGGCGGCGGAGAGCGCGGCCACCGTATCGCCGCCGCCGGCGACGGCGACGAGGCCCTTTTCCTTGACGCGGCGCGCCGCGAAGCGCGCAGCTTCAAGCGTCGCGGTGTCGAAAGGCTTTGTTTCAAAGGCCCCGAGCGGACCGTTCCAGACCAGCGTTTTGGCGGCGTCGATGCGCTCAGCGATCGCGTTAACCGTGTCGGGCCCGACGTCGAGGATCATTTCGTCAGCGCCGACCGCGGACGCCGCGCGCACCTGGTGTTCCGCGTGCTCCTTGAATTCCTTGGCGACGACGACGTCGTCGGGCAGCAGGATTTCGCAGCCTTTCGCTGCGGCCTGCGCCATGATTTCGCGCGCGGTCGCCGCAAGATCAGGCTCGCACAGGGATTTTCCGACGCTCATGCCTTTCGCGAAAAGAAACGTGTTCGCCATGCCGCCGCCGACGACCAGGACATTGGCCTTGCCGACGAAGTTCAGGAGCATTTCGATCTTGGTCGAAACCTTCGCCCCCCCGACGATCGCCATCATCGGACGTTCAGGGTTCGCCAGCGCCGCCGACAGGTGATCGAGCTCTTTCTCCATCGCCCGACCGGCCGCCGAGGGCAGGAGATGCGCAAGCCCCTCGGTCGAGGCGTGCGCCCGGTGCGCGGCGGAGAACGCGTCATTGATATAGACGTCGCCGTTCTCTGCGAGGGCCCTCACGAACTCCGGGTCGTTCGCTTCCTCGCCTTTGTGGAAGCGCGTGTTCTCGAAAACGGCGACATCTCCGCCGACCATCTTCTTGACGGCCTTTTTCGCGTCCTCGCCGATGCAGTCGTCCGCGAACAGGACGCCGCCGCCGAGCAGCTGTTCGAGCTTTTTGGCGACGGGTTTCAGGGATTCTTTCTCATCCCGCTTGCCGCCCGGCCGCCCGAAATGGGAGAGAAGAATGACCTTAGCGCCCTTTTTCGACAGCTCCTGAATGGTCGGCAGCGCCCGCTCGATCCGCGTCGCCTCGGTCACGACGCCGTCCTTCGCCGGCACGTTGAAATCGACGCGAACGAGCGCGCGCTTGCCCGCGACATCAAGGTCGTCGATCGTTTTGTAGGCCGCCAAGAGCGCCTCCTAAAGCGGTGTGCGCAAGAGCGTATTCGGTTTTGCGCAGAAACGCCGCGACAATCAATAAACCGGACCAAGCCGCGCGATTCCCGGATCGCGCAGCAGGGCCTAGAGATGCCGGCCCATCTCGAGGGCGACGTCCGCCATCCGTGTCGAGAAGCCCCACTCGTTGTCATACCAGGTGAGAATGCGCGCAAGTCCGCCGTCGATGATCTGCGTCTGCTTCAGCGCGAAAATCGAAGAATGGGGATCGTGGTTGAAGTCCGACGAGACGAGCGGCTTGTCCGTATAGCCGAGAACGCCCTTCATGCGTCCGTCAGCGGCCTCAACGATCGCCCGGTTGATCTCGTCAACGGAGGTCGCGCGCTTCGGCACGAAAACGAGATCGACGACCGAGACGTTCGGGGTCGGAACGCGGATCGAGGAGCCGTCGAGCTTGCCCTTGAGCTCGGGGACGACGAGCCCCAGCGCCTTCGCCGCGCCCGTCGAGGTCGGGATCATCGACATCGCGGCGGCGCGCGCGCGGTAGAGATCCTTGTGCATGGTGTCGAGCGTCGGCTGGTCGCCGGTGTAGGAGTGGATCGTCGTCATGTAGCCGCGCTCGATCCCGATCGCATCATGCAGCGTCTTCGCGACAGGGGCGAGGCAGTTCGTCGTGCACGACCCGTTCGAAACGACGATGTCGGCTTTCGTCAGCGTGTCATGGTTGACCTTGAAGACGATGGTTTTGTCGGCGTTGTCGGCGGGAGCGGAGACGAGAACGCGCTTGGCGCCGGCGGCGAGGTGCGCCGAGGCTTTCTCTTTCGAGGTGAAGATGCCGGTGCATTCAAAGACGATATCGACGCCGAGGTCTTTCCAGGGAAGCTTGGCGGGATCGCGCTCGGCGAAGACCTTGATCGGCCCCATCCCGGCGTCGATCCAGTCGGAGCCGGTTCTCACCTCCTGCGGAAAACGGCCGTGAACGGAATCGTACTGAAGAAGATGCGCATTGGTTTCGACCGGCCCGAGGTCGTTAAGGGCGACAACGTCGATCCCCTTGCGCCCGGTTTCGACCATCGACCGCAAGGTCAGCCGGCCGATGCGTCCGAAGCCGTTGATCGCAACTTTCAAGGCCATTTCTATTTCTCCCGCTTCATCGCTGCGCGCGCCGCCTGTTCGACGGCGGTCGCCGTTATCCCGAAATGTCTGTAAAGGTCTTCATGCGGGGCGGAGGCCCCGAACCCGCTCATGCCGATGAAGGAATCGTGCCGGCGGAGAAAGAGGTCCCACCCCTGCCGGACGCCCGCTTCGATGCCGATCCGCGGCGCTTTGCCGAGCACCGATTTGCGATATTTTCTATCCTGCGCGGCGAAGCGCGCGAAGGACGGCGCCGATACGACGCGGGCGCGGATCTTGTCGCAGGCGAGCGCTTTCTGCGCCTCGAGCGCGATCTCCACTTCAGAACCCGACGCGATGAGAACCACATGCGGATCGGGGGCGTTCGCGAGAATATAGGCGCCGCGCGCCGAGAGATTCTCCAGCGAAGGCGTCAGCCGGATTTGCGGCAGGGTCTGGCGCGTCAGCGACAGGATGCTCGGCGTCTTCGCATTGGCGAGGGCGAGCCGCCAGCATTCGGCGGTTTCAACGGCGTCGGCGGGACGCAAGACGTCGAGATTGGGGATCGCGCGCAACGCGGCGAGATGTTCGACCGGCTGATGCGTCGGCCCGTCTTCGCCGAGCCCGATGGAGTCATGCGTCATCACATAGATGACGCGCAGGCCCATCAGCGCCGAGAGACGGATCGACGGACGGCAATAATCGGTGAAGACGAGGAACGTCCCGCCATAGGGTATGACGCCGCCATGCAGCGCCATGCCGTTCATCGCCGCCGCCATCGCGTGTTCGCGCACGCCGTAATAGATATAGCGTCCGCCGGGATTGGCGGCGGAAAGCGGCTCAAGGCTCTTGGTCTTCGTATTGTTCGACCCCGTGAGGTCGGCGGACCCGCCGATGGTCTCCTCCACGGCGGCGTTGATCGCTTCGAGCGCCAGTTCGGAGGCTTTGCGCGTCGCGATTTTTTGCGGCGCGGCGATCAGCGCGCTGATATGGGCGTCGATCGCCGCATCGGCGCCGCTTTGAATGTCGCCTTTCAGCGCGCGCTCGAAGGCGTCGCGCTGGGGAGAGGCGGAAAGGCGGCTCGTCCACAAGGTGCGGGCGTTTCGTCCGCGCGCGCCGACGGAGCGCCACTGTTCAAGGATGTCGCCCGGGATTTCGAAAGGCGGGTGCGGCCAGCGCAAGGCTTCGCGGGCGGCGGCGGCTTCTTCCGCTCCGAGCGGGCTCCCATGCGTCGCGGAGGTGCCCTGTTTCTTCGGCGCGCCCTTGCCGATGATCGTCCGGCAGGCGATCAACGTCGGCCGATCAGCGTTCTGCGCGGACTTCAGCGCCGCGGCGATCGCGCGACGATCGTGACCGTCGACGCGCTGAGCGCTCCAGCCCGACGCCTCGAATCGCGCGATCTGGTCGGTCGAGTCGGCAAGGCTGATCTTGCCGTCGATGGTGATGCCGTTGTCGTCCCAGAGAACGATCAGCTTCCGGAGCTTCAGATGCCCGGCGAGGGAGATCGCTTCCTGGGCAAGGCCTTCCATCAGGCAGCCGTCGCCGGCGATGACATAGGTCTTGTGGTCGACCAGCCCCGCCCCGAACCGGGCCGAGAGATGCGCCTCCGCGATCGCCATGCCGACCGCGTTGCCGAGCCCCTGGCCGAGCGGTCCGGTCGTCGTCTCGATGCCGGCGGCATGGCCGTATTCCGGATGGCCGGCGGTCTTGGCGCCAAGCTGCCGGAAATTCCGGATCTCCTCGAGCGTCATGCCCGGATAGCCGGTCAGATGCAGCAGGGAATAAAGCAGCATCGAGCCGTGGCCCGCCGACAGCACGAAGCGGTCCCTGTCAGGCCAGTCCGGCGCGCTCGCGTCGAATTTCAGGAATTGCGAGAAGAGGACCGTCGCGACGTCGGCCATGCCCATCGGCATGCCCGGGTGGCCGGACTTCGCCGTCTCGACAGCGTCCATTGCAAGGATGCGGATCGCATTCGCCATCCGGTCGAACGATGCGTCGCTGAGCTCCGCCGGCATGATGTCGCGAGCCCCCGTCGCCAGATCTTCCGCCGCCATGACTTCCTCAATGACCGGCGCAGAATGCTGAAAAGGCTGCGCCGGCGCGCTTTAACCCGCGCAATCGCTGGTCTCTCTGCCTTGACGAAGTGTAAGGGTCAAGGGCGGCGGGGGCAGCCCTCGCCTGCTGGACAAAGGCGGCCGAAAGCCCCCAGATTTCCGCTGAAGAATGGCGCGAAGAAATCCCTTGAAGCATTCGCTGGAAGGTTCGGTCGAACGGCTCGCCGGCGCGCTCGACGCGCTGGAATCAAGGCTTGATGCGCGCCTCAGCGACCTCGGCGCCAAGACCGAGGCGATTGAGGCGGCGCGCCTCAAGGCGCAGGTCGCCAAATCGCAGGCCGCCGCCGCCGCCGAAGACCTCGCCGACGCGATCCGCGATCTCAAATCCCTGATCGAAGAAACGGAAGGACGCTGAGATGGCGGAGGTCGATATTCTGGTGAACGATCGGACCTACAAGGTCGCCTGTCAGGACGGGCAGGAGGAAAGGCTTCTCCGGCTTGCAGCGCATCTTGATCGCGAATCGCGTGCGCTTGCCGCCGACCTCGGTCAAATCGGCGAGTCGCGTCTCCTGCTCCTCGCAGCCCTCACCGTCTGCGACGAGCTGTTCGAGGTGAAGGACAAGCTCGCTGAAATCGAAGCGGCGCGCCAGCCGATGGATCTCGAAACGGTCGGCGGCGCCGTGCGCGTCGTTGAAGCGGCGGCGAGGCGCGTCGAAGGCATGGCGGACCGCCTCAGCGCCTGACACCGTCAGAACACCGTCATGATGTCCTTGAGCGCCTTCTTCTTCAGCGCGTGGTCAGGAACCAACGCGCCCGCCGCGGGGCGTCCGACGACGATCAGGAGATAGGCTTTCTCGGTCGCGGGGCGGCCGAGCTTTTCGTTGAGGAACGTCATCGGGTTCGGCGTGTGGGTCAGCGTCGCAAGGCCCGCATGATGGAGCGCGGCGATCAGGAATCCGCAGGCGATGCCGACGCTCTCATTGATGTAATAGTTCTTGCGGCTGTCGCCGGCGTCGACCCCGCCGCGCTTTTGCGCGAACACGGCGATCAGCCATGGCGCGATCTCAAGAAAGGGCTTGTCCGCGTCGGTGCCGATCGGCGCGAGCGCCTGCAGCCATTCATCGCCGGCGCGCCCGCCATAAAAGGCCCGCTCCTCTTCTTCCGCGGCTTCGCGGATGGCGCGTTTGACGGCGGGATCGCCGACGACGGCAAAGTGCCAGGGCTGATGATTGGCGCCTGAGGGCGCGCGTCCCGCCGCCGCGATGCAGGTTTCAATGACGTCGAGCGGGACGGCGTCGGCGCGATAGTCGCGGATCGTGTGCCGCCGCTTGATGTCTTCGAAAAATGCGCGTGAGCGCGCGCGCATTTCGTCAATGTCGCGCTCAATGAAGTCGCCGAGCGTTGCAAGCGGCGTAAAGGTCGGATCTGTCATTCGGTGTCGGGAAATAACGGGCCGGGATCGGCGACGGGCTTATAGACGCGCTTGCCGCCGGGAGTCTCGGTTCCGTCCTTTCCGACATAGACGACTTCAACCACGATTTCGTCCGGGCTGAACGTCGTCGACGCCTTCACGGAGGCGACCGTTTCATGGCCCTCGACCTTCTCCTCGGTCGTCATCTTGCCGTCGACGATGTCGGCGGCGCCGAGCGTGTGAAAGCCGCCGGTCGTGAAATAGTGAAAGACATATTTCTTGGCGCCTTCGTCCCAGAAGAAGATCGTCCGGCCGCCGTAATCGAGACCCTGGAGCCGGTGCGTCGATTGCAGCGCGCGCCCGTTGAGAATGAGGTCATAGGTCGCGATATCGACATAAGCGCCTTTTTCGTCCTTCCATTCGGCGCGAAAAGCGCGCCCGTCGAGCGGCGCGAAAACCTGCATCTGCGGATAGGGGCCGGGTCCCGCCGGTTTGACCGCAGGCGTTTCCGCCGCCGCCGCGCTGACAACCGCGCATGCGGCCGCCATCGCCGCCAAATGGTTTTGCATGGAACTGCTCCTTCTCCCGATATGTAACTTATAAGTTACAAGATCCGACGCGTCAAGCAACGTCACCGACGGCCGAAAAGCCGTTCGATATCGGCAAGTTTCAGCTCGACATAAGTCGGCCGGCCGTGATTGCACTGCCCGGCATGGGGCGTCGCCTCCATCTGGCGGAGGAGGGCGTTCATCTCCTCCGGCGACAGCCGCCGTCCCGCCCGAACCGACCCACGGCAGGCCATCGCGCCGGCGACCTCTCCAAGCCGCTCTTTGAGGGCGAGGCCGTCGCCGATCTCCGAAAGATCGTCGGCGAGACGGCGGACGACCGCGGCGATGTCCTCCTCGCCAAGAAGGGCGGGGATTTCGCGGATGATGACAGCGTCATCGCCGAACCGCTCGAGGACGAGGCCCAGCTCTTCAAATTCGGCGCGACGCGCATCAAGCCGTTCGGCTTCTTCCGGGTCGAGCGTGACGATCTCAGGGATCAAAAGCCCCTGGCGCGCGACGCCCCCGGCCTCGAGGCCGCGCTTCATCCCTTCATAGACAAGGCGTTCGTGAGCGGCGTGCTGGTCGACGATGACAAGACCGTCCGCGGTCTGAGCGACGATGTAAGTCTCATGAAGCTGCGCGCGCGCTGCGCCGAGCGGGTAGGGGTTCGCAGCGGGCGGAATATCGACACGTTCGGCGCGCGCCGACGGTTCGGCTGCGATCAGCGGGGCGTCGAAGTCGCGCGGCCGATCATGCAACCCGGCGAATTCCTCAGCGCCGGCAAGGCCGCGCCGGAACGGATTGGGGAAGGGACCCAGGGCGGCGCCTTGCGGCGTCATCCGGCCCAGCGCGAAGGCGCTGATCGTTGTCGCGGCGCGGTGGCCGGCGTCGGCGAGCGCGTGGCGGAGCGCGCCGACCAGAAGACCGCGCACGCCGGCGGCGTCGCGAAATCTGACTTCCGTCTTGGCGGGATGGACGTTGACGTCGACGTCCGCAGGATCGATCTCGATGAACAGCGCCACAGCGGGATGACGGTCGCGCGCGAGGAAATCCGCATAGGCCGCGCGAACGGCGCCGACGATCAGCTTGTCTCTGACGGGGCGCCCGTTGACGAAGAGATACTGTTTGTCGGGAAGCCCGCGATTGTAGGTCGGAAGGCCCGCAAACCCTGAAAGCGTCAAGCCTTCGCGCACGGCCTCGACCCGCACCGCGTTATCCTCGAAATCGCGGCCCATCACGGCGCCGAGCCGCTTGAGGCGCCCTTCCGGCCCCGGCGCTTCCGGCGCCAGCGAAAAAACGCGCCGCCCGTCCGACATCAGCGAGAAGCCGACCCTGGCATGCGCCATGGCGAGGCGGCGTACGGCGTCGGCGGCGGCGGCGAATTCCGATCGCTCGGACTTCAGGAATTTGAGGCGCGCGGGCGTCGCAAAAAAAAGGTCGCTGACGCTCACCCTTGTGCCTGACCCTGCAAAGGCGGCGGGGGCGGGACCCTCGGCGACCCCTCCGTGGACGGATAAAAGCGAGCCTTGCGCGTCGCCGGCGCGCCGGGAGAGAATGTCGAGACGCGCAACCGCGCCGATCGACGGCAGCGCTTCGCCGCGAAATCCGAGCGTTGCGATATTCTGAAGATCGACGCCGCCGGCCGCGTCGGCGCTGAGCTTTGAGGTCGCATGGCGTTCGACCGCGAGGCGCAAATCCTCCGGGCCCATGCCGCAGCCGTCGTCTTCGACGATGATTTCGCGCTTGCCGCCGCCCGCCAGCGCAACCGAAATGCGACAGGCCCCGGCGTCGATGGCGTTTTCGACAAGCTCCTTGACCGCTGCGGCGGGGCGCTCAATCACCTCGCCTGCGGCGATGCGGTTGATCGCCGTCGGCGGCAGGCGGCGGATGACGGGGGTTAGCCCGGTTTGCAGGGACGGCGCGCGATTCGACATCGCTCCAGTATCGCGCTTCCGGTCGAAGGAGTCAGGCGCCTGCGGCGCTCTAGAAAATGCCCGGCAGGGACAAAGCGTCGCCGGACTTGATCGTCACCGTCGCGCCTTCGCCCGTCACCGCCTCGATCGCCTCCTTGCGTTCGGCATGCCAGGCTTCCGGATCGTCGACGCGCAGCGGCGCGGCCGAATCGTCAACCTTGCCGTCGACGAATTTCCAGAACATCAGCTGGTTGGCGAAGCTGCGGTCTTTCTCGCCCCGGCCGCCATTTTCAGCGGCGAGGACCGCGCGAATGTTCTGGTCGGCGCCGAGGGCGCCAGCCTTCTGGAGCAGCAACTGTTCGCCGGAGGTCGGCGGGGCGGCCGCTGTGTCGCCGAGCAGCACCTGCCGGGCGCGCTCCGACGGCGTCAGCTCCTGCGGCCGGGTCTCGCCGGGCTTCGGCGGGCGCAGCGAATAATCGGGCGGCACGACCAGCGGCGCCTTGGTGGCGATCGCAAACTCGTCGGGCGGGTTCTTGCCGTTTCCGAGCGCCTTGCCGATTCCGGCGCAGCCGCCCGCCGCGACGACTGCGCCAAGCGCGAGGGCGACGCGGAAAAGCGTGATCTTCGACATCGTCAGAATACTCCTGAAACCGGCCCTTGATGCTGGCGCGGGTTATAGACCCCGCTCCTCCGCGCCGTAAAGGCGGCGTCAGACGGCCTCCTTCGCTTCAGTCTTGTGCGTCAGCGCGTCAACAATAAGGCAGCCGACGCCGACATTGATCGCGGCGTCGGCGATGTTGAACACCCACGGAAAATAGAGCCCCGAGAAGTCGAGAAAATCGACGACGTAGCCATAGGCGATGCGGTCATAGAGATTGCCGATCGCGCCGCCGATGATGAGCGCCGCCCCCGCCGCGGCGAACCGGCGCTTGAGCCGGCCGAGCCAGATCACGAGGGCCGTCGCCACCGCGATCGAAATCGCCGACAGGATGATGCGCGATCCGAGACCGCCCGCCAGCATGCCGAACGAGGCGCCCCGGTTTTCGACATAGGTGAGGTCGAAAATGGGGGACACCGATATCTGCCGGCACATGTCCTGAGGATGGAGGTCGCAAGGCTGCCAGCGCCCCGGCAGCTTCACGACATGCACGATCCAGTATTTGGAGATCTGGTCGATGACGGCGATCGCGGCGGCTGCGACGACGCCCCAGCGAAAAAAGGCGTTGCCTTTCGCCGCCGCGAACCAGCCGGCGATTTCCGCCCTCGTCGGCGCCTTCACGCCGCGCTCCCGATCGCATCGACAGCGTCGGCGCAGCGTGCGCAGGCGTCCGGATGGCCGGCGCGCGCGCCGACATCGTCCGTATACCGCCAGCAGCGCTGGCATTTCTCATGATCGCTGACGCGGGGGCTGACCGCGACGCCGGCGACGTCGGGAAGGCGGAACGCCGAAGACGGTCCTTCGCCCGTTTCGACCGTAACATCAGAGGTGATGAACAATTCGGCGAGATCGCGGCCTTTTACCGCTGCGGCCATCGAGTCATCGGCAAGGTGAAGCGTCAGCGCGGCTTCGAGGCTTGCGCCGATTCGCTTTTCGCGGCGCTCGACTTCGAGGGCCCCGGTCGCGACGCGGCGGACGTCCCGAAGTTTCTCCCATGTGGCGGCGAGCGCGTCATTGCGCCATCCGGCGGGCGTTTCGGGAAGCGTCCGCAAATGCACCGACGCAAAACCGCCGCCGCCCATCTCGGTTCCATGCCGGCTCGCCCAGGCTTCTTCGGTCGTGAAGACGAGGACGGGCGCGATCCAGACCGTGAGGCGGTCGAACAGGATCTCCATCACGGTGCGCGCCGCGCGCCGGCGCAGCGATGCGGGCGGATCGCAGTAAAGGCTGTCCTTCCGGATATCGAGATAGAAGGCGGAAAGGTCGAGCGTCGCGAATTCAAACACCGTGCGCCAGACGCCCTTGAAGTCGAAAGCGGCGTAGCCCTCGCGGACTGCGGCGTCGATCTCGGCGATGCGGTGGAGCATGTAGCGTTCAAGCTCCGGCATTTCCTCTGCTGACAGACGTTCTTGAGGCGTCATCCCGGCGAGCGCCCCGAGAAGATAGCGGATCGTGTTGCGCATCTTGCGATAGGCGTCGACCGCGGAGCCCATGATCTCCTTGCCGATGCGCAGGTCATCCGAATAATCGGACGACGCGACCCAGATGCGCAGGATGTCGGCGCCGTAATCGCGCATCAGATCGGCGGGGTCGACGACATTGCCGACCGATTTCGACATCTTGCGGCCTTCTTCGTCGAGCACGAAGCCGTGCGTCAGGACGCCGTCATAGGGCGCGCGCCCGCGCGTGCCGCAGCTTTCCAGCAGCGAGGAATGAAACCAGCCGCGATGCTGGTCGGAGCCCTCAAGATAAAGGTCCGCCGGCCATTTGAGGTCCTTGCGGCCTTCGAGCACGAAGGAATGGGTCGAACCGGAATCGAACCAGACGTCCAGAATGTCTTCGATCTTCTCATATTCATTGTCGGAACCGGCCGAGCCCAGAAACGCCTGCGCCGGCGTATCGAACCAGGCGTCGGCGCCGCGGGCTTTCACCGCATCGACGATGCGCTTGTTGACCTCCGGATCGTTGAGGATTTCGCCGGTCTTCCGGTTGACGAAGATGGCGATCGGCACGCCCCAGGCGCGCTGGCGCGAGACGAGCCAATCGGGGCGGCCTTCGATCATGGCGCGCAGGCGATTCTTGCCGGCGGGCGGCGTGAAGGTCGTCGCGTCGATCGCGGCGAGCGCATCCTCGCGCAGCGTCCGACCGTCCGGCTTCTTCCGGTCGAGCGCGATGAACCATTGCGGCGTATTTCGGAAGATGACGGGCGCTTTCGAGCGCCACGAATGCGGGTAGGAGTGCTTGAGGCGCCCGCGCGCCAGGAGCGCTCCCTTCTCGATCAGCGCCGCGATGACCGCGCCGTTGGCGTCGCCGTCCTCGCCCGCCTTTTTTCCTTCGAGGACGAGGATCTTCTTGCCCTCAAAGCCCGGCGCTTCGTTGGTGAACGCTCCGAACTCATCGACCGTATGCGGAATATCGGCGTGGCTGAAGCCGGCGTTCAGCCACGCGATGTAGTCTTCCTGCCCATGCCCCGGCGCGGTGTGCACGAATCCCGTGCCGTCATCGTCGGTGACGTGATCGCCGGCGAGGAGGGGGACGTCAAATTCATAGCCGCCGTGGAAGCCTTTGAGCGGGTGCGCGCAGGTCAAGCCGAACGGGTTCAAGTCACCGACGCGTTTGAACTCGGCGATCTTCGCCGCCGTTTTCACGCTGTCCCAAAGCCGGTCGGCGACGATCAGCTTTTCGCCAACCCTTGTCCACGGCGTCAGCTCGGCCCCGGTCTTCGGATCGACGACCTTCTCCATCGCGGTCACTTCGTAGAGACCGTAGGAAATTTTCGGTCCGAAGCAGATCGCGCGGTTGCCGGGTATGGTCCATGGCGTCGTCGTCCAGATGACGACGGAGGCGCCGTTTATTTCGTCAGTCGATCTTATGTTTCTCGTTTCATCCCAAACTTGCAGGCCGGTCACAACCGGAAACTTCACCCAGATCGTCGTCGACTGGTGGTCGTGATATTCGATCTCGGCTTCGGCGAGCGCGGTCTGTTCGACCGGGCTCCACATCACCGGCTTCGAGCCGCGATAGACGAGGCCCTTGTCGACGAATTTGAGAAATTCCGAGACGATCGCCGCCTCGGCCTCGAATTTCATCGTGGTGTACGGATCATCCCAGTCGCCGGTGACGCCGTAGCGCTTGAACTCCTCGCGCTGCACGCCGACCCATTTTTCGGCGTAGGCGCGGCAGGCGGCGCGAAACTCCGGCACGGGGACGTCGCGCTTCTTGCGGTTATTGGCGCGGAACTCTTCCTCGACCTTCCACTCGATGGGCAGGCCATGGCAGTCCCAGCCCGGCACGTAATTGGAATCGAACCCCATCACCTGCCGCGAGCGCACGACAAGATCTTTCAGGATCTTGTTGAAGGCGTGCCCCATATGGAGATGCCCGTTCGCGTAAGGCGGGCCGTCGTGCAGGACGTATTTCGGCCTGCCCGCGGCGGCCTTGCGGAGCGCGCCATAAAGATCGAGCGCTTCCCAGCGCTTCAGCCATTCGGGCTCGGTCTTCGGAAGGCCCGCTCGCATGGGGAACGGCGTGTCGGGGAGGAACAGCGTGTCCTTGTAATCGCGCGCCGGCGCGCCGCTGTCGGTCGATGCATCGGGCATCGGAGACTCTTTCCTGAAGGGTTTGACGGGAGGGAGGAGAAGCCCGCGCGCAGCCCCCGCGTCAAGCTGTTGACGCGTCAGGACGCTCGCGGGCCGCTAATTCGCGCCCTCAAGCTGGTTATCGCGGATGAAAAATCGCGTCTCATTCGCTTTCAATAGCAGGCGCGTTGCAACCCAGACAAGTCGCGCCGACGCGATGCCGTCACCCCGGACGGCGAAGCCGATCCGGGGTCCATTTCTCAAAACGGACCATCTCTCGCGCTGACAACTCAGCTGATGGACCCCGGGTTCGTCGCTTCGCGCCGCCTCGGGGTGACGAATGGTTTCCTGTCACGCGCGTCACGAGGGACGCGGATGCGGTTCAGTCGACCTGCAGGAACCGGACGCCGCGCTCGTCCGCCTCGCAGACGAAACGGCGCGTCCATTCCTGGCCGCGCGCATTCGACGCCCGGAACTGGGCGACCATCCGGACCGAGCCGTCGGCGAGCGTTTCGATGTCGGTCGGCGCGCCTGGCATGGCGACGGTGAGCCCGCCCGCCCCGGCGGCGCCGCGCGTTTCGGCGACGCATTCGCGGAAAGCGGCGTTGACGGCGACCCGGTCAACCGATCCCGAGCGCGGCTCCGCGCCGAGGAGTTCGGGCTCCTCGACCGCAAAAGCGCGATCCTGATCGAAATCATCGCGCCGCGCGCTGCGAACGTCATCGTCAAATTCGTAGGGGCGCGAATCGCGCTGGTAATAATACTCGTCGTCGAAAGCGCCCGCGCGGCGGCGATCATCGTAATCGCGATCGCGATAACGACGATCGTCGTAATAACGATCGTCATAGCGATCCCTGCGATCGTCGAGCGCGCGGTCGATGAGGATCGCCCCGCCGATGATGCCGACCGCGATCAGCGCCGCTTCGCCGCCGGAGAGGCCGCCGCGGCCGCGATAATAGCCGCGGCCATATCGTCCGTGTCCGTAATGCCGCGGACCGTAATAGCGCGGGCCGTAATAGCCGTAGCCGCCATGAAATCCGCGGTCGAAGTGACGCCCGTGTCCGTAATAATGCCCTCCGCCCGCGAGCGCGGGGGTCGAAGTCGCCGCAACCGACAGGGCGGCGGCGAGAATAAGCGCCGCCGGGCCTTTTCGGGCGGCGCGGCGTTTGGCGGTTCGACCGGCGGCGGACATGACGGACATCCTTTCACGCGACCACAAGCTCGAAATGACACCGATTATTCGTGGCGAAAATGCGGCGTCCGCCCATTCGGTGAAGTTTCCGACAGGGTTGTGATCGGCGGGAAGAAAGCGCGCCTCTTAACCGTCTCATTCTGGCAAGCGGCGGAAATCGGTTCGGCCGCCAATTCTGGAGCCTCCCATGAAAACGCTCATCGCAGCCGGCCTTCTCGTCGCCGCCGGCTTCGCAGCCGCGGCGCCTGCCGCGGCCCAGTCTTCGACGCGCCTGAGATTGCAGTGCAGTGCGGAAGGCGCGACCGATCACAGCATTTCCGCCCGCTATGAACAGCGCAGCGCGCGCCGGAAGTTCGATGCGTCCTTTGAAGCGGCTCCGGGCCTTGGCTTCGCCGCCGGCCAGTTTCTGGAGGTCAGAGTGTCGGGCGTTCGCGTCGGCGCCATGCGCCTTATTCGCGACGCGGCGAGCGGGGACATCATCGGCGATCTCGAATTCGACACTCGCGTCGATGAGGGAAATCCGTTCCCGGCGGCTTTCCCTGCGGTCAGCAGCGGCGCCAACGTCCGCGTCGGCCCGCTCGCCTGCGCCTTGCGTTAAGGCGCCGTGCGGGGCGCGCCTTTCTCCCCCCTGGGGCGGCGCCCCGCCTTGCCTTCGGCCCGGAAAACACGCGATCATCCGCGGCGGAGGGCGTATGGTTCGAGGGCTCATCGCAGCAGCGCTCATGGCGCTTTTGTCCGGCTGCGCCGGCGGCATGACCGCGGCCGATTGCCAGTCGGCGGACTGGTCCGCCATCGGCTTTTCTGACGGGCGCAGCGGCGCCAGCCAGAAGCTTTCCGACAAGCGTCTTGACGATTGCGCCGCAGACGGCTTCGCCGTCGATCGCGCAGCTTATGCAGCGGGCCGATCCGAAGGCCTAAAAGCCTATTGCACGGCGGCCGGCGGCTTTGACGCGGGCCGCCTCGGTCAGGACTATTTCGAAGTCTGTCCCGCGTCCGCTGAAGTCGAATTTCTCGCGGCTTATGAAGAAGGCGCGAAACTGCACGCTTTGATCCGCGCAGAGCGCGAAGCGGATCGCGCGCACAAGGCGGCGGTCGACGGGCTTGACCAGAACGCCTTCCATCTCAAAGCGGTCGAACGACGCGCCGCCTCGCCGACCATCAGCAATGAAGGCCGTGAAATCGCGCGGCAGGAAGCCGCGTCCCTTCAACGGGACCTTGCGCGGCTCGAACAGAACCTGCCGAAACTCGAGGCCGCACTGAAAAAAGCGCGCGCCGAACGCGAGGCCTATGAGACCTTGCTGCGCGCCTCAGGCCGCATTTTCTGAAAGCTTTCGCCTTGCGTCGACGCAGTCTGCGGCGATCTGCGCCTTCAGCGCGTCGAGACCGTCGAATTTTCGTTCATCGCGCAGAAAGGCGATGAAATCGACGTCGATCGTATGGCCGTAAATGTCGCCGGAAAAGTCAAACAGGTGGACTTCAAGGAGCGGGGATACGTCGCCGACGGTCGGCTTGCGGCCGAAATTGGCGACGCCGTCAAATCGCCGCCCGTCGACCGTCGCGCGAACGGCGTAAACCGCCCGTCGCGGTTCGATGAGGTCGCCGAGCGTCAGGTTCGCCGTTGCAAAGCCGAGCGTCCGCCCGATCTGGCGGCCGCGTTCGACAGCGCCCGTGACGCGCCATGGGCGGCCGAGCATCGCCGCCGCGCGGTCTACGGCGCCTGAAAGCAGCGCCTCCCGAATCGCCGTCGAGCCGATCTTGTCCGTATGCTGCTGATCAGACAGCGGTTGGACGATGCGGGCGTGAACGCCGACTTTCCTGCATAGCTCCGCGAGGCCGTCCGCGTCGCCGGCGCGTCCGGCGCCGAAGCGGAAGTCCTTTCCCGTGACGACGCCGGCGAGCCCGAGCTTTCGCTTCAGAACGTCGCGCACGAAGTCCTCGGGCGAGAGCATGGACAGCGCCTTGTCGAAGGTCAGGGAATAGACCTCGGCCGCGCCCGCCGCACGCAACAGCTGATCGCGCGCGGGCGCCGTCGTGATCAGGAACGGCGGATCGTTCGGCCGGAAATACCGCCGGGGATGCGGATCGAACACGACGGCCGCGGGCGCCGCCCCGATCGATCGGGCGAAGGCGGCGGTCTGATCAAGAAGGAAACGGTGTCCGCGATGGACCCCGTCGAAGTTTCCGATGGCGGCGGCGAATTTTCCTGTCATCGCCAGATGAGGCCCCTCGCGGCGTAGGCGGCGTGCGCGCCTTCTTTCCCGAGCGCGGCGGCGATCGCCGCGTCATCGGCCGCGCCGTGATGAACGCCGCCTTCCCCGGCGACATAAAGCGCGTCGATCCCTTGCGCATTGGCGCCGGCGATGTCGGTCTTCAGCCCGTCGCCGACAGCAAGAACGCGCGACCGCTCGATTTGCCGCCCCGCGCGTTCGGAAAGGGTTTTGAGCGCGACCTCGTAGATCGGCGCGTGCGGCTTGCCGCCGTAAATCACGGTCGCGCCAAGCTTTTCGTAAATCTCCGCCAGCGCGCCGGCGCAGTAGACAAGCCGACCGCCCCAGCGCACGACGATGTCCGGATTGGCGCAGATCATCGGCAGTTTTCGCGCGGCGGCGCGCTCAAGCAGGCCCTGATAATCCGCAGGGCTCTCGCGCTGGTCGTCGAAAAGGCCGGTGCAGATGATGAACGCCGCCGCTTCAAGCGGCGCGAACGACACGTCGAGCCCGTCATAGAGCCCGTCGTCCTTCTCCGGCCCGAGCTTGAACGCCGGCCTTGGGAGCATGGCGGCGATCGCCGCGCGCGTCGCGTCGCCGGAGGTGACGACCCCGTCATAGGCGGCGCGCGCCAGGCCGATGCGGTCAAGCTGGCCCGGGATGACGGCCGACGGGCGCGGGGCGTTCGTCAGCACAAGGACTGGTCCACGCGCGCGCCGGAACTCCGTCAGCGCTTCCTCGACGCCCGGGAACAGGCGCACGCCGTCATGAATGACGCCCCACGCGTCGCACAGGAGCGCGTCATAGCCGGAAGCGATTTCTTGAAGGCCGTCGATGAACCGGGGGGCGAGCATCGGGAACGCCTATGGCCGCACGGCTTCGGGCGTCAAGCGTTCGGCGCCGGTCAGGCCGCCGCCATGTCGCCGGACGGGGACGCGTCGCCGAGATAGCAGTCGGCGCGGCGCGCCGGACCGAACAGGTTGCCCTGGCCGTAGTCGATGCCGAGGCTGAGGATCTCCGGCATGTGTTTCTCAAATTCGATCTTCTCGGCGATGAGGTCGATGCCGGCCGTCGACAGGCGCTTGCGGAAGGCGCGCAGGCGCGCGGCCGAAGCTTCGTCGGCGCGGCTCGCCGCGAGGAGGAGGCTCGCCGGCGCCTTGGCGAAGGCGAAATTTCGCGCGCGCAGGCCCTCCCAGTCGAGGTCGATCGAATGGACGTGATCGATCGAGAACACGAAGCCCTTGGCCGCGATGGCGTTCAGGTTTTCGGTGACGCGCGGGTGCATCGTCTGGATCGCGGGGTAGGTGAACTCGAAGATGATGTTCGAGGCGAGGTCCGCGTTCGCTTCGAGATAGTCCGTCAGCTGATTGAAAAAGTCGGTGTCGTAAATCGTCGCCGGCGAGAGATTGCAGAATACGGCGAGCCGCGGCGCGCGCTTCATCTCCGCCCGCAGCGCCTGGATGCAGCGCATCAGGATCATGTTGTCGATGACGCCGATATGGTTCGCGCGCTCGGCGGCTTCCAGATAGTCGGCGGGCTTCAGCACGCGTCCGTTCGCCTCCCGCAGCCTTGAAAAGGCCTCGTAATAACGAGGCTTCCGCTGCGGCAGGCTGACGATCGGCTGAAGATAAAGATCGATCCGGCGATCCTCGATCGCGTCGCGAACGCGATCGAGAACTTTGCGGTCCTCGACGCTGACGGCGGCGGCGACGGCGAAGGCGTCGTCGGGTTCGCCATGCGCCGCCGCACGCGCCGACGTTCTCTGCGTGAGGCGGGCCATCATCTCGACTTCGGTTTCAAGTCGCGACAACGCAAAGCCCATTCGCGCATGCAGGATGAGGACGGCGAGCAGCGCGCCCCCGAGCGCATATTCGATATTTGGCGGCATTCCCCTCACCACCGCGGAGGCGAGCAGGATCATGCTGGTCGCGCCTACGGCGAAGTGAACGCCGAATCCGTACTTTGAAGCGCGTTGATTGATGTTCATCGCCCGTCATCCAGCCGGTCGTCAGAACCGCGGCCCTCATCCGCGGCGAGGGACACCATAAGCCGGACCCATTGCGACAGACTTAATGAGCGGCGTTTGCGCCGCCTATTGCGCCGTCTACGGACATTAACGAAAGCGAAACGAAAAACGCCCGGCCGACCGGCCGGGCGTCCTTTGGGCGCCGCCGTTGCGGCCGGTCAGCTTTGGAACTGGCTTTCAACCGGGTCGATCAGGATTTCGACGCGGCGGTTGAGCGACTGGCCCGCCGCGGTCGAATTGTCGCCGATGGGGCGCGTTTCGCCGTAGCCGATGGCGTTGAGGCGCGCAGGGTTGACGCCCTGCGAGGCGAGATAGTTCGAAACGCTGAGCGCCCGGCGCTGCGAGAGGTCGAGATTATAGCTGTCCGATCCGCGCGCGTCGGCATGGCCGGCGACCGTCACGGTCGTCTTGTTGAATTCCTTGAGGACGATCGCGACCGAGTTGAGGGTCTCGTAGAAATCCGCCTTGATGTCCGCCTGCGCCGTATCGAACGTGATGTCGGACGGCATGATGAGGCGGATATTGTCGCCTTCGCGCTGGACCTGAACGCCCGCATTGACGAGACGCTCGCGCAGTTTCGCCTGCTGTTGGTCCTGATAGACGCCGATGCCGCCGCCAATGACGGCGCCGGCGACCGCGCCGATGGCCGCGCCCTTGCCCGGCTTGCCGGCGATCGCGCCGCCGATGGCGCCGGCCGCAGCGCCCGCCGCAGCCCCGGCCGCGCCCGAGGTCACGACCCGTCCGGCGCGCTTTTCGCCGGTGTAGGGGTTGGTGGTGCAGGCCGTCGCGAAAATCGCGAGCGACGCCAGAAGAATCGCCTTGCGCATCAAACTCTCTCCATTTTTAGGGGAACCCCCGTTCGGCTTTTCATGCCGCGCCGAAGTCAACCCCTCGTTAAACCTCTTACGCCTTTGCGTGTTATCGACGTTCGTTTGTCATTAAATAGGGGTAATCGCGGCGACATGGCGGCGCGGCTGAGGCGTGCCGGAGGCCCCGCGATCAAATACCCGAGATAGAACCCCTTGACGGCCCCCAAGCCCCTTACTATTTCGCTGTCAGCACTCGCCATGGGTGAGTGCCAACGCGTCGGCCCCGCCGATGCCGCCCCATTAACTCTTTGTTTCTGAATGAAAAAGGGAGACACCTCTGTGAAATTCAGACCGCTCCATGACCGCGTTCTGGTCCGCCGGATCGAGGAAGACCAGAAGGTCGGGTCGATCATCATTCCCGACACCGCGAAGGAAAAGCCCCAGCAGGGCGAAGTGATCGCAGTCGGGCCGGGCGCCCGCGGCGATGACGGCAAGGTCGTCGCGCTCGACGTCAAGAAGGGGGACAAAATCCTCTTCGGCAAATGGTCGGGCTCGGAAGTCAAGATTGACGGCGAGGAGCTCCTCATCATGAAGGAGTCCGACATCCTCGGCGTCGTCGCTTAATCCGCACACCAACAATCAAAGATCCGGAGAGCTGAAAGATGGCTGCTAAAGAAGTCAAATTCGACGTTGAAGCGCGCGAGAAGATGCTGCGCGGCGTCGACATCCTCGCCAATGCGGTGAAGGTGACCCTCGGCCCGAAAGGCCGCAACGTCGTAATCGAGAAGTCGTTCGGCGCCCCGCGCACGACGAAAGACGGCGTCACGGTCGCCAAGGAAATCGAGCTTGAAGACAAGTTCGAGAACATGGGCGCCCAGATGGTCCGCGAAGTCGCTTCGAAGACGAACGACGAAGCGGGCGACGGCACCACGACGGCGACGGTCCTCGCGCAGGCGATCGTCAAGGAAGGCGCCAAGGCCGTCGCGGCCGGCATGAACCCGATGGACCTGAAGCGCGGCGTCGATCTCGCAGTCGCGAAAGTCATCGAGGACATCAAGAAGCACGCGATCAAGATTTCGAAGTCGGACGAAATCGCCCAGGTCGGCACGATCTCGGCGAACGGCGAGCGCGAAATCGGCGACATGATCGCGAAGGCGATGGCGAAAGTCGGCAATGAAGGCGTCATCACGGTCGAAGAGGCCAAGACCGCCGAAACCGAACTCGACGTCGTCGAGGGCATGCAGTTCGACCGCGGCTACCTCTCGCCCTATTTCATCACCAACGCCGAGAAGATGACGGTCGAGCTCGAAGACCCCTACATCCTCCTGCACGAGAAGAAGCTGTCGGGCCTGCAGTCGATGCTGCCTCTCCTTGAGGCGGTCGTTCAGTCGGGCAAGCCGCTTCTCATCGTCTCGGAAGACGTTGAAGGCGAAGCTCTGGCGACCCTCGTCGTCAACAAGCTGCGCGGCGGCCTTAAAGTGGCGGCCGTCAAGGCTCCGGGCTTCGGCGACCGTCGCAAGGCGATGCTCGAAGACATCGCGGTGCTGACGGGCGGCCAGGTCATCTCCGAAGACCTCGGCATCAAGCTCGAGAACGTCACGCTCGACATGCTCGGCCGCGCCAAGAAAGTCACGATCGACAAGGACGACACGACGATCGTCGATGGGGCCGGCGCTAAGAAAGATATCGAGGCCCGCACCGCGCAGATCCGCAAGCAGATCGAAGATACGACGTCGGACTACGACCGCGAAAAGCTGCAAGAGCGGCTGGCGAAGCTCGCCGGCGGCGTTGCGGTCATCAAGGTCGGCGGCGCGACGGAAATCGAAGTGAAAGAGCGCAAGGACCGCGTTGACGACGCGCTCAACGCGACCCGCGCGGCGGTCGAGGAAGGCATCGTCCCGGGCGGCGGCGCAGCGCTGCTCTACGCGACGCGCGCGCTCGACGGCCTCAAAGGCGCCAACCCCGATCAGGACGCGGGCATCAACATCATCCGCAAGGCGCTTGAGTCCCCGATCCGCCAGATCGTCCGCAACGCGGGCGGGGAAGGCTCGATCGTGGTCGGCAAGCTCCTCGAGCAGAAGTCGTACAACTTCGGCTTCAACGCGCAGACCGACGAATATGTCGACCTCATCAAGTCCGGCATCGTCGATCCGGCGAAAGTCGTGCGCACGGCGCTGCAGGATGCGGCCTCGGTCGCCGGCCTCCTCATCACGACCGAAGCGATGATCGCCGAGGCGCCGAAGAAGGAAACCGGCCACAGCCACGGCCCCGCCGGCGGCATGGGCGGCATGGGCGGCATGGACTTCTAAGGTCCAGCATCCTACTGAGACTTGTCGGAACGGCGGCCGAAAGGCCGCCGTTTTTTTTGCGCGGCGGCGCGGACCCCGGATCGGTTGAGCCGTCCGCGGTGACGGGTGTTGGCGGGGTCCTCAGTACACGGAGCCGCTTTCTTCCCGCTCCCCCGTGAACGGGGGAGCGGAAGGGGCGCCCGGATTATTCATTGGCATACA
>CAZOEB010000039.1:0-24146 GCA_964578685.1 uncultured Caulobacterales bacterium
GCTGGTTCGGCGGCGGCGGCGACCTCAATCCGATGATGGACCGCTATCGCCGCGACGATCATCCCGATACGGTCGATTTCCATGCGGCGATGCGGTACGCCTGCGACCGCCATCACCCCGACTGGCACGCCAAGTACAAGAAGTGGTGCGACGAATATTTCTGGCTGCCCCACCGGAATGAGCCGCGCGGCGTCGGCGGCATCTTCTACGACCGCCACGATTCCGGCGACTGGGAAAAGGATTTCACCTTTACGCAGGATGTCGGCCGCGCCTTTCTCGACATTTTTCCAAAACTCGTCGCGCGCCGCATGAACGATCCGTGGTCGGAGGACGACCGCGAGGAGCAGTTGTTCCGGCGCGGCCGCTACGCCGAATACAACCTCCTCTACGATCGCGGCACGACCTTCGGCCTCAAGACCGGCGGCAATGTCGAATCGATTTTGTCGTCGTTGCCGCCGGTGGCGACATGGCCTTGATAAAAAAACGCGCCGTCCTATGTGGGGCGGCGCGTTCCCGTTTCCTCCCGAGGATCCGGGCAGTGTCGCGGCCGGCTTTTCTGTTGTTACCGGCCGCGCATACCGGAAAGACCGGAAATGAGCGTCAGAAGGCCGCCGCCGCCTGCGAGATAGGTTCCCCATTGCACCGCTTCGAGCCCGTCGTCACCCCGAAGATTGGTGAGGAGATAAAAGGCGATTGCGGCGACGACGACGACGCCCGCCATCATGGTGACGGCGCTGGTCAGGCGCCCGACGACCGGCAGCAGCCCCGCCAGCCCGAGGATCGCCGCAATGGCGGAGACGAAAACGCCCGCGAAGATCGCCGTGCCGCGCGTCCCGCCCTGCGGCGCGCAGTCGCCCGAGATCGAGAAATTCCGGTTCAGCCAGCAGTCGATGGTGCCGCCGACATAATCCATGCCGGTGACCGTATTTTCCTTGACGATGCCCCCGACCTCGGTCGCTTCGCCCGCGAACATCGGCGCGTAGAGCAGAACCGCGATCACCGCGAGCGGCAATAGAACCCGGATCATTTCAAACCCCCGTATCAGCCCTAAACCCGCGTTGAAATTAACGAGCCGGCGCGGGTAAAGAAAGGTCCCCGCCGCAACATCGCCGCGCGAATTCGGATGTTGCAACGCAGCAGGATTGCTGCGCAGACACGAGGTGCATGGTGATGACCTTTCGCATGGCGGCGGCGCAAGCAGCCCCGATTCTGTTCGACAAGGCGGCCTCCACCGAAAAAGCCATGCGGCTGATTGCCGAGGCCGGGCGCGGCGGCGCCGACATTCTCGTCTTCGGAGAGACGTGGCTGCCGGGCTATCCCTTCTGGGTTGAGGGCGGCGTCGTCGATCTCACCTGGCGGGCGAGCGCTGATTATATCGAAGCCGCGGTGGTGATCGGCGGACCCGAAACGGCGGCCCTTTGCGCTGCGGCGCGCGAGGCGGGCGTCGACGTCGTTATCGGCGTCGCCGAGAAGGATCCGAATACGGAGGGCGCAGTCTATGCGACCGCGCTGACGATCGGGCGCGAGGGCGCGATCCTCGGCCGTCATCGCAAGCTGAAGCCGACGCACGCCGAGCGCATCATCTGGGCCGACGGGGACGCTGCGGGGCTGAAGGTCCATCATCGGGACTATGCGAAGATCAGCGCGCTCAACTGCTGGGAGCATCAGATGATGCTGCCCGGCTATGCGCTCGCCGCGCAGGGAACGCAGGTCCATGCGGCGCTCTGGCCGGGTTGGGAGAAAATTCCGTCAAAGGATGAATACTGCTGGGCGCGCCAGCATCTCCTCTCACGCGCCTTTGCAAGCCAGGCGGCCGCCTATGTCATTTGCGCGGCGGGCCTCCGGCGCGTCTCTGACATTCCGGAGCGTTTGAAGCCGCTCGGCGTTTGGGAGCATACCGGCCAGTCGGCGATCATCGACCCGCGCGGCGAGATCGTCGCCGGGCCGATCGACGGCGAAGGCGTTCTTTATGCGGACGGCTCGCTCGACGTGGTGCGGGCGGCCAAGGCGGCCTGCGACATCGCCGGCCATTATGCGCGCCCTGACATTTTCCGCTTCGAGGTCGATGACAGCGTGCGGCCGCCCCTTCGGTTTACGAGGGAAGACCGCGACTAGAGGCGGCGTGCGAGCAGCTCATCAAGTACGGCGTCGAGGCGTTTGAGCTGCGCCGGCCATTGATAGTCGGCGAGGATGCGCGCGCGCGCGGCGCGGCCGATGCGCGCCGCCGCCGCGTCGTCTTCGATCAGCCGCACGCATTCGCGCGCAAAGGCCGCCGGCGATGCGCAGGCGAGCGCTTCGGTTCCGAGTTCGGCGTCGACGCCCTCAAGCGCGGCGGGCGTCGCCACCACCGCCTTCGCCATCGCCATCGCTTCGAGCACCTTGTTCTGGATGCCGCGCGCGATGCGCATCGGCGCGACGGCGATTTTCGCCGCGGCGACATAGGGGCGAACGTCGTCGACGCGCCCTGTCACCGTGATCCCGCCGCGGCCGTTTAGCGCCTTGACCGCCGGGTCTGGATTGGAGCCTACGACAAAAAACGTCGCATCGGCGACGGACTGGCGCAGCTCGCGCCAGATCTCGCTCACGAACCAGAGGACCGCATCGACATTCGCCCAGTAATCCATGGCGCCGACAAACACGGCGTCAATGCGCGAGGGGATCGGCGAAATGGCGCCGGGCGCAAAATAATCGGCATCGACGCCGTTTGCGAACCAGTGAACAGGCTTTTCGACGCCGTCGCGCGAGCCGAGGAGATCGGCTTCCTCCTCCGTGATGGCGAAGGCGGCGCCGGCCGCGTTTATGATCGCCGTCTCCGCGCGTTCGAGCAATCTCCCTTCGCGCGCATAGACCGCGCTCATCGGCCAGCCTTTGCGCTTGGCGTATTCCGCCCATTTCGCGCTGTCGGCGTCGCAGAGATCGACGACCGTCGGCGCAGTCGCGCCTTCGAGATAGGGCGCCATGGACGAGGAAAACGCGATTTCGGCCGCCGGCCCTTTCGCCCGCGCCTCAGCGACCGCGCGCGTCATGCGGGCGTCGCGATAGAAGGGAAAGGTCAAGGGCTCGCCAGTGAGTAATCCTTGCGCGCTGCGGATCGTCGCCGCGCGCCGGCCCAAGGGAACGAGCGCGACGCTGGCGCAGACGCCGGCGAGATGCTCCTTGTGCTGAAAGTCGCCCGGATCGTCGACGAAGGCGGCGAGGTCGACGTCGAAGCGGCGGGCGAGATGGTCGAGCGTGCGCCAGCTGCGGATCTTGTCGCCTTTGTCCGGCGGGTAAGGAATTCGGTGCGCCAGATAAAGGACGCGCGCGCGCGTCATGGGAAATTCCTCGCCGCGATCGGTCCCAGGAAATTCGCGACCGGCAACGGCAGCTTTTTCCAGAGTTCGACAAAGCGCGTGAATTTCGGGTTATTCGGATTGACGTTCGGCAGCTCCTTCGCGCGCACAAGCGCGACGTGATAGACGAGCGGCTTTCCCTCAAACCCCCAATAGGTCTTCGTCGCCGAATGCGTCGAGCCGACTTTGCTGCGCCCGAAGTCGAACAGCGTTATCCCGCGCAGGACGGCCCGTCGCATGAGCGAATAATAGAGATAATCATAGGCGCGCATGCCGCGCCCCGCCTCGCCGCCGCCGATGTAATACGGCATCACCCGGTCGCGCCGCCAGAAAGAGAAGAGCCCCGCGACCGGTTCGCCATGACGCTCCACCAGCGCGATGTCGGCGTCGTCGCCGAACTTTTCCTTCAAGAGACGGAGAAACCGCTTCGGCATCGCCGGCGTGCCGAGGTTTCGAAGCGCCGCCGAGTAAACGGCGTAGAAATCATCGACGCGCTGGTCGAGTCGGAACGAGTCTTCGTTGGCTTCATCGATCCGCAGCGACTTCTTCACCTCCGCGCGCCTGTTGCGGGGCAGCCAATCGCGGATCTTGTCGGCGTCGGCCGGCATTTCCTTTTCGAACGACTCGTAGACGCCCGACTTCTCGATCCAGCCTTCGCCCGGCGAAGGGCCGCCGCGCAGCTCGACATAATTGACGTTGAACCGGCGCCCGAGGCTGAGCGCCTCGCGCCCCAGCGCCGCGATCGTTTCGTCATCGTCCGCGACGACGCCGCCGCCGATTCCGAACGCGGTCGAAATCAGCGACCGTCCGAGCAGCGGCGAGGAGACGAGCGTCAACGGCAGGACGCCGCAAATCCGGCCGTCCCGCTCCGCGCAGAGATGAAGGCTCCTGAAGCCGTAGGCTTCCGCAACCGCTTCGAGCCAGCGATGGTCGTGAAAAAGCGTCGCCGCCGGACGCTCGGCGACATAGTCGATCCAGCGGCCGGTGTCCTTCGGTTCCATCGGCCGGACGATCAGCGCGCCGCTCATGCAAGCCCCAGGGCCGTGTCGACGCGCATCCATTGATAGGCGCCGAGAAGTCGCGCGAGCTTTTTCTCCATCGCGCCGAGATTGACGTAATGACGCAGCTTCGACTTCCACGGCGCCGCGTCGATGCGCGGCTGACGCGGATCGATCTCCCAGGGATGGAGGTAGAAGATCGCCGGGCCCTTGAGCGACGCCGACGCGCGGTCGAGAAGATTTTTCGACAAGACGTAAGGGGCGGCGCGGAACCAGCCGCCGCCGGCGCAGCTGACGCGCCTGCCGAGTATCTCGGCGGTGGCGACCGGCGCCTCTATGACGTCGCCGACCCGGTGCGGTCCGCGCGGCGCATTGGGATCGCCGTAATGGTCGTGCGCGATCGGATGGCTCGACGACGAATAGTCGTGCCCTGTCTCGCCGAGAATCTCATAGGCCCAGGGCGTGCGGGCGTCGATTGAAAAACCCGCCGCGCGAAAGCCGCGCACGCGCGCGCCGCTCGTCTCTTCGAGAATGCGCTTCGTGAGAAGGAGATCGGCGCGGAATTCATCCGGCGTCTGATCGAAGACCTTCTTGTGGTCATAGCCGTGGCTGGCGACTTCATGACCGCGCGCGGCGATGTCGCGCATCAGCGCGGGCGCGCGCTCCGCGATCCAGCCGAGCGTGAAAAACGTCGCTTTGGCCCCGCGCTCGTCGAAAAGGTCGAGAAGGCGGCGCGTATTGTCTTCGGCGCGCAGCGCGAAACCGTCCCAGTCGTCGCGGCTGATGACGCCGGAGAACGCCCAGACCTGGAAATAGTCTTCAACGTCGACCGACATGGCGAAGCGGGCGGACGCGGCCATCGCGGGCGTTCCTTCGAGGCGCGGGCTCAGCGCCAGGCGTTGCGAATCTCGGTCAGCAGCGTTTCGGCGCGGCCGAGGCTCGCCTCGATCTGCTCGCGGCGGCGCCGGCGGCGGCTGTCGATTTCGGTGAGCTGACGGCGCAGACGCGCGACGCTCTGATGCGCGCGCTTCAGCTCGTCGCGCGTGTTGTTGATCGAGGCGACGACCGAGGCCTTCCACGCGGCGGGATCGTCGGCGTAGGCAGGATGGTCTTCGCCGCCGGCGGCGTCGAATTCGGCCTCGCCCTCGGCGTCAAGTTCCGTGACCGCGCCGGCGTCGACGGCCCGTGTTTCGTAAACATGCAAGGGCGGCGGCGCCTTGTCGGCCGGCGTGATAATTTCGCCCGCCCGCTCGCGAATTTCCGCCGCCTGGTGTTCGCGCTGGACGACGCGCGCCGCCGCGATCGCGCTTGCGACGTCATCGAGCGTCGCGCCCTTCGGCTCCGCTTGCGTCCCGACGACCGGCCCCTTCGCCGATTTCGCACGCCCTGCTTTGAGGCGGTCAAAAACGCTTCCGCCGGCGGGCGCCGCCTTGACGGGCTCAGGCGTCGACGGCGACAGCTCTGATCTTGTTTCCACGGGCTGATCCCCCCTCTCGGCTTCGCGGACCGGTGCGGGCGCGGGCGCGGGCGCTTCTTTTTCTAGCGTCTCGATCACCGGCGCCTCGGTCATGGGCGTCTCTATCGCGCGGGTTTCGACTTCCGGCGCGCTCTCGATCGCCGGCGAAAAAGCCTCGCCCGGGTCAGCGGACGTCATCGCAGACTGCTCCGCGATGAGATCGGCGAGCACGGTTTCAACCGCGCCGCCGTCGACGTGATTGAGATTCTCGACAGCCGCAAAGAGCAGCGTCCTGTTGCACAATTTGTGGATCTTGCGGGGCAGGCCGCCGGTCGCGGCGAAGATCGCGTCGAACGCCTCGCGCGTGAAGTTCGGCGTTCCTGTCCAGCCGACCTGCGCGAGCCGGTGCTTGATGTAGCCCTCGGTCTCCTCGCGCGTCATCGGCTCAAGATGATAGGTCGCGATCACGCGCTGGCGCAGCTGCTCCATGTCGGCGCGGGACATGGTTTCGCGGAAATCCGGCTGACCGACGAGAAACACCTGAAACAGCGGCGTGCCGTCATATTCCATATTTGACAGCACACGGAGTTCTTCGAGCGTCTTCAGCGGCAGGTTCTGCGCTTCATCGACGACGAGGAGGACGCGCCGCCCGTGATTGAGCTGGTCGAAGAGAAAATCTTCAAACGCCTCGATCTCGGCCGCCTTGCCTTCGCCCGCCGCCTCGATGCGGAAGGCGGAAAGAATATGCGACAGAAGGTCCGCGGCTTCGAGATTCGGCGTGAGGAGGTTCGCCGCGACGACGTTCGAGCGGTCGAGCTGATCGAGGAGATGACCGATCAGCATCGTCTTGCCCGCGCCGATTTCGCCGGTGATGACGATGAAGCCTTCAGCCTGGCGAAGCCCGTAATGAAGATAGGACATCGCCTTGTTATGGCTCTTCGACCCGAAGAAAAACTTCGGGTCCGGCGCAAGCCGGAATGGAGAGCCGGAAAAGCTGAAGCGTTCCTCGAACATCGCGCCCTAGAAGTCGACCTGCACGCCCAAAGTCACCGTGTTTTCGCCGAACTCGAGCAGCGCGTTCTCGGAGAAGCGCTGCGTATGCGAATATTCGCCGAAGGCCGAGACGTTGCGGGCGAGCCGGTAAGACGCCCCGACGCGGCCGCCGACGGTGTTGGTGACGCCCTCGAAGGCGACGAGGCTGTCGCACGCGGCCATCGGATCGAAACCGGGCAGCGTGACGTCGAATCCGAAGAGGCGCGGATCGGCAAGACAGCTCGTCAGGTCCGCGGTCGAGTCGACATAGCGATAGAAGAGGTCGCCGAAGGCGCTCAGCCGGCGCGACAGCTGATGCTGGACGCCGAGGCCGCCGCCATAGGTCGTGATCTGACGGAAGCCGAAATCGGTGTCGCTGTAAAAGCCGTAAAGGCTCGCGGTCGAGCTTGACCCGAGCAGCGCCGCAAGGCGCGCATTCGCCTCATTGGCGATGCCGAAGCCGATATTCTGCGCCGAGAAGCCCTGACGGTTCGAGCGCGTCATCGCGTCGATGAGGCCTTCGGCGTCGCCGGCTTCGCCCTGGCGCAGCCGTTCGACGAAATCGAGCGTGCGGCGCTGCAGCGCTTCGTAATTCGTGGACACCGCCTGCGCCCGCGTGCGGAACGAGCGGCTGGCGCTCGCCGAAAAATTCAGGCGGTTCGACAGATCATAGCGGATATCCGCATTGATGAAGTCGTCGTCGTAACGCTGGCCGTATTCGAGGCGAACGTCCGTGCGGCGCCCCGGGCGCGCGCGGAACCCGGCCCGCCAGAAGAACCCGGAAAGCCGGTCTTCGGGAATGAATTGCGGCGGCGCGTCGGTGCCGACTTCGTCATAGCCGACCGCGCCGGTCAGCGCGAAACGCTCGGTCATCGCAAATTGCAGCTCGGCGAGGCCGGTCGCCTGCTCATATTCGAAGTCCTGGATGACCGACGACCCGAACTCGCGCGTCTTGTTGCCATAAGCGGTGAGGCCGATCTCGACGCGGTCGAACCGCTCGCCGGTCTGGTAGGTGGCGATCGCCTCCTGCGTGCGCGAGTCGTTATTGAACGCCTGCGCGAAGGCGTTGTTGTCGCCGATGAACACCTGGCTGACGCGATAGCGCAGCTCCGCCGCCGAACCGTCGTCAAAACGGCGGTTGAGATAGGGGCTGAAGGCGATGTTATGGACGTTGACGCGTTGCGCGCGGCCGGCGTTGATGTTGCGCGAGAAGCGCGCGTTCTCACCGGCGAGCTGCCGTGAGGTCGATCCGGCGATGTCGAAATAAAGGAGATTGTCGGCGATCGTCACCGTGCCGACGCCGCCGACGTCCTGGCTGGCGACGAGCCTGCCCTGGTCGACGAGGTAGGAGACGTCAAGCGATCCGTCGATGATCGCCGTCACGCGGTTCGTCGAATAGATCGCGCTGCCGTTCGTCGCGATCGAACCCGCGACCTCGCTGTCCTTGTTGGCGCCGGAGGAAAGGTTGATGTTGTCCGAATAGGTGACGCGCGGACCGACCGAGAGGCCGTACCCGAAATAGTCGCTGCGGAATCGCAGCTGCGCTTGCGGGCCTGTGTCCTGCTCCTGCGCCAGGGCCGCGGCGCCGAGGACGGCCGCCGCGGCGGAAGTCGCCAGCAGCGCGGCCTTCGCACGGCGCGGCAGCGGTTCGAAGAGTTTCTTTCCGGCGTCGGTCATGGCTTGTCCCCTTGCCCCTCGCGCGCGGCCTCGTCGCCCGCATCAGCGCGTTTTTCGTAGTACTCATAGGCGCTGTAATATGAGCCGCCCGCAGGCGCCAGACAGCGGTTGAGCACGAGGCTTACGTTCGGATTGATTTCGATGACTTCGTCGAGCGCGCTCGCGATCGCCGGCTGCGGCGTCGAGTCGGCCTCGACCACGAAGACGATTTCATCGGCGAGGCGGGCGAGCGCGATCGTTTCCGTCGTCGCCAGCACCGGCGGCGCATCGATGAGAACGAGGCCTTCGGGAAAGCTCAAGGAGAGGCGCGCAAAAGCGCGCTTGGCCTTCGCCGACGCAAAAAACTCTGTCGGGTTCGCAACGCGCGTCCCTTCGCCGACGAACGACAGCGGCGCGCCGGTCGCCTTGCGGCTGACGCTCGCAAGGTCGCTGTCGGGCTGGTCGATCAAATCGACGAGGCCCGGCGACGGCTCGAACCCGAAATAGCTGCGGAGCCGCGGCCGCGCCGTGTCGGCGTCGACGAGGCAGACCGGAATGCGTTCTTCGAGCGCGAGGCTCATCGCGAGATTGACGGCGATGAAGGACTTCCCCTCGCCCGGACGCGTCGAGGTGACGAGCACCAGATTGCGTTGGCGGCCGGCGTTGCGAAGCGCGCGCGGATCGCGTCCGGCCCGCTGCAGGAATCCGATGCGGCGGAGCAGCCGGCGTTTGATGACGCGAAGCTCGTAGGCATGCGGGCCGCCGCTGGAGCCCGGCGCGTAGACGCCGAGCTTGCGCATGCGCGCGGCGTCGATGTCGAAGGGCGCGCCGTCGAGCCGCGCATAGGCTTGCGCGGGATCTGTCGGTCCCTCGCCTGCGCCGATCGCCCGTTCGATCAGTCCCATTCTGGAACGCTCCGTCATCTCTTATCGCAGCCGCGCAGCGTAGCTTGAGGCGAGGCTTGCACTCGCCGGGCCATCGGGCGCGACGGAGGGAAGCCGGAAGACCTCCCAATAGACATAAAACGCGAGAAGCGCGGTGAAGGCCGCCGCGGCCATGCCGAGGCGCTGGCGATCGCGCCGGCGCTCCTGGAGCACGGCTTCGGACCCGATCTCGCTCAGGGCGCCGAGCACCGGCAGGCCGAACGCCGTCTGCAGCTCCGACCCTTGCGTGAAAGTCTTCTGAAGCCAGGTGAGCAAGAGACCCGCGCCCACGCCCGCGCCGAGCGCTGCAAGCGTCGCGAACGCGATCAGCACCAGGCGCGGCGGCGACGTCGGCACCAGCGACACCGCCGGGCGTTCGAAGATCTTGTACTCGACGCCCTGGCTTCCGGCGCCGAGATTGGCGGTGATGGAGAGCCGGTCGCGCCGTTCCAGGAGCTCCTCGTAGTTCTTGCGCGTCTGCTCATAGTCGCGTTCGATGCGCTGAAGCTCGGCGATGACGCGCGGACCTTGCCCGATGGTGAAGGCGAGCGCTTCAAGATCGGCCTTCAGCCGCTTCTGGCGGTCGGCGAGCCCGTTTGCGATGTCCTGCGCGGCGCGGAGTTCCGCGCTGAGGCGCTTGTATTCGGGATTGTCGGGAAGCCGGCTCGCGCCGCCGGACTGCAACTCGGCGATGCGCGCCTTCAACACCTGAATGTCCGGATAATCCTCATTGTACTGACTTCTGAGCGCGGCGAGCTCGACCATCAGCCGGTCAAGTTCCGCGCCCGACGACGTCGACGACGTCTGCGCCAGCAGGCTGCGCGCGGTCGCGACGCGCCGTTCGGCGACGGCGAGTTCATCCGTGACGCGGGAAAGCTCGGCCTCCATCAGGTCGCGTCCGCGCCCCTGCCCTTCGACGAGCGACAACTCCTCGGCGTTCGCGCGCCGGAATGCGGCGATCTCCTGCTCCTTGGCGGTGAGGCGTTCGTCGAACGCGGCGATCTCCGCGTCGAGGCGTTTGCGCGCTTCTTCGTTCTCGGTGAGGCTCGCCCCGAGGTCCTGTTCGATGAGGAGGTTCAGCGCCGCCTCGGCGACGTTGCGCGCGATCGCCGGATCGGAGTTCTTGTAGTCGATGACGAAGTAAAGTTCCTGCGGGCTGGTGATCGTGATCTGGCTTGCGACCCAGTCGATCAGCCGCTCCATCTGGGCGCTGCGCTCGCGCGGGTCCCTGGCGGTGATCTCGCGGTCAAGACCCGACCTGAGAATGATCTCCTCGACATTCGGGCGGGTGAGGAGCTGAAGGCGCATCACCTCGACGCGGCGCTCGTAATTCGGCCGGGCCGTGACGCCCGTCATCACGGGATCAAGGACCGTCTCCGTCTGCACATAAACCTGCGCCCGCGAGGCGTATTGATCGGGGATCAGCCACAGCGCGAACCATGCGAGCAGCGCCGTCGCGCCGGCGACCGCCGCAACCGTCCACCGCCGGCGCCAGAGACCGGCGCCGTAGCGGATGACCTGCGGCGGCAGATCGGCGATCTCGAATTTCAGCACCATCCCCTTGCACCCGTGCTTCCCTACGCAACCAAAGTCCGGACGCCCGCGGGAAGCGCGCGAGCGTCCGTGACGATCCTCAGAAGAAACTTTCCGGGATCAGGATGACGTCGCCCGGAAGCACCGGCACGTTCGCCGAGATGTCTCCCTTGCGCAGAAGATTATCGAGACGGAGGCGATAGGACTGGCGGTCCTCGCCTTTGCCGCGGATGAGCACCGCCTTATTGCCCGCGGCGAACTCCGTGAGGCCGCCGACCGCCACCATGACGTCGAGCACGGTCATGCCGGACTGGTAGGGCAAGGCGATCGGCTTTTGCGCCTGGCCGAGAACGCGCACTTGCTGATCGAAGGTCGAGGTGAAGTTGGAGACGATCACCGACACTTGCGGCGACTTCACATACTGGCTGAGCGAGCGTTCGAGATCCTTGGAAAGCTGCGTCGGCGTCTTGCCGGCCGCGACCATGTCCTCGACGAGCGGCGTCGAGATGCGCCCGTCGGGGCGCACCGTCACCTTCGTCGACAGTTCCGGCGCGCGCCAGACGAACACTTCGAGCGCGTCGAGCGGGCCGATCAGGTAGTCGGGCGACGGCGCGGCTGTCGCGCCCGACGTTTGCGACGACGCCGCCAGCTCGCTGGAATTAAGGATGTCGTGCGAAGCACAGCTGGCGGCGAGCAGCGCGGCGAGCGCGGCGGCGATATGGCGGATGATCATGCGTCTGTCCTCGTCTCTTGCGATGGGCTTTGGTGAATGACCCCGGCGGCGTTGAGGCCGCGAATCGCCGTCAGACTACCGGGAGAGCAAGTTCTTTGCCATGCCGGAAGGCCGGAATCGGCCCCTTCCTGGCCCGCAGGATTCCTTAAAAATCGGCATCTTCCGCATCCCTGAGCCCGTCCGGCGCGCCGGAACGGCGGGCGACGGCGGCAAGGAACGCGTCGGCGTCCGCTTGCCTGCCCTGCCGCGCCATTGCGGCGCGGTAGCGTTCCGCCAGACCGTCAGCCCACGGCGCGGAGATCAGCGCCTCACGCCAGGCGATCGCCGCGCCGGCGTCATCGCGCGCGGCCTCGCGAACGAGCGCGAGGCGGGCGGGCGGAAGAATGCCGGCGGCCTCCTCAAGCATCGTCGCACGCGCTTCCTCGCCCGCCTCCGCCGCGGCCTGCGCATAAGCGAGCGCGGCCTCGTCGGTCGAAAAGGCGACGGCGGGGTCAAGCGCGGCGAAGGCGCCGGCAGCCTCCGCAGGTGGCGCCGTTCTGGCGAGCAGCGATGCGCGGCTGAGCGCGGCGTCCTGGCGAGAAGGATCGGCGGCGAGAAACCGGTCATGAAGGGCGAGCGCCTCGGCGCCGCGACCGGCCGCTTCCGCGATCTCAGCCAGCAGCGCCGCCGGCGCGAAGAAATCGCCGGCGCTCGCGCTCGCTTCGCGCGCAAGTTCGGCGGCGCCTTCGCGGTCGCCGGTCCGTGCGAGCGCTTCCGCTGCGACCGTGAGATCAACCGGCGATCGCCTGAGGTCGAGCAAAGCCTTCACGCCCTTGCGCACGCTGCGCGATTCCGATGCGGCGGCGAGCGTCGCGAGCGCGGCGTCCGCGCGCAACGGTTCCGGCAGGAACGGCAGCGCTGCGCCCGGACCGACCAGCGCTGCGGCGGCGCCGGAGGGCGGAGCGTGTCCCGAAAATCCGTCTACGGCGGAAATGGCGGCGTCGAAATCGCGATCGGCCGCGGCGCGCTGAAACCGGCGGAACGCGGCAAGCCGCGGTTGAAGCGTGGAGAGCGCGGCGAGCATCGCTTCGCCTTCTGCGCGCTTGCCTTCCGCGAAGGCGAACGCGGCCGCGAGATCCTGCGCGGTCCAGTCGCCGGGCACGGCGCGAAGATGCGCGGAGAGGATGGCGTGCGCCTGTGCGGCGTCGCCGGCGGCCCATTTTGCAAGCGCGGCGAGCGGCGCGTCGCGCCCGCCCGGCGCGGCGAGAAGCGCGCGGTCCGCGAAGCGTCCTGCCTCGCGCCCGTCCCCGGCGCGCAAGGCGAGCATCGCCGACAGCCGCCAGCCCTCGTAATCGGGAACCGCCTCGCCCCGCGCCGTCGCCGCGCGCGCAAGGTCCCGCGCGCGCGCTTCAAGGGCTTCGCGCGCGCGCGCGGCGTCCCCTGATCGGATGTCGCGCTCGATCCTGAACGCTTCGAGCCGCGCGGCGGTTGCGCCCGATTCCAATGCGCGTTTGAGGCTCGCATCGACGGTCTCGAAGTCGTTTTCGTCAAGAGCCGCGCGGGCGCGCAGGAGCCAGGCTTCGCGCGCCAGATCATCCGGCCCCCGCGTCGCCAGGGCGAGGGCGTCGCGGTCAAGTCCCCGGCCGAGGCCGGCGATCGCCCGTACACGGATGAACGCGGCGTACGGATTGTCCGCAACCGCCGGCGATGCGGCGAGCGCGGCGGCGTCCTCATAGCGATAAAGCCGCAGCAGCGCTTCGGCGTGGAAAAGCGTGCGTGAGAAGTCGTCGTCGCTGAACAAGCCCTCCGTCGCAACCGCCGTGACAAGTTCATTATTGAGGCCGCTGGCGAGGAGCGCCTGCGCGTAGGCCCGGCCGTCCTCAGGGCGGCGGGATTGGCGCCAGCGCGCGCCGAGCGCGCGGGCGGCGGCGGGGCTGACAAAGGCCGCATCGACCGCCGGGGCGGCGGGCGCCGGCGGGGGAATGAGCAAGCGCGCCAATGTGAGGCCGGCGACCGCGAGCAACAGCGCGGCGGCGATGCGAAGGGGCGGCGAAATCCGCAAGGTCATGGCCATGGCGACAACCGTCGGGGCTGCTTCGGGAGCGTCGCCCTGCAAGACGCCGGCCGCAAGCGCGCTTTGGCCTTTTCGTGGTCGCGCTGGGGTTCGAAAAACCCGCGATTCCACTTCTTCGCCCGGCGCTTTAGCGGCTGCCGATGCCGAGCACGGCGACCCGCACCGTCATCAGCACGATGAGCACGTCGAGCAGCAGTGAAAAATGCTTAACGTAGAAGAGGTCGTAGCAAAGCTTGTCGCGCGCGCCTTCGACCGAGGCCGTGTAGGCGTGGCGCACCTGCGCCCAGCCGGTGATGCCGGGCTTGATGAGATGGCGGTCGTGGTAATGCGGAATGTCTTTTTCAAGCTGCGCGACGAATTCGGGCCGCTCCGGGCGGGGGCCGACGAAACTCATGTCGCCCTTGAGGATATTGAAGGCCTGCGGCAGCTCATCGATCCGTGTACGGCGGATAAAGCGTCCGACGCGGGTGATGCGGTCGTCGCCGGCTTTCGCCCATTGCGCGCCGTCCCTTTCGGCGTCCGCGCGCATCGACCGGAACTTGTAAATGTCGAATTCCTTTCCGTCCTTGCCGACGCGGCGTTGGCGGTAGATCGAAGGCCCCGCGCTGTCGAGGCGCACGGCGATCGCCGTCAGGGCGAGGAGCCACGAAAAGGCGACGATCAGCGTCACCGCCGCAGCGATGTCGAAGACGCGCTTTGACGTCTGCGCAAGGCCCGGCGCGCGCAAGGATTTCGCGCGTTCAAGATCGCCCTCGGAGAAAGTGGCGGGATCGACGCGGCCGAAGCGTCTTCCATTGCGCGGCAGCGCCGGCCCGGCGGAAACGAACAGCAGTTCGCGGCCGAGGCGCCGAAGGAAGGGCGGGGCGAAAACGAGTCCGACTCCGGAGGCGCAAACGATTGCCGCGCTATAGGCGACCAAGTTCATCAGGCACTCCCCCAGCCACTCGTGCGAGGCGATCGCTCTTGGCGCTCGACTCTCTCATCGCTGTCTCATTTTGCACCGCGGCGCCCTGAAACTGTGTCAGAGCGCGCCATCTGTCCTGCGGCGCTGCGAGAAGGATGCCTAACGGTTCTTTAACGCGGGAGAATGACGGACGAAAAGGGGCGCTGTGCTTCTAAACCAAAAAAACATGAAAGTGCGGCCCGCCTGTTACGGCGATCAAATGAAAAATGTTGCAATGCGCCAGACGGCGACCCAAAGGCCGGCGGACATCAAGATCCAGATCGTCCAGCAGACGGCGAGCGGAAGAGGCGACTCGACGCGCTTGCTCTCGGCAGCCGCCGCGAAGTCAACCGAGGCCTGGGTCATCGCAACACCTTTAACGCCACTGGCACCCGACAATAGCCTGCTGAAAAATCCACTAATCCATAATGACAAATTGGAAGGAAATTCAGGCTACTGAACCCCGGAGACCAGCGCCGCACGGGGGTCTTGCGTGGGTCTAATTCGTGAGTCGATGAAAATTCTAACGATAACAACGCTCTATCCGAACGCCGCGAGCCCCTCGCATGGCGTTTTCGTAGAGAACCGGCTCGACTTCTTCCGGCGCCGCACCGGGGCCGAAATTCGCGTTATCGCGCCTGTCCCATGGTTCCCGTCCGCGGCGCCGATGTTCGGGACCTATGCGCAGTTCGCGGCCGCCCCAGATCGCGAAGTCCGCCGGGGCGTCGAGGTCGTTCATCCACGCTACACGATTCCGCCGAAGATCGGGATGACCTACGCGCCTTTCGCGCTCGGCCGCGCCTTTGAGCGGGAAGCGCGCGCCATGCTCGCCGAAGGCTGGGACTTCGACCTCATCGACGCGCATTATCTCTATCCGGACGGCGTCGCGGCCGCGCGGCTCGCCCGCCGGCTTGGCAAGCCCTTCGTGATGACCGCGCGCGGCAGCGACGTGACGGAGCTTGCGACCTATCCCCGCCAGCGGCGCATGATCCTTGACGCCGTCATCCGCGCTGACGCCGTGATTGCGGTCGCTGCGGCGCTGAAGGATGATCTCGTCCGGCTCGGCGCGCCGGCGGAAAAGATCCGGGTGCTGAGGAACGGCGTCGACCTTGACCTGTTCCGGCCGATCGACCGCGCCGCATCGCGCGCGGCGCTTAATGTCGACGGCGTCGTTCTCGCCTCGGTCGGCGGCCTCATTCCGCGCAAGGGTCACGACATCGCCGTCAAGGCGCTGGCTGAGATGCCTGCGGCGACGCTATTGATCGCCGGGCGGGGTCCTGAAGAGGCCGCGCTGAAATCCCTCGCAGCGCAGACAGGCGTCGCTCAGCGCGTGCGTTTCCTCGGCCAGCTTCCCCATGACGCGCTGGTCGACGTCTACAACGCCGCCGACGCGCTTGTTCTCGCCTCGACGCGCGAAGGATGGCCGAACGTGCTGCTGGAAGCGATGGCGTGCGGAACGCCCGCGGTCGCCGCCGACGCCGGCGGCGCGCGCGAAGTGATCCGCGAAGCGGCGGCAGGGCGCGTGCTGAAAGAGCGAACGCCCGAGGCGTTGGCGGCGGCGCTGCGCGACGTGCTCAACGCGAGCGACCGCGCCGCGACAAGGGCCTACGCCGAGCGCCATTCTTGGGACGAAACGTCAGACGGCCTCGACGCGCTGTTCCGCGAAATAACGGACAAGCACCGGCGGCGGCGCGCGGTTGCTTTCCGCCCCTTGCCGGTCGGCGGCGATCGGCCCCGTCTCGTCTTCACCATCGACGCCGAAGAGGAATTCGACTGGTCCGAGTTCACGCCGGCGACCCATCGCGCCGGCGACCCGGAAGGCCTTGCGCGGCTGTCGGCGATTTGTTCGGCGCGCGGCGTGACGCCGCTGCATTTCATCACCTGGCCGCTGATCGCCGACGCCGCTTTCGCTGCGTGGTTTGGCGATGAGCGCCGCAAGGGCCGCGCCGATCTCGGCCTGCACCTTCATCAATGGGCGACGCCGCCGCGCAGCGGCTATCACGGCGATTATTATTCCTGGCAGATGAACCTGCCGCGCGACGTTCACCGCGCAAAACTCGCAGCGCTCGCCGACGCGTTCGAGCGCGCCTTCGGTTTTCGCGCGATCGCGCATCGCGCGGGCCGTTACGGCGCCTTGCCGGAGACGTACGAAGACCTTGCCGAGATCGGCGTGCGGCTCGATTTCAGTCCCTGCCCGGCCTTCGATTTTTCCGCGCGCGGCGGGCCGGACTTTTCAGGCTTTTCAAACCTTCCGCTGACCGCGGATACGCCGGCGGGGCGCATCGCCGTGACGCCGGTCTCCGGCGCGCTCGCCCTTCGCGGCACCCGGACCTTTCTCCCGCAAAGCGAGCGCGGCGTACGCGGATCGCTGCCGCCCGAGATGACGGCGCCGTTTCGCCTGACATCGGAGCGGGCGCGGTTTGAAGAGCTGGTCGCGCTGACACGCCATTTGATCCGCGCCGGCGCTCCGGTCCTCACATTCAGCCTACATTCCACGACGCTGACGCCCGGCGCAAACGCCTATGCGCCCGATGAGGCCGCGGTCGACGCGCATCTCGACATGATCGCGCGCTATCTCGATTTCTTTACGAATGATTGCGGCGGCGAATTCCTCAGCCTTTCAGCGCTCGATGCGCTCTACGCCGCCGGCGATTAACCTTAACTCTCCTTTAAGCGGGCGGCCGGTAATTTTTGCCGGGTAGAGATCGCAAAGTCCCCCGTGCGCCATGCCGCTTCTTGAAATCGCCAGGATCGTTTTCGCGCTCGCCGCCGTCATCGGCATGATCGGGCTTGCCGCGCTCGCCGCCAAAAAACTGGGGCTCGCCGGCGCCAACGGCTTTCAGCGCACGCGGCGCCTGCACCTCGTTGAAACGCTCGCCTTCGACCAGAAGCGCCGCGCCGCCATCCTTCGCTGCGACGGGCGCGAGCATCTCATCATGCTCGACGCCGCCTCAGTCACCGTCATCGACCGCGACATTCCCGCCGCGCCGCCGACCGAAACGGCGCCGGTCAACGTCTTCATCGAGCGCCTCAGCGCGCGGGCAGGCGAAGGCGCCGCCAAACTGCGCGCGGCCGGGGCCTTGTGATCCTGCGCGCGCGGATCGCCGCGTTCATCCTTTTCGTCAGCCTGCTGACAGCCGGGCCGGCGCTGGCGCAGAGCGTCACCATCGACCTCGGGCAAGGCGGCGGCTTTTCCGCGCGCCTCATCCAGATCGTGCTGCTGACGACGGTTTTGAGCCTCGCCCCGTCGATCCTCATCATGATGACGTCGTTCATCCGGATCGTCGTCGTGTTGTCGCTCCTCAGGACCGCGATCGGCGTGCAGGCCTCGCCGCCCAACCCCGTCATCATTTCGCTCGCGCTCTTTCTCACCGCCTTCGTGATGGCGCCGACCTTCGAGGAGGCCTGGCGCGCCGGCGTCGAGCCGATGATGAAGGACGAAATGCCGATGGAGACGGCGCTGCCCGCCGCCATCGCGCCGGTGAAGACCTTCATGCTGTCGCAAACGCGCGAGAAAGATCTCGCGCTCTTCTTCGACCTTGCGAAAGCCGCGCCCGAAACGCCGGAGGCCGCGCCCCTTCACCTCGTGACGCCGGCCTTCATGATTTCGGAGCTCCGCCGCGCGTTCGAGATCGGCTTCATGATCTTCATCCCCTTTCTCATCATCGACATGGTGATTTCATCGATCCTGATGGCGATGGGGATGCTGATGCTGCCGCCGATCGTGATCTCGCTGCCGTTTAAGCTGATCTTTTTCGTGCTGGTCGACGGCTGGCGATTGGTGGCGGGATCGCTGGTGAAGAGTTTCGGGGCGGGTTGAGGCAAGGCCCTCAAACAGGAAAGCTCAGCTCTCCCCCGCCCGCCAGAAGCATCCAGCCCGCATTTCCGCATAATGCAAACAAGACAAGCGGTATCCTCATGCCATTAAACGTGTCACCGAATTTCGCGGGCTTGCTCTTGAAATAGCGCGAAATCCAAATGGCGTGAAAAAGTACGAAGTTGAGTGCGCAAAGCGTCCAGAACCACTTTTCACCGAAAATTATGGCCGCAGGAACTAGTGCGAGCGAAGAGAATATCGAAAGCAATCTGATTTGGTTTGGATTCAAAAAATGCGCTTTCAAACCGCACATCCTTGGCCTGCCGTTCTAATTTGGCGGCGAAATCTGCCTTTTATTTCCGCTTCCGCTTCTTCTTGAACTTCGCCGCCCGGCGCGCCGCGTCGAGCGCGAGCGTCGTCCAATGGCGCAGTTCGTCCTCGTCGTCGAAAATCTCTTCTGGCGCGTTGTAATAGGACATGGTCGCCGAGGAGCCGTCCTTCATCTCGAAAGTGAACGGCGACAGGCCGCGGCCCTCGAAGTCATTCCGCGTTTCGTCATCGACTTTGAAATAGACCGCGCCGTCATCCATGATCGCGAAGAAAAGGTCGTCGCAATAAAGCCCCGCGCCGCCGAACATCTTCCTGACGCGGATGTCGCCGAAGGGATGGAAGAGGTCCTTCGCCTGCTCGATGAAGGTCGCGGATACGGCCATGACGGGAAACGTAATCGCCGGGGCGGCGATTGTCACGCGCGGCGGCTTTTTACTTCGCGGCGCGAATTTCGGCGATCGTCGCCTCGCCTTCGGGGCTGTAGAGCCAGGTCTCCGCCGCCGCGACGCTCGCGAACTGCATCGGCACGCGCTGCGGGCGCACGCGGCCTTCGACCGGCACCAGCACTTCAAACGTCCCGGCGAAACGCGCATCCTTGGTCGCCTCCGCATAGGCCGGGGGCAGGCCCTTTTTCTTCTTCATCGCCATGGGAGAGTTCCTTGTATGGCGCGGGCTATAAGCGTGCGCGGCGCAGCGCGCAATCGGCGCGGCTCAGACCGGATGGAGCTCCAGCACGATATCGCGACGTGCGAGAAGGACGCCGTCGGCGCCCCGCGACAGGCGCACGATGCCGGAGCCGCCGCGGAGCTCCTGATTTTTGCGATAGCGGTCCGTCACGCCGAACTCGCCGTCGAAAACGACGTCATCGATGTAATAGGGACGCCGTCCCGGTTCCCCGATCATGAGATGGACATGCGCGGGCATCGTCATGCCGGGATAGGGCGCGGGCTTGATCGTCTCGAAGCGATAACGCCCGTCCGCGCCCGTTTTCACCCAGCCGCGCAGGCGTCCGTGACGCCGTGACTCCGGCGTCGGGCCGCCGGCGCCGGCGTAGAGCCCTTCATTGTTGGTGTGGTGCGCGTAGATCACGATGTCGGCGGCAGGCGTCGTACCATCCGCCCGATAGACGACGCCTTCGACGACAAGCCGTTCGCCGGGTTCATCCGGCCCGGCGATCACCGCCGCGGCTGCGAGCGTTTCGCGCGCACGTTCATCGACGGCCTCGCAGCCCTCGCAATCGTAAAGGCCCGGCCGCGCGCGCTTCGGCGCGGCGAAAGCGGCGGAGGCGGCGCCGGTGAGCAGGGCGACCAGCGCCGTGCGGCGATTGATGCTCGTCATGGTCGATGTCTCTGGGGCGACGGCTCTCCGACGATAGGCCGTAAATGGCGTTGCGCCAATCTCTCCACCGCTCATCCCGGCGAAAGCCGGGATGAGCGAAGGTGGTTCAAGCGTCCATCTTCGCCGGGACGATCGTCACGCTTTCGCCGCAGCCGCAGGCGTCGGTCTGGTTCGGGTTGCGGAAGACGAAGCGCGAGGAGAGCTTTTCCGTGACGAAGTCGATCTCGGACCCGATGAGAAAGAGGATCGCCTTAGGATCGATCAGCACCTTGATCCCGTTTTCCTCGACGACTTCCTCAAGCGGTTTCGCCTCGGTCGCGTAGTCCATCGTGTATTCCATGCCGGCGCAGCCGCCGTTTTTGACGCCGATGCGAACGCCGATGAATTTCTCTTCCGCGTTCGACATGATTTCGGTCATGCGTGCGGCGGCGGCGTCGGTCAGGGTGACGACTTTGGGTCTTGGTCTGCGGGTCATCAAAGATATCCCAATTCCAGTTTCGCCTCGTCGCTCATCCGGTCGGGCGTCCAGGGCGGATCGAAGGTCATGTTGACCTTCACGTCCTCGACGCCGTCGATGCCGCGGAGCGCGCCCTCGACCCAGCCCGGCATCTCGCCGGCGACGGGGCAGCCGGGCGCCGTCAGCGTCATCTCGATCGTCAACAGCCGGTCATCCGAAAGGTCCACCTTATAGATGAGACCGAGTTCGTAGATATCAACCGGGATCTCCGGATCGTAGACGGTCTTCAGCGCGCGGATCACGTCCGCGGTGATGCGCTTGAGGTCATCGCCCGGTATCGCGCTTCCCCCGGCGACCGCCGCCTGCGGCGCCGGCGCTGCGTCCGTTTCCGGTCCCTTGAGATCAATGACGTCGCGAACGGTTTCCATAGTTCCTCACTTAAGCATGTCGTGGGCTTTGCGCAGCCCCCCGACGAGCGCGTCAACTTCGGCGTGCGTGTTGTAAGCGGCGAACGATGCCCGCGCCGTCGCCGTCTGGCCGAGGCGGCGCATCAGAGGCTGCGCGCAGTGATGGCCGGCCCTGACCGCGATGCCCGACCGGTCGAGAATGGTCGCGACATCGTGCGGATGCGCCCCGGCGATGTTGAAGGCGATGATCGGCGCCTTGTCCTTCGCGCGGCCGTAAAGCTCGACGAAGTTTAGCTTTGAAAGCTCCGCCATCGCGTGTTCGGCAAGGCTCGCCTCATGCGCGGCGATGGCGCCCATTCCCCTTGCCGTCATCCATTCGAGCGCCGCGCCGAGGCCGATCGCTTCAAGGATCGGGGGCGTGCCGGCCTCGAACCGGTGCGGCGGATCGTTGTAGGTGACCGTCTCGGTCGTCACGAGGTCGATCATCTCGCCGCCGCCCTTGAACGGCGGCAGCGCCTCTAGCACGGATTTCTTGCCGTAGAGCGCGCCGACGCCCGTCGGCCCGTAGAGCTTGTGGCCGGTCATCACGTAGAAGTCGCAATCAAGCGCTTGAACATCGACGCGGCCATGGACGGCGCCCTGACAGCCGTCGAGCAGGATTTTCGCGCCGTGCGCGTGCGCGATATCGGCGAGATGTCGCGCCGGAGTCGAAACGCCCAGCACGTTCGACATATGCGTCAGCGCGACGACTTTCGTGCGCGTGCTGAACAACGCCTCATAGGCGTCGAGATCGATGCGGCCGTCATCGTCGACATCGAGCCATTTGATGACGGCGCCCTTGCGCTCGCGCAGGAAGTGCCAGGGGACGATGTTCGAATGATGCTCCATGACGGAGAGGATGATCTCGTCGCCCTCCGCCATCCCTTGTCCCAGCGTGTTGGCGGCGAGGTTGACGGCGTCAGTGCCGCCGGCGGTGAAGATGATTTCATCGACCGAGGCGGCGTTGATGAATTGCGCCGCAGCCTTCCGCGCCTTTTCAAACGCCGTCGTCGTCTCATTCGCGAGGAGATGGAGCCCGCGATGGACATTCGCGTAGCTCCCCTCCATCGCGGCGCGCATGGCGTCGATGACGGCGCGCGGCTTCTGCGCCGAGGCGGCGTTGTCGAGATAGACGAGCGGCTTGCCGTAGGCCTCACGCGTGAGGATCGGGAATTCGGCGCGCAGCGCAGAGACGTCGAGCGTCGTCATATCGCCTCCAGCCAGCGCGAAAGCTGGCCGCGCAGTATGTGTTCGATGCCGGCGGGAAGGCCGTCGAAGACCTCGCCGAGGAAAGCCTCGACAAGGAGCGCGCGCGCCTGATGTTCGGTCAGGCCGCGCTGGCGCATGTAGAAGAGCGCGTTGTCGTCAAGCGCTCCGGCCGTCGACCCATGCGCGCATTTCACGTCGTCAGCGTAGATTTCGAGCTCCGGCTTGCAGTTCGCCTCCGCGCCGTCGGAGAGAAGGAGCGCGCCGGCGTTCATTTCCGCGTCGGTCTGCTGGCTGCCGCGCGCGACGAGAAACTTGCCCTGAAAGACGCCGCGCGCGCGGTCTTTCAGCGCTGCGCGGTGGATCTGGCGCGTTTCGCATCCGACCGCGTTGAAGGCGACAAGGCTCGTCTGGTCGGCGTGCCGCGCGCCCGATAGCGCCGCGGCGGAGCGCATCGACACATGCGCGCCGGCGCCGTTGACCTCGACGCGCGTCTCAACGCGCGCAAGCTTGCCGCCGAAAAGGAGCGCGGTCTGGTCAAGGCGGGCGCCCTCATCAAGGGCGAGCGCGGCGAAGGCGGTTTCAACGCCCGCCTCGCCTGCGCTCTGGCGAATGATGCGCGTCAGATGCGCGCCCGCGCCAACCTCATAATGAACGGCGCTGTTTGAAAAGAACGCGCCCGCGCCGTCGAAGCTTTCGATGACCGTCGCCTGCGCGCCGGGCGCGAGACGCACGCGCGCAACCGCTTGCACAGCGCCGGCGCCGGCGACGCGTCGAATGAGGATCGGCTGCGCGACGGCCCCTTCGATCGTGATGACGAGCGTTTCACGGCTGAGCGCCTCGGCGAGGTCGGCGAGCGCGTGGCCCATGGCGGCGCCGCTTTCGCCCTTGCTGACGGTGACGCCCGCCGGCGACGCCGCCGGCCATTCGGCGCGTCCGTTCATCACCAGAATTTCAAAGGGGCCGGCGTTGGCGAAGACCGACGGCGCAATCACCGTCTCCGACGCCGGCGCCATCTCCTCGCGCAGCGCGGCGCGCACATCCGTCCACTTCCACGCTTCCATGCGCCGGTGCGGAAGGCACACGAAGCCTTGCGCGCGTGCGGCAAGCGCGGATTCGAAAGGGGTGAGCGCGAGCGCCGCCATCACGCCGCCTCGACGAATTGATCGTAGCCGGACTTTTCAAGCTCCAGCGCAAGCTCCGGCCCGCCGGACTTCACGATGCGGCCCCTCGCCAGCACATGCACGGCGTCAGGCCGGATATAATCGAGGAGGCGCTGGTAATGCGTGATGACGAGAAAGCCGCGCGAAGGGCCGCGAAGGCTGTTCACCACCTCGCCGACCATTTTCAGCGCATCGATGTCGAGCCCTGAGTCCGTCTCGTCCATGATGGCGAAGCGCGGCTCGAAGATCGCCATTTGCAGCATCTCCATCCGCTTCTTCTCGCCGCCCGAAAAGCCGACATTGAAGGGCCGCTTCAGCTTTTCATCGGTGAGACCGACGATTTTCGCCTTCGCGCGGATGATTTTGAGGAAATCCGCCGCCGAAACTTCATCCTCGCCGCGCGCTTGCCGCTGCGCGTTGAGCGCCGTTCGGATGAAGTTCATCGTGGCGACGCCGGGGATTTCCATCGGGTGCTGGAAGGAGAGGAAAAGACCCCTCGCCGCGCGTTCGCTGGGATTGAGGCCGAGGATGTTCTCGCCATCAAGCGTCACCGCGCCCGCCGTCGCTTCATAGCCCTCGCGGCCGGCGACGGAATAGGAAAGCGTCGACTTGCCGGAGCCGTTCGGCCCCATGACCGCGTGCACTTCGCCCGCCGGAACGGCGAGCGTCAGCCCACGGATGATCTCATGGCCGCCGACGGAAACGTGGAGGTTGTCGATCGCCAGCATCA
>CAZOEB010000040.1:0-23717 GCA_964578685.1 uncultured Caulobacterales bacterium
ACTGACAGAATAGCCGCCGCCCCGCCTGATTCCGTCACCCCGGACGGCGCAGCCGATCCGGGGTCCACCTCTCCCCGCGGGACCAAGATGGACCCCGGGTTCCGCGCTCCGCGCGGCCCCGGGGTGACGGGGATGAGTGGGGCGATCATCGCTCTGTATGCCAATGAATAATCCGGGCGCCCCTTCCGCTCCCCCGTTCACGGGGGAGCTGTCGCCGCAGGCGACTGAGGGGGCTCTCTCCACGAGAGCCGCCGCCCGTAGCGACAGCGCGTCTTTTACCCCTTCCCCGCCGCGCGCGCGAACGCCGGCCTTGCGGTGATGCGTTCCCACCAGCGCGCGACGTTGGGCGTCATCGCTTCGGAGACGTTCAGCGTCCGCGCGAAATAGAGGGCGTAGCCGACGCAGATGTCGGCCATGGTGAAGCGATCCGCACAGAGATAATCGCGACCCTCAAGTCCGGCCTCGACGCTGGTCCAGCGCCCGAGAAACCATTTCTTGTAGTCTTCAGCGACCTGCGCGCTGCGGCGCTCTTCCGGCTCCAGCGCCGTGTAGCGGAAATGGATCGTCAGCGGAAATGTCAGCGTCGCGTCGGAGCGGTACATCCAGTTGAGATAGAGCGCGTAATCCTTTTCCTGCGGCGCGACGCGCAAGGGCGTCGGCCCGTATTTTTCAGCAAGGTAATGACAGATGCCGCTCGATTCCGTCAGCATTGCGTCGCCGTCAATCAGCGCCGGGACGGTTCCGAGCGGGTTCACCTCCTTGTAGTGTTTGGCGAACATCCGCGGGGGGAAAGGCAGCGTTTCGAGGTCATAGGCGAGGCCCATTTCCTCAAGCGCCCAAAGGCAGCGAAGCGACCGCGCGCCCTGGCAGTGATAAAGCTTCATTCCGCAATCCTTTCCGCGTCGCCGCGCAGCACCGGCGGGATCGGCGGAAAATGAGACGCATGCCCGCCCCGATCAAGCGATGCGCGCAGTCGTTGACGCCGCGCCGCGCGCCGCGTCATCCTCGCGCGCATGAAGCCCTTCTCCTTTGACGCCACGCGCCTCCCCTCCCCGCATCTCAACGCGTCGCATGAGGCGTGGCGCGAAAGCGTGCGCGCCTTTGTCGACCGCGAGGTCGCGCCGCATGTCAACGCATGGGATGAGGAAGGAAAGTTTCCGCGCGAGCTTTACCGGCGCGCGGCCGCGGCGGGGCTCCTCGCGCTCGGCTATCCCGAGGAATACGGCGGCGTCAGCGAGAGCGTCGACGTCTTTCATTCGCTGGTCGCGTCGGAGGAACTGGCGCGCGCCGGCTCCGGCGGGTTGATCGCCGGACTGATGACGCATTCAATCGGGCTGCCGCCCGTCCTCGCGCTTGGCTCGGATGAGCTCAAGGCGCGGATTGCGCCGGACGTGCTGGCGGGGCGCAAACTGATTGCGCTGTGCGTGACGGAGCCTTCCGGCGGATCCGATGTCGCCAATATACGCACGCGCGCGGTGCGCGACGGGCGCCATTATGTCGTCAACGGAGAAAAGACCTACATCACCACGGGTTGGCGCGCGGACTATCTGACCGTTGCGGTCAGAACGGGCGGCGCGGGCGCCGGCGGACTTTCCTTCCTCCTCATCGAGGCCGAAAGCCCCGGCGTCACGCGCGCGAAGCTGCCGAAAATGGGGTGGTGGATGTCCGACACCGCCAGCATCAATTTCGCCGATGTGCGCGTGCCGTCCGAGAACCTTATCGGCGCCGAAAATTCCGGCTTCGCCGGCATCGTCAGCAATTTCAACAATGAACGGCTCGGCATGGCGGCGCAGGCGATCGCCTTTTCGCGCGTGTGCATCGAGGACGCCGCCGACTGGGCGATGGCGCGCGAGACCTTCGGCAAGCCGCTCGTCAAGCATCAGGTGATCCGCCACAAGCTCGGCGAGATGGTGCGCCATGTGCATGCTTCGGCCGCTTTTCTCGATCATTGCGCGTGGCGCGTGATGCGCGGCGAAACGCCGATCGCCGAGCTGTCTCTCCTCAAGGTGCAGGCGACGCGGACGATGGAGTTCTGCGCGCGCGAGGCGATGCAGATCCTCGGCGGCGCCGGCTTCATTCGCGGCTGCCGTATCGAGCGCATCTATCGCGAGGTGCGCGTGATGGCGATCGGCGGCGGCTCCGAGGAGATCATGCTCGATCTCGCCGCGCGGCAGATGGGCGCCTGAGCCCCGCTTTGCGCCGCCGCCCGATGGTTGCTATAGCGACCGCTGACCTCACACCCCCTTCCGCGGCAGGATAAATCCATGAAGAAAATCAAAGTCTTGAACCCGATCGTCGACATGGACGGCGACGAGATGACCCGGATCATCTGGCAGATGATCAAGGACAAGTTCATTCACCCCTATCTCGACATCGACATCAAATATTTCGACCTCGGCATCGAGGAGCGCGACCGCACCAATGATCAGGTGACGGTGGACAGCGCCGAGGCGACGAAGAAATACGGCGTCGCGGTCAAATGCGCGACGATCACGCCGGACGAAGCGCGCGTGAAGGAATTCAACCTCAAGGAAATGTGGAAGTCGCCGAACGGCACCATCCGCAACATCCTCGGCGGCGTCGTCTTCCGCGAGCCGATCATCATTTCAAACGTGCCGCGTCTCGTGCCCGGCTGGACGCAGCCGATCGTCATCGGCCGTCACGCTTTCGGCGATCAGTATCGGGCGACTGACATGCTGTTCCCCGGCAAGGGCAAGCTCACCATGAAATGGGAGGGCGAGAACGGCGAGGTGATCGAGAAGGAAGTCTTCAAGGCGCCGTCCGCCGGCATCTATATGGGGATGTACAATCTCGACGATTCAATCCGCGACTTCGCGCGCGCCTGTTTCAACTTCGCGCTGGCGCGGAAATATCCGGTCTACCTGTCGACGAAGAACACCATCCTCAAGAAATATGACGGCCGCTTCAAGGACATCTTCCAGGAGCTCTGGGACGCGGAATTCAAGGAACAGTTCGCGCCGTTCAAGGGAACCTATGAGCATCGCCTCATCGACGACATGGTGGCGAGCTGCATGAAATGGTCGGGCGGCTATGTGTGGGCGTGCAAGAACTATGACGGCGACGTGCAGTCGGACACGGTCGCGCAAGGCTTCGGCTCGCTGGGGCTCATGACCTCGGTGCTGCTGACGCCGGACGGCAAGATCATGGAAGCCGAAGCCGCGCACGGCACCGTGACGCGCCATTATCGCCAGCACCAGAAGGGCGAGGAAACCTCGACGAACCCGATCGCCTCGATCTTCGCGTGGACCCGCGGCCTCGCGCACCGCGCCAAGCTCGACAATACTCCGGAACTCGCCCGCTTCGCCGACACGCTTGAGAAGACGGTGATCCGCACGGTCGAGAAGGGCTACATGACGAAGGACCTCTCCGTCCTCATCGGCGCCGAACAGAAATGGATGACGACGACGAAGTTCCTCGACAAGATCGACGAGCACTTCAAGGCGGCGATGGCGGGGTGATCGGCGAGCGCGCCGAGGCGCCGGCCGTTACGATCCTCAAATCCGTCTTCGGCTTCGACGCGTTCCGCCCCGGACAGGAGGAGATCGTCGCGGCGATGACGGCAGGGCGCGACGTTCTCGCCGTCATGCCCACCGGCGCGGGGAAAAGCCTTTGTTACCAGTTGCCTGCGCTCGCCGGCGACGGCCTTACGATCGTCGTCTCGCCTCTCATCGCGCTCATGGACAACCAGATCGCGCAACTGCGGGCGGTCGGGGCGCCCGTCGGCGTCATTCATTCGGGGCGCGACCGCGAGGACAGCGTCGCCGACTGGCGCGCGGCGGCGGCCGGGCGCCTGAAGCTTCTCTACATGGCGCCGGAGCGGCTGATGACCGCGCGCATGCTGGACGCGCTGTCGCAGCTTCGCGTCGCGCGCTTCGTCGTCGATGAGGCGCATTGCGTCAGCCAGTGGGGGCACGATTTCCGTCCTGATTATCTTGCGCTTGCAGGACTGAAAGACCGCTTTCCGGACGCGGGGATCGCCGCCTTCACGGCGACGGCGGATGAACGCACGCGCGCCGAGATCGCCCAGCGCCTGCTCCGGCCCGCGGCGAAAATATTCGTGCGCGATCTCGACCGGCCGAACATCGACATCGCGATCGAACGCAAGGACCGCTCGAAGGATCGCATCCTTGCGCTGATCCGCGAACATGAGGGCGAGCAGGGCGTCGTCTATTGCCTCTCGCGCGCGGCGACGGAGGACGTCGCGGCGCACATTTCCGCGAACGGCCGGCGCGCCGTCGCCTATCATGCGGGGCTCGACCCTCAGGCGCGCACCGAGCGCCTCAACGCCTTCCTGACGGAACCGGACCTCATCGTCGTCGCGACCGTCGCCTTCGGCATGGGCATCGACAAGCCGGACATACGCTTCGTCATCCACGCCGATCTCCCCTCCTCCGTCGAGGCCTATTACCAGGAGATCGGCCGCGCGGGACGCGACGGCCTGCCGGCGCGCGCCGTGCTGCTCTACGGTCCCGGCGACCTGATGCGCCGTATAAGGATGATCGACCCGGCGGCGCCGGAGGCCGCGCGCGCCGCGCAGAAGCGGCGCATCGAGGAGCTCGGAGCGCTCTGCGAGATGACGGACTGCCGCCGGCAGGCGCTGCTCGCCCATTTCGGGCAGACGATCGGCCCTTGCGGGAATTGCGACAACTGCCGGCGCCCCGCCGACACGATCGACGCGACGGCGGAGGCGCGTCTTCTCCTCTACGCGGTCGCGCGCACCGGCGAGATGTTCGGCGGCGCCCACATCATCGACATCCTGCGCGGCGCCGATACGGCGAAAATTCGCGACCGCGGGCATGATCGCCTCAAGGTCTACGGCGCCGGCAAGGCGTGGAAGGCGAATGACTGGCGCGCGCTCGTCCGTCAGATGAACGCGGAAGGGTTGTTGCGCATCGATCATGATTATGGCGGCCTGTCGCCCGGCCCCTGCGCGCCAGCGCTCCTGCGCGGCGAAGCGCGCTTCGCCATGCGCCCCGAACCGCGCACCCGACAGCGCCAGCGAGCGGCGGCCTCGCTTGCGAAGGCGCCCGCCGACCGCAGGCTTTATGACGCCCTTAAGGCGAAGCGGCTGGAGATCGCGCGCGAGCGCGGCGTCGCCGCCTATGTCATCTTTTCCGACCGCACGCTGAGCGATATGGCGGCAAAGAAGCCGGAAACGCTCGCGCAATTCGGCGACGTTTTCGGCGTCGGACGCGCCAAGACCGAGGCCTTCGGATCGCTGTTCCTGAAGGTCATCGCCGCACATGCGGATCAAAGCGACGCGGCCTGATCAGGACCGGCCCGCAAGGCCCAGAAGGGGGACTGTATCTGACGCAGCACGAGGACCCGGCGATTGCGGCGCAGGACCTGATCGAGCGCGGCGAGGCGCGCGCCGCGCTCGCCCTGCTTGCGCGCGCGCCTCAATCCGCCGACGTCGCGGCCGCCCGGTCGAGCGCGCATCTTGCGCTCGGCGAGGCGGAGGCCGCCCTCTCGGCTGCGCGGCAGGCGCTTCAGCTGGATCGTCACAACCCGGCCGCCTCGTTCAATCTGGGGCGCGCGCTTATGGAGATCGGCGAACCGGAACCCGCCGCGGCGGCGTTCGCCGACGCCGAAAGGCTGTTCCCCGGCGTTGCGGAAATCAGCGCGCGGCGGGGCGAGGCCGCCTATCTTGCGGGCGACGACGGCGCAGCGGAGGCGGCGCTGCGCCGCGCGCTCGACCGCGCGCCGGCGCATCCGCGCGCCTTCGCGCTCCTCGCCGAGCTCCTTCATCAGCGGGCGGACAGGCCTGCGCTTGACCGCCTGCTGCAAGGCGCGGCGCATGCGGGCGGCGCGCAGGCGTTCCGCGCAGCGTCGGTCCTTGCCGGCCTCGATCGCCGGAAGGAGGCGCTTGACGCATTGGCGCGCGCCGAAATCGGCGCGGCGCCCGCGCCCGCCGTCGACATGCTGGCGGCGGACATATTGCGCGAAGACGGCGCGCTTGGTCCCGCTCTCCTTCGGGCGCGCGCCGCTGCGTCACGCGCGCCGTACGATCCGAGCGTCAACGCGCCGCTCGCACGCCTGTTGCTGACGACGGGCGCGTTTCAGGAAGCTGAAGGATTGGCGCGCCGCTTCTCCGCCGCCTTTCCGGACAACCAGCTTTGGCGGGCGTTCCTGTGGTCGGCCCTCGCCTCGCAAGGCGCCGCCGAAGCCGATGCGCTGCTCGATTTCGCGCGCGACGTTCTTGTCGCCGATCTCTCGCCCCCCGCGCCTTACCCCTCGATCGACGCCTTCAACGCGGCCCTTGCGGCCGAGCTTTCCCCGCTTCATCACGCGGCCGGGCGGGAGCCGCTCGGACAGTCTGTACACGGAGGCTCGCAGACGCGGCGGCCCTTGCAGTCCTTGCGCTCGCCCGCGCTGACGGCGTTTTTCGCATTGGCCCGCGAAACCGCTGACGGATTCGCCTCCGTGCTCACGCCGCCGCCTGACCACCCAGGGCTCGGCTGGCGCGGCAAGAAAGCGACGGTCGCCGCCGCGTGGTCCGTCGCACTCGCCCCCGGCGGGCGGCATTCTGCGCATGTTCATCCCGCTGGCGCGATCAGTTCCGCATATTACGTCGAGGCGCCGGGCGGGGCGACGAGCGCCGGAGCCCTAGCGCTCGGCGAGCCGCCCTTTCCCCTTCCCGGCCATAACGGGCCGCGGCGGCTTGTCGATCCCGTTCCCGGACGGCTTGTGCTTTTTCCTTCCTATTGCTGGCATGGAACGGCGCCCTTCACGGCGGCGGGGCGAAGGCTGACCATCGCGTTCGATCTGGTTTTCCGCTGAACTTGCGCCATGCGACGAATTTCAGCGCAGGCCGGGAACGCTCCGTCGCGCCCGGCTTGCCCGCCGTCTGTCACAGGTTCACATTCCGCCCGCCAAAACGTCAAACCGCCATCAGAGGGGTTCCCATGAGACTATTCGCCTTGCTCGGCTCAGCCGTTTTCGCCGCCGTTGTCATGACAGCGCCGGCCTTCGCCGACACCAAGACCTACGCCGTCGCCGACTTCACGCGCGTTTCCGCCGCCTCCGGCGTTTCCGTCGATATCGCCGTCGGCGGCGACTACGCCGTTTCCGCAACCAGCTCCGCGAGCGGCCTTGAGCGGCTTGAGATCAAGGTCGTTGACGGCGAATTGCAGGTCAAACGCAAATATATCAAAGGCTTTCGCTGGAAGCGCGGCGATGACGTCAATGTCACTGTCGCCATGCCGGCGCTTGAAGCGCTCGACGTGTCGTCCGGCGCCTCCGTCGATGCGACGGGCGTCGACGCCGGCGCGTTTGCGATCGACGTTTCCTCGGGCGCCTCGGTCGATATCGTCGGGCGCTGCGACGCGCTGACGGTCGACGTCTCCTCGGGCGGCAGCATCGACGCCGAACAATTCGAATGCCGCACGGCGAACGCCTCCGCGTCATCGGGCGGCAGCGCCGACATCTTCGCCTCCGACAGCGTCAACGCCGACGCCTCTTCCGGCGGCTCGATCGACGTCTCCGGCTCGCCGAAGACGGTCAACAAGGACACGTCTTCGGGCGGCAGCGTCGACGTTAAGTAAGTCGCCTGTCTATCCGGCGATCGACGTTCGGATGGCTTCGATCGCCGCGTCCGCTTTGGCGCCGTCCGGACCGCCCGCTTGCGCCATGTCGGGACGCCCGCCGCCGCCCTTGCCGCCGACCGCTTCGGCGCCGGCGCGCACGAGATCGACCGCTGAGAGCTTCGCCTTCAGATCGTCGGTGACGCCGACGGCGAGCGCGGCCTTTCCGCCCTCAACGCTGATGAAGGCGGCGACGCCCGAACCGAGCTTCTGCTTCGCCTGATCGACGAGGCCGCGGAGATCCTTCGCTTCGACGCCGTCGAGCACCTTTCCGAGGAATCTGACGCCCTTGATGTCGATCACTTCGTCCGCCGGCGCCGCGCCCCCGCCGCCGAGGGCGAGTTTCTTCTTGGTCTCCGCGAGATCGCGTTCCAGGCGCTTTTTCTCCGCGACGAGCGCTTCGATGCGGGCGGGAAGCTCCATCACCGGCGCCTTCGCCGCATCGGCGGCGGCGCGCGCAAGGCCCGCCTGCTCTTCGAGATATAGGCGCGCGGCCTCGCCGGTCAGCGCCTCGATGCGCCGCACGCCCGCCGAAACGGCGCTTTCGCCCGTGACCTTGAAGAGCGCGATGTCGCCGATGCGGCGCACATGGGTGCCGCCGCAGAGCTCCACGGAATAGGCGCGATCGTCTTCGCGCCCCATGCTCAGCACCCGGACGTCCTCGTCGTATTTTTCGCCGAAGAGGGCGACCGCGCCCGAAGCGACCGCGTCGTCATAGGGCATGATGCGCGTCGTCACTTCGTTGTTCTGGCGGATGACCGCGTTGACGCGCTTTTCGATCTCGGCGATCTCGGCGTCCGTCAGCGCCTTCATGTGCGAGAAGTCGAAGCGCAGCCGGTCGGGCGCGACGAGCGAGCCCTTCTGCGCGACATGCGGGCCGAGCACGTCGCGCAGCGCCTTGTGAAGAAGGTGCGTCGCCGAGTGGTTTGCGCGCGTTGCGTTGCGCCGTTCGACGTCGATGGCGAGCTTGACGGCGTCGCCGACCTTGACCGCCCCTTTCGCCACGCGCCCGATATGGCCGTGGAGGGCGCCGGCGCGTTTCTTGACGTCCGTCACCTCGATCAGGAGGCCGCTGTCGGCGGTGATCGTTCCCGCATCGCCGACCTGGCCGCCCGATTCGGCGTAGAAAGGCGACTGGTTGACGATGATCTCGACCGTGTCGCCGGCTTTCGCTTCCGTCGCCTCGGCGCCGCCCCTGACGATCGCCGCGACGACGCCTTCGGCCGTTTCATGCACATAGCCGAGAAAATCGGTCGCGCCCGCGCGCTCGCGGAGGTCGAACCACAGCGCCTCGCTGCCCGCGTCGCCGGAACCCGCCCAAGCCGCGCGCGCCGCTTCCTTCTGCGCGGCCATCGCCTTGTCGAACCCTTGCGCATCGACGGTAAGGCCGCGACGGCGCAAGGCGTCCTGCGTCAGGTCGAGCGGAAAGCCGTAGGTGTCATAGAGCCGGAACGCCGCCTCGCCGGGCAACGTCTTTGCGCCGCCGAGTTTGCCGACTTCCTCTTCGAGCAGCTTGAGGCCGCGGTCGAGCAGCGAGCGGAACTTTTCTTCCTCGGCGCGCAGCGTCTCGCGGATGAGCGCCGAGGCGCGATGGAGCTCCGGATAGGCCGCGCCCATTTCGGCTTCGAGCACCGAGGCGAGGCGCGCCAGCAGCGGCTCCTTCGCGCCGAGGCCGTGCGCGTAGCGCATCGCGCGGCGCATGATGCGGCGCAGGACATAGCCCCGACCCTCGTTCGACGGCGACACGCCGTCCGCAATCAGAAACGACGCCGCGCGCAAATGGTCGGCGATCACCCGATGCGCGGGGGCGTCGTCGCCCGTCGCGGGGCGCCCCGTGAGATCGACCGAGGCGGCGATGATCTTCCTGAAAAGGTCGGTGTCGTAATTGTCGTGCACCCCTTGCATCACCGCCGTGATGCGCTCCAGCCCCATGCCGGTGTCGATCGAGGGTTTGGGGAGCGGCGTCATCTCGCCGCTCGCGAACCGCTCGAACTGCATGAAGACGAGGTTCCAGATCTCGATGAACCGATCGCCGTCGGCGTCGGCCGAGCCCGGCGGGCCGCCGGCGACTTTCGGACCATGGTCGAAGAAAATCTCCGAGCACGGGCCGCAGGGGCCGGTGTCCCCCATCGCCCAGAAATTGTCATTCGTCGCGATACGGACGATCCGCGCCTCGGGAAGTCCGGCGATTTTTTTCCAGAGCGCGGCGGCTTCGTCATCGGTGTGATAGACGGTGACCGTCAGGCGGTCTTTCGCAAGACCGAAATTCTTCGTGACGAGCGTCCACGCCGCGTCGATCGCCTCCTCCTTGAAATAGTCGCCGAAGGAGAAATTGCCGAGCATCTCGAAAAAGGTGTGGTGACGCGCCGTGTAGCCAACATTGTCGAGGTCGTTGTGCTTGCCGCCCGCGCGCACGCATTTCTGCGACGAGGCCGCACGCACGTAAGGGCGCTTCTCCGCGCCGGTGAAGACGTTCTTGAACGGCACCATCCCCGCATTGGTGAAAAGGAGAGTCGGGTCGTTCTGCGGCACGAGCGGCGCGGACGGCGTCACCGTATGGCCGCGGCCGCGGAAGAACTCGAGAAAGCCGGTGCGGATGTCGTTCAATGACGTCGTCATGGGCGGTCAGGTCCTGAAATTCGAAAAGGCGCCCAGCGGCGCCCTTGAGCGGCGACGCCGACGCGCGACCGCGCCGCGAGATCGCTCCCGCAGCGCGGCGACGCCGTCATAAGAGGAATGGCGGGGCGGGTCAAAGAGCGAAGGCGGAGGGCCAAGCCGCCGCAACGCCGGACCCGCCCCCGCCCGCTACGCGGTCATGCAAAAGCAGTTGAGCTTGTTGCCGTCCGGGTCGCGGAAGTAGCCGGCGTAGAACTGATCTCCGCGCGGACCCGCGGCGCCCTCGTCGATGGCGCCGAGGGCGATCGCTTTCTTGTAGAGCTTGTCGACCTTTTCCTTCGAATCCATCACCAGCGCGACCATCGTTCCGTTGCCCCAGGTCGCGGGCTTGCCGTCATGCGGCTTGATCACCCCGAGACTCGGTTTGTCCATCGCATGGCCCCAGGCGACGAAATTGTCGCCCTCCATGATGCGCTTGGCGCCGATCTCGCCCAGAAGTTCATCATAGAATCTCACCGACCGTTTGAGGTCGTTCGTTCCAAGCGTCACATACCCGATCATTGTCAGTCTCCCAAAAAATCAGGCCCTCTGAATTCGTGAATGAAAGGCGCCTCACGCTTCCGCCGCCATGTCGTCATCGCCCTCGCCGGCGAGCATTTCGGTCGCCACGATGCCGGCGTTCGCCTTGATCTCCGCAGCGATGGCGCCCGCGACATCGGGATGCGCCCGCAGGAAATCCTTCGCGTTCTCCCGGCCCTGCCCGATGCGCTCGCCCTTGTAGGAGAGCCAGGCGCCCGACTTCTCGACGACATTCGCCTTGACGCCGAGATCGACGAGCTCTCCCGAATAGGAAATTCCTTCGCCGTACATGATGTCGAATTCGACCTGCTTGAAGGGCGGCGCCACCTTGTTCTTGACGACCTTGACGCGCGTCTGGTTGCCGACGACGTCCTCGCCCTTCTTGATGGCGCCGATGCGGCGAATGTCCAGCCGCACGGACGCATAGAACTTCAACGCATTGCCGCCGGTCGTCGTTTCGGGCGAACCGAACATCACGCCGATCTTCATGCGGATCTGATTGATGAAGATGACGAGCGTGTTCGATTTCGAAATCGATCCGGTGAGTTTTCTGAGCGCCTGGCTCATCAAGCGGGCCTGAAGCCCCGGCAGGGAGTCGCCCATTTCGCCTTCAAGCTCGGCGCGCGGGGTGAGCGCCGCCACCGAGTCGACGATCAGCACGTCGACAGCGCCCGAGCGCACCAACGTGTCCGCGATTTCGAGCGCCTGCTCGCCGGCGTCCGGCTGGGAGATCAGGAGTTCATCGAGATTGACGCCGAGCTTTTGCGCATAGATGGGGTCGAGCGCGTGTTCGGCGTCGATGAAGGCGGCGACGCCGCCCTTCTTCTGCGCCTCGGCCGCGACCTGCAGCGCGAGCGTCGTCTTGCCTGAGCTCTCGGGGCCGTAAATCTCGACGATGCGCCCGCGCGGCAAGCCGCCGATGCCGAGCGCGATGTCGAGGCCGAGCGAGCCCGTCGAAATCGCTTCGATATCGATGACCTCACGGTCGCCGAGGCGCATCAGCGAGCCCTTGCCGAAGGCCTTGTCGATCTGCGAGATCGCCGCTTCGAGAGCCTTTTTCTTGTCCACGCCTTCCGCCTCCACCACACGCAATCCGGGTCTTGTCATCGCCGTCGCCTCCGTGCCCTATGGGACTTCATCCCGTCAATCAGATTGCGTGTACCTGTTTTGTTCTTGCTTGGCAATACCAGATAACGGTTTGATATGGATGAAAAAAATTTATTTCGTTCGATTTATGTTCGATTTCGGCCGTGAGCCTGTCGCGCAATGGTGTCAACCGCGACCGACAGCAGAGGGCGATTCGGCCCCCGCCAGTGTGAGACCAGCCGTAATCGACGCCCAGATCAGGCAGGCGACAAGCCGCCCGCTTCATTGGCGTTTTCAGCCGTCAACGATCGGTCTCGGCGGTCGCGAGGGCGCTTCCGGTTGTCCGGAATCGTCTGCGGGCGGACGGGTTAGACCTCTTTCCGAAAATGCGGCTTGAAGGGTCGATAAAGGCGAGCCCTGCACGGTGATCGCGTTCCCACCGGACGCGCGCTTTTCGCGCGACGCCGGAAGCCTCGATTTCAAGCGTCACGAACTCAGGCAGGCCGGCGCCGAAAGGATCAAACTGCACGCGCGCCCCGCCACGGCTGAGGTCGAGGACGATGCATTTGATGGATGCCTCGCCGCCGAGAGCCAGCCGCGCGAAACGATAGACTTTCTCTCGCGGTTCTTCGCGCAATTCTTCCCCGGACTTCGCCGCCGGCGGCGCGGTCCTGGACGCCGGCATCGCCGCGAGGGCCGCAACCCGGGCAAGGATGCGGGACTGTGCGCCAGGGGCTGTCACCACGTAATCTCCTTCGAAAGCGCCAAGCGGACGGATTTCAACTATAACGTGTATTGGTTATCGGATTGCTACTATTGATTGACGTAAAAAGAGGCCGGCCATCAAGGGGCCGGCCTTCCTCACGGACGCTTTCGCGCGATCCGTATACGAATTATCTCAAGCGGCCTTGTAAAGCGTTTCGCGCTTCGCCGCCATGTCGCGGAATTTCTGCGGCGGGCTGAAACGGGCGCCGTATTTCTGGGCGAGGCTATCCGCCTTTCGCACGAAGGTCTCGACGCCGACCGTGTCGATGTAGCTCATCGGGCCGCCGGTCCAGGGCGCAAAGCCCCAGCCGAAGATCGCGCCGAGGTCGGCCGACTGCGGATCGGGCACGATGCCGTCGGCGTAGCATTGCGCGGCGGGGATAAGCTGCGCGTAGAGAATGCGCTCCTTCACCTCATCGGCGCTCGGCTGCGTCTTCGCCGGCGGGAAATAGTCGGCGATGCCTTTCCAGAGCGATTTCTTGCCGTCGGCCGGATAATCGTAGAAGCCGCCGCCGGACTTGCGTCCTTTGCGCCCCAGCTTGTCGACCATCACCTCGAAAAGGTCTTCGACGCCCGACGGCTTGTAGTCCTTGCCGAGTTCTTTTTTCGTCGCTTCCATCACGCGCTTGCCGAGTTCGAGCGACGTCTCGTCGACAAGGGCGAGCGGCCCGACGGGCATGCCGAGCATTTTCGACGCGTTCTCGATGAGGGCCGGACTGATCCCTTCCTTCACCATCAGCATCGCTTCGTTGAGATAGGGCGGCACGACGCGGTTCGTGTAGAAGCCGCGCGTGTCCTTCACGACGATCGGCGTCTTCTTGATCATGGCGACATAATCGAGCGCCATGGCGAGGGCCCTGTCGCCGGACCTTTCGCCCGGAATGATTTCGACGAGCGGCATCTTGTCGACCGGCGAGAAGAAGTGGACGCCGATGAACTGTTCGGGGCGCACGGAGTTTTTCGCAAGGCCGGTGATCGGCAGCGTCGAGGTGTTGGAGGCGAAGATCACGTCCTTGCGGATGACCGCTTCCGTCTTCCTGATGACGTCGGCCTTGACGTCAGGGTCCTCGAACACCGCTTCGATGATCATGTCGACATCGGCGAGGTCTTCATACTTCGTCGTCGGCTTGATGCGGGCGAGAAGTTCGTCGCCCTTCTCCTTCGTGACCTTGCCTTTGGCGACGCCCTTTTCGACGATGCCTTGCGAATAGGCTTTGCCTTTTTCGGCGGCCGGCATGTCGCGGTCGAGGAGGACGACCTGCATCCCGCCTTTCGCCGTCACATAAGCGATGCCGGCGCCCATCATGCCGGCGCCGAGGACGCCGACTTTTCTGATGACGGATTTCTCGACGTTTTTCGGGCGCTGCTCGCCCTTTTCCGCCGCCTGCTTGTTGATGAACAGCGTACGGATCATGTTGCGCGCCTGCGGGCTCGTGACGAGCTTGCCGAAATATTTCGACTCGATCCGCAGCGCGGTGTCGAACGGCACGACCGAGCCTTCATAGAGACAAGAAAGGATGTACTGCACCGCCGGGTAGTTATGCTGCGTCTCCCGCTGCGCCATGGCGTTGGAGGCGATATGGAACTGCACCGCAGCCGGGTTCATCGGTCCGGCGCCGCCCGGATATTTGAAGCCTTGGCGGTCCCAGGGCTGCGTCGCTTTCGGATTGGCTTTCACCCAGGCTTTCGCCCTGGCGACGATTTCCGCCGGCGGCGCGATGTCGTGGATGATGCCGAAGCCCTTCGCCGTCGCCGGGTCGATCGGCTGACCCTGCGTCGCCATGATCGCCGCCTGCTGGAGCCCGGCAAGGCGCGGCAGGCGCTGCGTGCCGCCGCCGCCGGGGAGAAGGCCGACCTGCACTTCCGGCACGCCGAGCTGGATCTTCGGATCGTCCGCGCAGACGCGGTAATGGCAGGCGAGCACGAGCTCGAGGCCGCCGCCGAGCGCAAGGCCGTTGATCGCCGCGGCGACGGGCTTGGCCGACGCTTCGCCGCTCATCAATTTTTTCGCCGGCTTGCCGCTCGTCTCAAGCTTTCGCAGCATCGCGTTCAAGTTAAAGAGGCGTTCGAACACCGCCTTCTTGTCGGTCGCGCCGCCGGTGATGCCGCCGCCGCCGAGCATTCTGAGATCGGCGCCGGCAAGGAAGCCCGACTTCTTGCCGGAGGTTATGACCGCGCCCTTGATCGCGTCATCGGCGCAGAACCGCTCGATGAACGCGGCGAACTCGGTCATCAGCGCCTCGTTCCAGACGTTCATCGACTGGCCCTTGAGGTCGATGGTGACGAGGGCGATCCCATCGCCGTCGATTTCGACTGTCATCGCTTCGTTGGTCATGGCGTTGTCCTTACCGTGTGCGGAACAATGGCGAGGTCTTAGTCGGCAGGTTGCAGATTGCGAGGCGGCGCGCGTTTCGAACCTGCGCGAGGCCGGCGACCGGCAACCTTCAACCTAGCACCTCTCGATGATCGTCGCCGTGCCCATGCCGGCGCCGATGCAGAGCGTGACGAGAGCGGTCGACTTGCCGGAGCGTTCTAGCTCATCGACCATGGTGCCGAAAATCATGGCGCCGGTCGCGCCCAAGGGGTGGCCCATCGCGATGGCGCCGCCATTGACGTTGATGTCCTTGTGGTCGATGTCGAGCGCCTGCATGAAGCGCAGCACGACCGAGGCGAAGGCTTCGTTGAGCTCCCAGAGGTCGATGTCCTTCTTCGTCATGCCGGCGCGCTTCAGCGCCTTTTGCGCGGCGAATTCGGGGCCCGTCAGCATGATCGTCGGCTCGGCGCCGATCGAGGCCATGGAGACGATGCGCGCGCGGGGCTTGAGGCCGAGCTTCGCGCCCATTTCCTTCGTGCCGATCAGCACCGCCGCCGCGCCGTCGACGATGCCGGAGGAATTGCCGGCGTGGTGCACGTGATTGATCTTTTCGATTTCCGGGTATTTCTGGATGGCGACCGAATCGAAGCCGACGCTCTCGCCGAGCATCGCGAAGGACGGCCCGAGGGCGCCGAGCGCCTGCATGTCGGTGTCGGGCCGAACGGTCTCGTCATGGGCGAGCGCTTCCATGCCGAAGACGTCCTTCACCGGCACGATCGACTTCTTGAAGCGGCCTTCCTTCCACGAGCGCGCCGCGCGCTTGTGGCTTTCAACGGCGTAGGCGTCGACGTCGTCGCGCGAAAACCCGTATTTCGTCGCGATGAGGTCCGCCGAGATGCCTTGCGGCACGAAATAGGTCTTGAACGCGACCGCCGGATCGACCGGCCAGGCGCCGCCGTCCGATCCCATCGGCACGCGGCTCATCGATTCGACGCCGCCCGCAATCGTCAGGTCCGCCTCGCCGGACTTCACCTTGGCGGTCGCGATGTTGATCGCCTCAAGGCCCGACGCGCAGAAGCGGTTGACCTGGATGCCCGCGGTCGTTTCGGCAAAGCCCGCGTTAAGGACCGCAGTACGGGTGATGACCGCGCCCTGTTCGCCCACCGGCGAGACGACGCCCATCGCGACATCGTCGACGTGATTGGTGTCGAGGTTATTGCGGTCGCGGACCGCTTCGAGAACCTGGGTCACCAGCTGGACTGGCGTTATCTCGTGTAGGCTTCCGTCCGATTTGCCTTTGCCGCGGGGGGTCCTGACTGCGTCATAGACATAGGCTTCGGTCATCGGAGAATTCCTTTCGCATATCGGCGCGGAGGCTAGGCCCGCGCCTTTAGAAAGGTCTACCTAGGCGGCGCCCCGCCCCGCCGCAACGCCGTTGTGCAGCGCGGCGCATCAACTTTCTCGGCGGCGCCGCGCGCGGCCTGCCGGCGGCTGAACGCGCGCCTGAAAGGAACAAAAAATGCGCCCCGGCTTGGCGCCGGGGCGCTTAAGGAGCTTGGAGACGAACGACGCCTATTTTGCGCCGGCGAGGGTCAGGAGTTCGCCCCAGCGCTTTGTCGCCAAGGGGCCGGGCTGGCGGACTTTTCGGACCGCGTCGGTCACCTGCGCATCACCGACGGCCACCAGAGCGATCATGCCGGCGCCGTGGTGCGGCAAGCACTTGATGCCATAGAGACCGTTCTCGGTGACTGTGAACGTCACCGGCTTGTTGATCTGCCCCTTGAAGGTCGGAACGGCCGCCGGCCAAACCCCAGTCATGACCTCCGCATTGTGGCCCATGTCGCCGACTTCGATGCGGATCGTGTCGCCGACATTGGCGCGGACGAAATCCGGTTCGAACGCGTTGAGCTTACCGCCCGCCGCTTTCGTCTTCATGACAATGACATGCTCGACGGCGAGCGCCGGCGTGACGGCGAGCGCGAGCACGGCAGAGGCGAGAAGGGTCTTCAGCATTTTTCCTCCAGTCGGATGCAATCGCTGCTGATACGTGCAAGGGGCCCATTGCGGTTCAGCGGTTCAATGGCGTCGTCGGGGGCCGGGGTGTCGCAGCACCGTCGCGGGCCGGCGACGTGACTTCGGACCCCCGCCGCGCTACCCGAGGACCGCCCCTTTTCGCTTCGAAGTTATGGAAACCCTCCCCTCCTTGCGCGCCGCCATTCGCGCCGCGACGCTCTCTGACGAAACGTCCGCCGCGCAGTCGCTGCTGGCCGCGGCGGCGCTGCCCGAGGGCGCCCGCCGCGCCGCCCAAGAGAAAGCGGCGGCGTTCGTCGCCTCGGCGCGCGCGAACGCTTCCCGCTCGACGCTCGTTGACAAGTTTTTGCAGGAATACGGCCTCTCGACGGCCGAAGGCGTCACCCTGATGCGCCTCGCCGAGGCCCTGCTGCGCACGCCCGACGCAGCGACCGCGGACGCGCTCATCAAGGACAAGGTCGATGCGGGCGACTGGGCGGCGCACAAGGGCAAAAGCCCCTTCCCCCTCGTCAATTTCTCGACGCGCGCGCTGATGCTGACCGCCGCCTGGCTCGACGATGTCGAAGCGAAGGACCCCGGCCGGAAACTCGTCAAGGCGACGAAGGATGTGCTCGACCGCGTCGGCGAGCCCGTCATCCGCGCCGCCGTCGCGCAGGCGATGAAGATCATGGGCGAGCATTTCGTCCTTGGTGAAACGATCGTCGAAGCGCAGCGACGCGGGCGCGATTACGCCGGCAAGGGCTATAACTTCTCGTTCGACATGCTTGGCGAGGCCGCGCATACCGCCGCCGACGCCGCGAAATACTTTAAAGACTACGAAACGGCGATCGCCGAGATCGCCAAAGCAGCGACCGCGTCGCGCCCGGTCGACAATCCGGGCATTTCGGTGAAGCTCTCCGCGCTCCATCCGCGCTACGAATACGGAAAGCGAGCGCGCGTGCTCGACGAACTCGGCGCCCGCGCGCGCGCGCTCGCCATTCAGGCGAGAGAGGCTGATATCGGCTTCAACATCGACGCCGAGGAAGCCGCACGGCTCGACCTGTCGCTTGACCTCATTGAAGCCCTGATGCGCGACCCGAAGCTTGACGGCTGGGACGGCTTCGGCGTCGTCGTGCAGGCCTATCAGCGGCGCGCGCCGTTCGTCATCGACTGGCTCGCCGCGATGGCGCGCGAGACCGGCCGGCGCATCATGGTGCGGCTCGTCAAGGGCGCCTATTGGGACGGCGAGATCAAGCGCGCGCAGGTGATGGGCCTCGAAAGCTATCCCGTGTTCACGCGCAAGGTGCTGACGGATGTTTCCTACCAGGCCTGCGCCAAAAAACTCTTCGCCAACGCCGACGTCATCTATCCGCAATTCGCGACCCACAACGCGCTGACCGCCGCCATCGTTCGCGAGATGGCGGGCGACGTGACCGAGTACGAACTCCAGCGCCTCCACGGCATGGGCGAGGCATTGCATGACAGCCTGATCGCCGCCGGCGCGCGATCGCGCATCTATGCGCCGGTCGGCGGACACAAGGAGCTTCTCCCTTATCTCGTGCGCCGCCTCCTCGAGAACGGCGCCAACTCGTCTTTCGTCAACCAACTCTTCGATCCCGATCACTCGATCGACCGCATCGTCGCCGATCCTGTCGAGGAAGCGCGTGCGCTGGGCGTCTTTCCAAACCCCGCGATCCCCGCCCCGCGCGATCTCTTCAAGGGGGAGCGCCTTTCCGCCGAAGGCTGGGACGAGACCGATCCTGATACGGCCGAGCAACTCGAACTCGCCGTCGGCGGCGCGCTCGAGAGCGGCGCGCATTACGGGCCCATCATCGACGGACTTGCGGACAAGGGGCCCGTCGCGACGTCAGTGAACCCTGCGCATCTCGGCGAAGTCATCGGCCATGTGCGCAGCGCCAGCGCCGTCGATGTCAGCCTCGCCTGCGACAAGGCGGCGATCGCAGCGCCGTCTTGGGCGGCGACCCCGGCGCCGGAACGCGCGCGCATCCTGCGCCGCGCTGCGGACCTTCTGGAGGCGCGCGCCGAACGGTTCATGCAGCTGGCGACGCGCGAGGCCGGCAAGACGATCCCGGACGCCGTAGCCGAGGTGCGCGAGGCCGTCGATTTCCTGCGCTACTACGCGGAGGAGTGTCTCAAGCTGACGGGCGAGCCGCTCGGCGTCGTCGCTTGCATCAGCCCGTGGAATTTCCCGCTGGCGATATTCCTTGGTCAGGTCTCCGCGGCGCTCGCCGCCGGAAACGCGGTGATCGCCAAGCCGGCCGAACAGACGCCGGTGATCGCGCATGAGGCGGCCCTGCTGCTCCATGAGGCAGGCGTGCCGCGCGGCGCCTTGCAGTTTCTTCCCGGCGACGGTCCGTCCGTCGGCGGACCTTTGGTCGCCGACCGCCGAGTCGCAGGCGTCGTCTTCACCGGATCGACGGAGGTCGCGCAGATCATAAACCGCGGCCTTGTCAGCGCCGGCAAATGGGACGCGGCGCTGATCGCCGAAACCGGCGGCGTCAACGCGATGATCGTCGATTCGACAGCGCTCCTCGAACAAGCCGTGCGTGACGCCGTCTCCTCAGCGTTCCAGAGCGCCGGCCAGCGATGCTCGGCCTGCCGCGTCGTCTGCGTGCAGGAAGATGTCGCCGACCGCTTCAACGAAATGCTTGCGGGCGCGATGGCGGAACTCGCGGTGGGCGATCCGGCGAGGCTTTCGACCGATGTCGGTCCCGTCATCGACGAAGAAGCGCAAGGCGTCATCACGCGCCATGTCGAAGCGCTCCGGGGCAAGGCGAAGATCATCGCGGAAGCGTCGGCGCCGGAGGGCGCGGTCAATGGGACCTTCGTCCGGCCCGTCGCGATCGAAATCGCGAGCCTTGCAGACCTGACGCGCGAAGTCTTCGGGCCGGTTCTCCACGTCGTCAGGTTCCGCGCCGCCGAGATCGAGACGCTCGTCGACGCCGTCAACGCGCTCGGCTACGGCCTGACGCTCGGCCTTCACACGCGTATCGACGAGACGATGCATCAGGTCGTCGCGCGCGCGCGCATCGGCAATATCTATGTCAACCGCAACCAGATCGGCGCCGTCGTCGGCGTGCAGCCTTTCGGCGGCGACGGGCTGTCCGGCACCGGCCCGAAGGCGGGCGGCCCGCATTATCTGCGCGCATTGCAAAAACGTCCGCAGCCCTCGGGCGAGGGCGCGATCGAGATCAACGCGTCAGCGCCGATGCCGCTCTTCGACCAGCAGCTTCGGCGCGCGGCGGCGGCTTTCGACCAGTGGAACGCCGGCTCCGACCGGCGTGACGTTTTGGTCCGCGCCGCGGCAGGCGCCCGCGACGAAACGGCGGACGTCTTCCGGCGCGCTGTTTCTCTCTATGCGGAGCATCTCGGCGAGACGCTCGACCTGCCCGGGCCTACGGGCGAATCAAACACGTTGCGGCTCAAAGGCCGCGGCGTCGTCCTGTGCCTCGGCGGGGGAAGCGAGGCGGCGAACCGTCGCCAGCTTGCGATGGCGCTCGCGGCCGGGAATGCGATCGTCGCCCTGCAGCCGCTCGCCGACAAGGTCGCGGAGGCCCTCGCCGCCGCGGGCGCGCCGACCCATCTTGTCGTCAGCCTGCCGGCGGGCGCCGCCGTCAATGAGGCCGCCATCCTCGATCCGCGCATTCGCGCAGTCGCCTTTGACGGGCGCCTGGACTCGCGCCGCGCGATCGCCGGCGCGCTCGCCCGCCGCACCGGCCCGATCGCCCCCTTGCTGTCGAGCGCGGACGACCCGGCGCGCTTTGCAACCGAACGCACGCTGACCATCAACACGACGGCCGCCGGCGGGGACGTTCGCCTTTTGTCGCTGCCTGAATAGGTTTACCTTCTTCGGCAGACGCCCCGTTCGCCGCGCCGATAGGGCCGTTCGCCGCAACGGCGTTGAACAAAGCCCTTAGGGAGGCGAAGCCGGTGCAGAACCTTGACCGGACGCTCATGACCGCGATCGACCTGAACCCCGCGGGCCCCGGGGCCTTCGTCGCCCCGCAGTCGCGGTCGGCCCGCGCGGCCAACTGGTTTTTCGCCGAAAAAGAGCGCCTGTTCTGGTTCCTGCAGATTTCGGGCTGGCTCGGCTTTTTCATCTTTCACGTCCTCGCCGTCTCCTCGCTTGTCGCCGGGTGGACGCCGCAGTCGGTCGCCTATTCGATCGCGATGTCGATCGTCGGGCTGTTGACGACGTCGATCGTGCTGCGCCCCATTTATCGCTTCGCGCGTCGCCAGCATCCCGCCGCCCTGCTCCTCATCGCCATTTCGACGACGGCGGCGGCGACCGTCGCCATGTCGCTCGCAAAGCTGCAGACCTTCATTCTCATTTTCGGCGAGGAATGGATCCTCAACCGCGGCGCCGATCTCGGCAGCATGAACATCCTCATGCTGATCCGCCCTGACCTGCCGCCGAATTTCTTCCTGCTGATGTCGTGGGGCGGGTTCTATTTCGGCATCAACTATTACCTGAAGCTGCGCGATGAGTCGGAGCGCGCGCTGATGTCCGCACGCCTCGCAGATCAGGCGCAGCTGAAAATGCTGCGCTACCAGCTGAACCCGCATTTCCTTTTCAACACGCTGAACGCCATCTCGACGCTGGTCCTCGAGAAAGACGGCAAACAGGCGAACCAGATGCTGACGAAGCTGTCGGCTTTCCTGCGCTACTCGCTCGACAGCGATCCCCTGCTGAAGACGTCGCTCGCCGAAGAACTGCGCGCCCTCCAGCTTTACCTCGACATCGAGAAGACGCGTTTCGCCGATCGGCTGAAGATTACGCTCGACGTCGATGACGACATTCTCGACGCGCGCGTCCCCTCGCTCATCCTCCAGCCGGCGATCGAAAACGCGATCAAATACGCGATCGCGCGGATGGAGACCGGCGGCGAGATCGGCATCGTCGCCAAGCGCGACGGCGACATGCTGCGCTTTGAGGTCTGGGATAACGGACCGTCCGCGCCGGAAAACCCGGAAGCGCTGCTTCAAGACGCCAAGACCGGCGTCGGCCTCGTCAACATGCGCGAGAGGCTCGCGCATCTTTACGGCGCCCGCCAGTCCTTCACGCTTTCACGGCGCGCGCCGCAAGGCCTCGCCGTCACCATGCGCATTCCGCTTGAATTCACCGCACAGCTTTAGGGGCGACCGGACATGGACGATCAGAAAATTCGCGTGATGCTCGTCGACGACGAGCCGCTGGCGGTGAGGGGCCTCAAGCTCCGGCTTCAGGAATTTCCGGAAATCGAGATCATCGGCGAATGCTCGAACGGACGCGAGGCCGTCAAGGAGATCAAGGCGCAGACGCCCGATCTCGTCTTTCTCGACATTCAGATGCCGGGGCTCGACGGCTTCGGCGTCGTCCGCGCGCTGATCGGCGCGCCGGCCCCGCTGATCGTGTTCGTCACCGCGTACGACAAATACGCGATCGACGCCTTTGAGGCGAATGCGCTCGACTATCTCGTCAAGCCTGTCGAGGAAGAGCGCCTCAAAGACGCCGTTCATCGCGCGCGCGAGGCGATCAAGACGCGCGCCGCGGCGAGCCGGGAGTCGCGCCTTGTCGAACTCCTCGCCTCGCTCAGCGACGAGGACCGCGACCAGATCAAGGAATTGATCCAGGACCCCTCATGGACGCAGAAGGAGCGATATTCCGAGCGCCTTTCTTTCAAGGACGGAACCAAGGTCGTCATGCTCAACGCCGACGACATCGACTGGATCGACGCCGCGGGCGACTACATGTGCATTCACGCCTGCGGAAAGACGCACATCATCCGCGAGACGATGAAGACGCTGCAGCAGCGCCTCGATCCAAGCCGCTTCCAGCGCATCCACCGTTCGGCGATCGTCAACGTGAAAAAGGTGAAGGAGCTGCACCCGCACTCCAACGGCGAATATTTCGTCGTCCTCGAAAACGGGTCCGAACTGAAGCTGTCGCGGTCCTACAAGGACGTGGTGGCGAGATTTCTTTAGCCGCTCGGCGCGGCGAGGATCACTCTCCAGATCGCCAACTGCCAGACCGCAAAGAGACCGGCGGCGGCGAAAAGGATGTAGTGGCCGCGCCGCCAGATCGACCAGCCCGAGCCTGCCAGCACCGGAACCGCCCCGATCGCCGCAGCGACGGCGCCGAGCGCGGCAAGATGGGCCGTGACGATCGCGGCGATCAGCGACGCCGGCGGCCAGCCCTTCGCCTGCAGATCGGCGAGATCCTTGCCGCCGAGGCCGGCGCTGACCGCGACCAGGGCGACGATGAACGCGAGCCACAGGAAGGCCGACAGCGCGTGGCCGACGGCGAGCCGCTTGCCGAGCAACGTCGTGTCAACCTCCCGTCCCTGCCGCCTCCAGGCGCCGAGGAAAGCGAGCGCGGAAAAGAGCGCGACGACGCCGATCGCGATGTTGAACGCGTCAGACGAGTTGAGGAACGCCACACGATCCGCCGTCATCGTCCCCATCGCCGCCGAAATCCTGACGGGCGCGCCGTCGGCGTTGCGATAGACGAAAAGCCGGTCGCGCGAACGGTTCGACCACAGATCGTCAGAGAGCGGATAATAGCGGGTCGCCTTCCCGCCCGCAGTGACGACAAGCGAGCCGTCTTCCTTCGCCGCCAGCTTGATCTCGGACCCGAGCGCCGTGACCTTTTCAAAGCGCGAATAGACCCGCCGGTTCGGGAGGTAGGCGCCGGCCGCTGATTTCGCCTTGGCGATCATGTCGGGGGTCGCCATGACCGGCCA
>CAZOEB010000041.1:0-2929 GCA_964578685.1 uncultured Caulobacterales bacterium
GTCCCACCAAGGCGTAAGCAACTGAAAATGCTCGATTGTGGGGGTCCTCTTCTGGCACCATCCGGCCGTCCCCTTGCATCCGGTCGTGTGCGAAAACCGAGTGAAATCATCAGATAAGCTCGCGGGAGGAATATTCGTTGCGGAAATGGCTTTTCGGGCGCGCAAGCGCGGCGGGATTAGCTGATCCTTGCTTTGAGACGGGCCTTTTGCGCTTCGGACAGATGCAATTCCAGCTTTGACCGGCGCCAAAGGATGTCGTCGGCTGTCGCGGCGAATTCTTCTCGTTTCAGGTAGTCGATTTCGCGGTCGGTGAGGCCGGCGCCGTATTCGGCGCCCATGTCAGCCATTGCGTGCGCGTCGCCGATCAGCCTTGGCGTGCGTGCGCCGTAGGCGCGGGCGAGGCGGTGGAGGGCTGCGGGCGGGAACCATGGAAAGTCGCGCTTCAGCCCCTCGAAAAACGCTTCGAAGTCTGCGTTCTCGATCTCGCCGCCGGGCAGCGGCGCCGTCGCCGTCCATGCGTTTCCGCATTCGCCGAGCGCCGCCCCGAGTTTTTCGAGCGCGTGTTCGGCGAGCTTTCGATAGGTCGTGATCTTGCCGCCGTAGACGGAGAGAAGCGGCGGCGTTCCGTCCATGTCGAACACATAGTCGCGCGTCACCGCGGAGGCGTCTTTCGAGGATGCGTCGTCATGCAGCGGGCGCACGCCCGAATAGGTTCGCCGCACCATCGTGGGCGTGACCGGCTTCGCGAAATATTCGCTCGCCGCCGCGCAGAGATAGTCGATCTCGGATTTGTCGGCGGCGACCGCGGCGGGGTCGCCCTCATAAGGAAGATCGGTCGTGCCGATGAGCGTGAAGCGGCGCTCATAGGGGATTGCGAAGATGATGCGGCCGTCGGCGTTCTGGAAGATGTAGGCGTGATCGCCCTCAAAGAGGCGGTCGACGATGATATGGCTGCCTTTGACAAGTCGAAGCGCGAAGCGCGGCGCCGCGTTCTGGCGCACCACCTGGCGCAGGACGTGATCGACCCACGGGCCCGCGGCGTTGACGAGCGCGCGCGCCCTGACGCGGCGCACGGCGCCGTCCGCCCCGGCGAGTTCGGCTTCAAACGCGCCGTCCTCACGCCGGACAGAGCGCACTTCCGTCCGTGTAAGGATCGTTGCGCCGCGCTCGCGGGCGTCCATGGCGTTGAGGACGACGAGGCGCGAGTCTTCAACCCAGCAGTCGGAATACTCGAACGCCGTCGCGAAGATCGGCTTCAGCGGGCGCCCGCGCGGATCGGCCTTGAGGGAGAAGCCCTCCGCCGGCGGCAGTATCTCGCGCCCGCCAAGATGATCGTAGAGGAAGAGCCCGGCGCGGAGCATCCAGCGCGGCCGCAGCCCCTTGTGATAAGGCAGCACGAAACGCAGCGGCCAGATGATATGCGGCGCGGCGCGCAGAAGCGTCTCGCGCTCCTTGAGCGCCTCGCGCACGAGGCGGAACTCGTAATATTCGAGATAGCGCAGGCCCCCGTGAACAAGCTTCGTGCTCGCCGACGAGGTCGCGGAGGCGAGATCGTTTTTCTCGCACAGCATCACCGAATAACCGCGCCCCGCCGCGTCGCGCGCGATGCCCGCGCCGTTTACGCCGCCGCCGATGATGAGAATGTCGACCGCGTCCTGCATCGTTTTCGCCCTTACCGCCGCCGGGCGAGCGCCGTAGCGACGTTCTCAAGCGTCACGCGGCTGACGCGGACGTTTGATTCTTCCGTCACGCCGGCGATGTGCGGCGTCAGAACGACGTTATTGAGCCCCGCGAATTTCGCGCCGGATGCGGGTCCCAGCGGCTCTTCCTCGAAGACGTCGAGCGCGGCTCCGGCGATGCGGCCTTCCTTAAGCGCGCTCGCGAGCGCGCCCTCATCGACGACGCCGCCGCGCGCCGCGTTGATGAGGATCGCCGATCGCTTCATCCCGGCGATCGCCGCCGCCCCGATCATGTGACGGGTTTCCTTCGTCAAAGGCGTATGCAGGCTGACGATGTCAGCCTCTGCGAGCAGCGCATGCAGCGGCAGACTTCGGACGCCGCTCCAGTGCGCGTCGCTTGCGGGGAGATAGGGATCATAGGCGGCGATCTCCATGCCGAGCGCGCGGGCGCGCGCCGCCGTCATCCTGGCGATCGCGCCATAGCCGACGAGCCCGAGCGTTTTGCCGTAGACCTCGCCGCCGATCAGCGCGCCCCGCGGCCATAGGCCTGCGGCGACATCGGCGGATGAGGCGTAGGCGCGCCGTAAAAGGATCATCGCAGCGGCGATCACATATTCGGCGACGGCGATGTCATTGGCGCCCGTCGCCGGAAAAACCTCGATCCCCCGCGCCTTGCAGGCGTCCATATCGATATTGTCGAGCCCGACGCCGAGCCGGCCCACGACGCACAGCTGCGGCGCCGCATCAAGCAGCGCGCCGCGCACCTGCGTGCGGTTGCGCACGACGATGGCGCGCGCGTCCTTCAGCGCTGCGTGAAGGCGCGCCGGCTCGTCGACCAGTTTCGGATCATAAAGAACGTCGCGCCCTTTGAGGATGCTCGCGATCGCCGTCTCGTCGAGGAATTCGGAAATCACAATCTCAGGCATGGCGTGAAGGGTCTCCTTCAGATGAAATAGACGGCGGCGAGCGTCGCAGCGAGCAGCGTCAGCGTCGATCCGATGACGACGCCGATATGGCGGGGGCCGAGATCGGCCATGGCTTTGAGCGACGTCTTCATGCCGAGCGCGGCGATTGCGGCGACGAGAAGCCATTGCGAGGCGGCCCCGAAAGCCGCGCTCGCGAGAGGCGGAACGGCGCCGAGGCTGTTGACGACGAGCAGCGCCGCGAAACCGACGGCGAACCAGGGAAAAGGCGCCTTCCCTTCCGCCGCCGAGCGGCGCGAGCCGAGCGCGACGCCGATGACGACAACG
>CAZOEB010000041.1:2939-23690 GCA_964578685.1 uncultured Caulobacterales bacterium
CCGATGTCGCGGTCGCTGAATCCGAACGCATCGAAAACCACCGGATAGGCGATCATCGCGAGCGTCGACAGCGACGTGACGGCGATGACGGTGAAGAGCGTGTCGCGCTCCCCGTCTTCGCGCTTAGGCAGCACGGAGGCGATGGCGAGCGCCGCTGACGCCCCGCAGATGGCGACGGCGCCGCCGGTGAGGACGCCGAAGCGCGCGCGCCGGCCGAGGAGGCGGCTGAAGACGACGCCGGCGCCGATGGTGATGATGATGAGGAGCGGCGTCAGCAGCACGGGCGCGGGGCCGAGGCTGGTCAAATCGCCGAAGGTGATGCGAAGGCCGAGCAGCGCGACGCCGATCTTCAGGAGATGCGAGGCGGTGAACTGGACGCCGTCGACGCACGGTCCCTCAACGCTCAGGAAATGAAACGCCATGCCGATGAGCAGCGCGAACAGCATCGTCGGCGCGCCGTAGTGCTCCGAAAGAAAGGTCGACGCCGCAGCGACGGTGAATGCGATCAGGACGCCGGGCGCAAGACGCCGAACGGCGAAGACGGCGGCGGGCGGCGCGGAAACGGCGCTCACGCCGCCTCGCCGGCGAGTGCGCGCAACTCGGCGAGCAGCGACGGCGCGACGGCGAGACCTGACTTTTCAGCGGCGGCGCGGTTCCTGAGCCGCGATGCGCCCGGCATCCGCACGCCCGGTTCCGCCGCCATCGCCGCCGCCAGCGCCGCCATGCGCGAGAGGTAAGCGCCGCCCGATGTCGGCCCCGGATCGATCGCGATGAAAATGTGACCGACATCGGGCGGCGGGCCTTCGCCGTCGAGAAAGGAACTCGCCTCGAAGCCGAAATTGGACGCGGTGAGCGCCGCTGCGACGACTTCGATCATCAGCGCGAGCGCCGCGCCCTTCGCGCCGCCGAGCGGCGCCATCGACCCATTGAGCGCCGCCGCGGGATCGGTCGTCGGTTTCCCGTCGGCGTCGAACGCCCAGTCGGCGGGAATTCTTTCGCCGCTCTTTTTCGCCGCCATCACCTTGCCGCGCGCAGCGACGGAGAGCGCGAGATCGATGACAAGCGGCGGCCCATGGCCAAGCGGCGCGGCGAAGGCGATCGGGTTCGTGCCGATCATCGGCGCCTTGCCGCCCCAGAACGCCATCGCCTTCGGCGTATTGCCGAACAGGAAGGCGACGAGCCCCTTCTCCGCCAGCCGCTCGACATGGGCGCCCGCCTGACCGAAATGATGCGAACGCCGGACCGCGGCGAGCCCGATGACGGATTTGCGGGAAAGATCGCCGAGCTCGTCGATGGCGAGATCGATCGCCGGATAGGCGAAGCCGTGCGCCGCATCGATCAACGTCGCCGCGGGCGAGAGCCGCCGCGCCGCCGGGCTCGCATCCTTCTTCACCTTGCCGCAGCGAACCTGCTCCACATAGCTCGCAACGCGCGAGAGCCCGTGACCCTTCTGCCCGTCGCGTTCGGCGGCGACGAGCGCGCGCGCCGTCGATCGTGCGGCGGCTTCGGCGATCCCTTCCCGAAGAAGCGCAGCCGCCGCCAGGCGTTCGGCCTCGGCAAGACTGATGGTGACGGCGCCGCTCATATCCTGCGGGCTCCCCTCTCCGGCCGGCGCGGGCCTTGCAGCGCGCGGATCAGGCGCTGCGATAAAGTTTCGTCATGACGAATTCGCGGTGACCGAGCGCCTCGGCCGCCGTGACGCGCCCGTTCGCGGTGCGCACGACCATGTCGATCAGCGCATCGCCCGCCCCGTTCATCGTCAGCTCACGGCGCAAAAGGCCCGACACGTCGAGGTCGATATGCTCCGACATCGTCCTGACGGTGCGCGGATTGGCGGTGAGTTTGATGACCGGCACGATCGGGTGACCGATGACGTTGCCCTGCCCCGTCGGGAAGGTGTGCACGGCGAAGCCCGCCGCCGCCATCAGCGTCACGCATTCGGCCGCGGCGGAAGACGAATCCATGAAATACATGCCGGGCCCCTTCGCCGGCGCCTCCGCGGGGCCGAGAACGTCGATATACTGAACCTCGCGGCCGATCTTTTCGAGATTGCCCATCGCCTTTTCCTCGATGGTCGAGAGGCCGCCTTCGATATTGCCTTTCGTCGGCTGGCTTTCGGAAAGGTCCGAGGTCTTGTGCGCCTCGATCACGTCGCGCTGATAGGCCTCGAAGGTGCGCATGAATTTCTCGCCGGCTTCCTTCGTCGCCGCGCGCATCTTGCAGAGATGTTCGGCGCCGGTCAGCTCCGAGGTTTCGCCGAAGACGCCGTAAATGCCTTTCGGGATCAGCTTGTCATACATGGCGCCGACGGTCGGGTTCGCGCCGCAGCCCGAGGTCGTGTCGCTCTCGCCGCATTTCGTCGAGATCCAGAGATCGGAGATCGGACATTCGACGCGGTGCTGCTCCGAGACGAGATGCAGGAAATCCTTCGCCTGTCGCGCGGCCTTCGCGACCGTCATGATGTCGCCGGTCTGCTCGATCGAAAATCCTGCGACCGGCTTTCCTGTCGCGGCGATGCCGTCGACGACCTTTTTCGTCCAGCCGGGCTCAATCCCGATGACGACGCAGGCCGCGACATTGGGGTTCGCGCCGGTGCCGATGATCGTGCGGAAATGCAGGTCAAGGTCTTCGCCGAACTGCAACCGCCCATAGGCGTGCGGCAGCGCGAGCGTTCCCTTGATATTCGACGCGACCGCTTCGGCGGCGGCGTTTGAGATGTCATCAACGGGCAGGATGACGACGTGGTTCCTGACGCCGACGCGCCCGTTCTTGCGCCGATATCCCCAGAAGGTCTCGCGGTTCATGCTTCTCACCAGCGCTTGGTCTTGATGTTGTGGACGTGGACGTGCTCGCCCTTCGCGATGTCGGCGACGGCGCGGCCGATGTCCTCGCCATATTTGAAGATCGTGTCGCCCTTCTTCATGTCCTTGAGCGCGATCTTGTGGCCGATCGGCGCGGCCTGCGCCGCTTTCAGGCGGAAATCGGAATCATCCTCGGTGACGACGCACAGCATGTCGGTTCCGGCCTCAAGGCCTTCGACGACGACGACGCCGACATTGTCCTTGCGGCTGTGCACGAGAAGATGGGGAATGGTCATCGCGCCCTTGATCCTTTCGCGTGAGCGGTCGGCGGCCCCGCCGCCCTAGTCTTATATATGATACATTACAGCAAATGATAGACAATCCTGCAAGGCGCGCCCTAGACTGAAGCCCATGACTCTCGCCTCGCGCCTTCCCGACAGGCCCGGATTCAGGCCGCTCTATCAGCAGGTTCGCGAACTCTTGCTCGCCCGGATCGTGTCCGGCGTCTGGCGCCCGGCCGAGGCGCTGCCGAGCGAGCAGACGCTTGCGAGCGAGCTCGGCGTCAGCCACGGCACCGTCAGGAAGGCGCTTGATTCCCTCGCCGCCGACAATCTCGTCGAGCGCCGGCAGGGCAAGGGCACCTATGTCGTCGAGCACACGCAGGAAAGCGCGCATTTCCGCTTTTTCAAGATCGCCTATCCGGGCGGCGAGCGCGCGATGCCGAGTCTCAAGAAGGCCTCGATCTCCGAGCGCGCCGCCAGGCCGGCCGAGCGCTTGCGATTGAACCTCGCCGAAGGCGCGCGCGTTTTCCAGATCCGCCGCGAGCGCACGATCGACGGCGCGGTCGCCGTCCGTGAGCTGATCGTCGTCTCCGCGGAGCTGTTCGCCGGGCTCGACAAGCGCCAGCCTTTGCCGAACACGCTTTATACGCTTTACCAGTCTGACTTCGGTGTTTCGATCGTCTCCGCCGCCGAACAGATCGAAGCGGTCACCGCCTCGCGCGAGGACGCCGAGACGCTCGGCCTCAACGTCGGCGCGCCGATCCTGGAAGTGAACCGCATCGCCTATGACATCACGGGCCGCGCGATCGAGCTTCGCCAGAGCCGCTTCGCGACCGGAAAACTCGTTTATTCGGTCGAGCTGCGGTAAATTAGGCATGGAGCGCAACGTCGGTCCTTCCTCCGCCCGTTGCCTAAGTCTTCTATAAGATATAAATCAAAGGAGGGCGCGGCCCTTCCGGCCGCCCCGACCGGGAGCAGGCGTTTTTGGCGCGCGTCATGTGCATCGGCCATGCGGTCCAGGATTTTGTGTTTTCCCTGCCCGACCTTCCCGCGGGCGGGCGGAAGTTTCGTGCGGAGGCCTTCGCCTCGGTCGGCGGCGGGCCGGCGGCGACGGCGGCGGTCGCCATCGCGCGGCTTGGCGGCGAGGCGTCGCTCGCCGCACGGATCGGGGAGGATGCGGTTGCGGACGCGATCGTCAGCGAGCTTGAAGGCTACGGCGTCAATTGCGCGCGCGTGAAGCGCTTTGCGGGGCGCGCCTCCTCGCTGTCCGCCGTGATGGTCGATGACGCGGGCGAGCGCATGATCGTCAATTATCGCGATGCCGACATGCCGGCGGGCGCCGACTGGATCGGCGACGCGGCGGGCTTTGACGCCGTGCTCGCCGACACCCGTTGGCCGGAAGGCGCGGCGGCAGGCTTTGCGCTCGCGCGGGGCGCGGGCGTTCCCGCCGTGCTCGACGCCGATGATCCGGTCCCGGACGATCCGGCGATGCTGGCGCGCGCGACGCATCTCGCCTTTTCCGCCGACGGTCTTCAAGGCCTCACCGGCGAGGCTGATCCCGCGCGCGCCCTCAAATCCGTTCATGCGCGTTTCGGCGCGTGGGTCTGCGTCACTGACGGCGCGCGCGGCGTGATGATCTGCGACGCCGCCGGCATTTCGGCGGCGGGCGCCTTCGCCGTCGATGTCGTCGACACGCTCGGCGCCGGCGATGTTTGGCACGGCGCCTTCACGCTCCGCCTCGCCGAGGGGGCGCGCGAAGCGGACGCCGTGCGTTTTGCAAACGCCGCCGCGGCGATCAAGGTGACGAGGCAGGGCGGGCGCGCAGGCGCGCCGCGCCGCGCCGAAGTCGACGCCTTTCTCGCGACCCATCAGGAAATGGAGCCGAAATTTTGAACCTCTCCGCCGGAAAACTCTGGGGCATGCGGCGCATGGCTGACGCGGGCGGCCGCTTCAAGATGACCGCCGTCGACCAGCGCCCGCCGATCAAGAAGCCGATCGCGGAAAAGCGAGGCCTGAAAGAAGCGCCGTGGGAAGACGTCGCCGGCTTCAAGGAGCTGCTCATCGAAACCTTGCAGCGCGAATCCTCCGCGATGCTGCTCGATCCGCATTTCGCCTTCCCGCGCGGCGTGATGAAGCTGTCGCCTGCGAAGGGGCTGATCCTGACGCTCGAAGATTCGATTTTCGAGGAAACGCCCGGCGGTCGCCTGTCGAAGGAAATCGACGACTGGTCGGTTGAAAAGATCAAGCGCGCGGGCGGCGACGCGGTGAAAGTGCTCGCCTGGTATCGCCCCGACGCGGACGCTTCCGTCATCGCCAGGCAGAAGGATTTTGTCGCGCGCATCGGCGATGCCTGCGCGAGATATGATATCCCGTACGTCTTCGAACTGCTCGTCTATCCGCTGCCGAAGGACGCCGAGCAGACGCGCGATTATGTCGAGATGAAGACGAAACGCCCGCACCTCGTCGTCGAAAGCGTCGAGGCGTTCGCCGATCCGAAATACGGCGTCGACCTCTTCAAGCTCGAAAGCCCGCTCGCGGCGGCGGACGTGCCGGGCGTCGGCGGCGACGGCTGGGAAGAGGCGCAGAAATGGTTCGATGCGCTCGATAAAGCGGCGGGCCGACCCTGGGTGATGCTGTCGGCGGGCGCAGGCATGGAGGAGTTTCGCAACATCCTCACGCACGCCTATCGCGCCGGCGCGTCGGGCTATCTCGCCGGGCGCGCAATCTGGCTGAACGCGTTCGGCGCGTTCCCGGACTGGGCGGCTATGCGCAAAGGCCTCGAAACGGAAGCGTCCGACTATATGCGCGCGCTCAACGACCTCACCGACAAATCCGCCCTGCCCTTCGCCGCGCACCGCGCCTATGGCGCGAAGGGCCCGCATATCGATCCGCCGGATGCGCGCTTCCGGCATATGTACAAAGGCTTTGGAGACTGACGATGAGTTTGACCTACGGGGTCGCCGCGCTTGGAAGGCCGACATTCGACGTTCCCTATGCGGAAGAAATGATGCGGGGGGCCTTCGCCGCCGTCGAGGCGGCGGGCGTTCGCGCGGTCGGGCCGCAAGAGCTTCTCTACGACGCCGCCGCCGCTGAAGAAGCGATGAAGGAAATCGCGCGCGCCGGAAAGATCGACGCGCTTCTCATCCTTCAGGTGACGTTCACCGACGCGACCATGACCGTAAAGCTGGCGCGCGAGGCGACCGCGCCCGTCGCCGTCTGGGCGGTGCCGGAGCCGCGCATCGGCGGACGCCTCAGGCTCAACGCGTTCTGCGGCCTCAACCTCGCCGCGCATGCGCTCGGAAAAGCGGGCGTTCCCCATCACTGGCTTTACGCCGCGCCCGATGCGAAGGGCCTCGCCGAAAGCCTGCGCGCTTTCGCGGCCCCGACGACATCGCGCGCGTCGCAGGCGGCGCGCGTTAAGGCCGATTCCGCGGCCGGCGCGGCGGCGCTCGAAAAAGTGCGCGGCGCGGCGATCAGCGTCGTCGGCGAGCACCCCGTAGGCTTTGACACCTGCGAGTTCAACGAGGGCGAGCTTGCGCGCCTCGCCGGCGTCACGGTCAACCGCGTGCCGCTCTCCGAGCTCTTCGAGCGCGCGAAGGCGATCCCTGAATCGCGCGCAGAGCGGGTGAAGCAACGCGCGCGCGAGGCGCTCGCCGGCCTCGACGCCGTCGACCAGGCGCAGCTTGACCGCTCCTTCCGCGTCTTCTGCGCGCTCGACGACATCAGCCGCGACACGAAGGCGAAGGGCCTCGCCGTGCGCTGCTGGCCGGAAACCTTCACGGAATACGGCTGCGCCGCCTGCGGGCCGATGGCGATGATGAACGAAAAGCGCGTGCCGTCCGCCTGCGAAGCGGACGTCTATGGCTCCTTCACCGCGCTGATGCTGCAGGAACTCGCCGACGAGCCGGCCTGGATGGCGGACCTTGTCGATGTCGACGAGGCGGACGGCACCGGCGTCTTCTGGCATTGCGGGCTTGCGCCCTTGTCGATGTGCGACCCGGAAGCGCAGCCGGAAGCGACCATTCACACAAACCGCAAAATGCCGCTGCTGCATCAGTTTCCTTTAAAGCCGGGCCGCTTCACCTTCGCGCGACTGTCGCAGGCGAGGAATGAAACAAAGCTCGTCATCGGCGAGGGCGAGTTCCTCCGCCGGCCGATGGCGTTCACAGGCACGTCAGGCGTCTTTCGCTTCGCGCGGCCCCTGTCCGAAACGCTGCGCGCCATCATGGATGAAGCGCTCGAACATCATTTCGCGATCGCCTATGGCGATCACCGCGCGAGCCTGAAAGCCGTCGCCTCCTCGCTCAATCTCCCGGTGCTCGAAATCGCATGACCGCGCCCGGTTTCAATCCCGTTTCGCCGCAATGGAGCCGGCACGCGCCCTCGCCCGCGATCGCGGCGCCGTTCGTTGAAGACGGCGTCGTGCGGATCGAGACGGCGCTTGGGGTCATGCGCCTTTCGCTGCATGAGTTCGGCGCGCGCATCCGCTTCGGCGTGCGGAAGAACGATTACGGCCTCCTCATCGCAGAGCCCGCGCCGGCGCATGCAGACGTGACCGTCAATGGAAACGCGATCGTCATCGAGGGCGCCGGCATGCGCCTTCAGCTCGACGGCGAAACGCTCGCTTTCACGCTCGACAAGGACGGGCGCGCCATCCAGCGATCGGCGAGCGACGGGCATTTCGTCCGCAAGCTGCGCCTGCCGCCTTTCGCGCGCACCGACAGCGGGTGGCTCGCGCATTTCGAGCTTGCGACCGGCGAACGCGTCTACGGCCTCGGCGAGAAATGGGGACCGCTCGACAAACGCGGCCAGCTCATTCGGTCGTGGAACAGCGACGCGCTCGGCGTCAACGCGGAGATTTCCTACAAGAACGCGCCCTTCGCCTGGTCTCCTTCGGGCTGGGGCGTCTTTGTTCACACGCCCGCGCCGGTGACCCACGGCGTCGGCTTCGCGCCGTGGTCGCAGCGCGCCTACGGCGTCCATGTCGAGGATGAGGCGCTTGACATCTTCCTCTTCACAGGCCCGTCCGGCGCCGACATCATCCGTCAGTATACGGCGCTGACGGGGCGCGCGCCCGTTCCTCCGCGCTGGAGCCTCGGCGTCATTCTCTCAAAAGCCTATTACCGTACGACGGATGAAATCCTCGCCGTCGCGCGCGAGGTGCGCGCGCGCAAGATGCCGTGCGACGTCATCACCTTCGACGGGCGCGCCTGGCAGGACACCGACACGCGCTTCGCCTTCGAATGGGACCCGAAGCGCTATCCCGATCCGAAAGCCGTCGTCGGCGAATTGAAGGCGCTCGGCTTCAAGGTTTGCGTCTGGGAGTATCCGCTGGTCTCGACGAAAAACCCGCTCTTTGACGAGATGGCGAAGAAAGGCTGGCTCCTCAGAGACGCCGCGACCGGCGAGCCGTGGCGCTATGAGTGGGAGACCGAGGCCTGGGGCCCGGTGCTGACGCCCTTGCCGACCTCCGGCCTCGTCGACTTCACGCACCCTGAGGCCTACGCCTTCTGGCGCGACCGGCACAAAGACCTCTTCGACATCGGCGTCGACATGATCAAGGCCGATTTCGGCGAACAAGTCCTTGAGGGCATGGTTGCGTCGAACGGAGAGCGCGGCCATGCGCTCCATAACGTTTACGCCTATCTTTACAACAAATGCGTCTATGAGGCGGCGGAGCGATATTGCAAATCGGGCCCGTTCCTGTTCAGCCGCGCCGCGTGGACCGGATGCCAGCGCTTCCCCTCGCAATGGGGCGGCGATCCGCAGGCGGACTTTGAAGGGCTCGCCGCAAGTCTCAGGGGCGGGCTTTCGTGGGGCGTGACCGGCGCGCCCTTTTACGCGACCGATGTCGGCGGTTTTTACGGCGATACGCGCGACCCGCTGCTTTACGTGCGCTGGGCGCAGGCCGCCGTGTTCTCCGCGCATATGCGCCTGCACGGCATCGGCGCGCGCGAGCCGTGGTCTTACGGCGCGGAGGCGGAGGCCGCCGCAATGAAGGCGCTGCGGCTGCGCTATCGCCTCCTCCCTTACATTGAGAAAGCGATGGCGGACGCCGCCGCAAGCGGCTTGCCTGTGCAGCGCGCGATGGCCCTCGCCTGCCCCGGCGAGCCCGAAGCGTGGGCCTTCGAGGACCAGTTCTTTTTCGGCGAAGACCTCCTTGTCGCGCCCTGTCTTCGCGCCGACAACACTGTGCAGGTCTATCTCCCCGACGGCGAGTGGCGAAGGTTTCCAGACGGCGCGCGTTTCGAAGGCGGGCGCTCGCACCGCCTCACCCTCGCGCTCGATGAGATCGCCGTGTTCGCGCGCGCGGGCGCGCGCATTCCGCTCGGCCCGGAATCAGAGACAACGGAAGCGGCGGCGCCTGGCGCCGAGTGCTGGCTGGCTTAAGGCGGTTTTCTCCGCCGTTTCGACGACGATGACGGCGCCGCGACGACAAGAGCGCCGACGGGAGGCTTATGAATTTCGCCATCGGCGCGCTCGCCGCCGTCAATGCGCGCATTGCGCAAGGGGGACGCGCGGCGGCGGGCGGCGTCCTCGCCGCCATGCTGCTCGTCATCATGCTGCAGGTCGTCAGCCGCTATGTCTTCAACAGCTCCCTCTCATGGACGGAGGAGCTCTCGAAATCGCTGATGGTGTGGAGCGCCTTCCTCGTCGCGCCCTGGGCGCTCCGGACCGGGGCGAATGTCGGCGTCGACATGTTCCTTGAAGCGATGGCGCCGCGCGTGCGCTTCGCCGTCGAGCTGACGGTGAGCGCGCTCGTCCTCTGGATCCTGTTCATCCTCTTCCGCGAAAGCCTCGGCTTCGTCGCCCGCGGCCTGCAAAGCCGGATGGCGACGCTGCCTGTCACGACGGGCTATATCTACATGATCATGCCGGTCTCGCTCGGCGCGATGATGCTGGCCGGCGCTGAGGTGTTCCTGCGCCAATTCCGTGAACTCCTCAGCGGGGCGCGCGACCCCGCCGCGCCGCATCGCCCGGCGCCGACATCGGGGGAATAGCGGGTGTCGGTCGCTTACATCTTCATTTTCCTGCTCCTGCTCATCGCCGGCGCGCCGATCGTTTTCGCGCTGCTGATCGGCCCGGGCCTCAGTCTGGCGCTCGACGATCAGCGGCAATTCTATCCGGCGATCCTTGCGCGGCTTTACAACGGCATCGATTCCTTCCCGCTGATGGCGGTTCCGTTCTTCATTCTCGCCGGCGAGCTGATGAATTCCGGCGGCGTCACGGCGGCGATCTTCCGCTTCGCGCAGGCGATGATCGGACATGTGCGCGGCGGCCTTGCGCAGGTGAACATCGTCACCTCGATGCTGTTTGCGAGCCTCTCCGGCTCTGCGGTCGCGGACGCTTCCGCCGTCGGCAAGATGCTGGTGCCGGAGATGGTCAGGCAAGGCTACTCTCGGCGCTATTCCGCCGCCGTCACCGCTTCGGCGGCGATCCTCGGGCCGGTCATTCCGCCTTCGGGGCTGATGATCCTCTACGCCTTCGTGATGAACGTCTCGGTCGCCGCGCTCTTCGCCGCCGGCGCTGTCGTCGGCGCGCTGATGGCGGGCGGGCTGATGCTGGTGACGATGATCCTCGCCCATCGCCGCGGATTTCCGCGGGCCGAGCGAAAGGCGACATGGGGCGAACGCGGCAAGGCGCTGACGCAAACCCTCCCTGCGCTGATGACGCCGGTCGTCCTACTCGGCGGCGTCCTGAGCGGCGCCTTCACGCCGACCGAGGCGGCGGCGGTCGCATGCGTCTATGCGCTCGTCGTCGGCCTCTTCGTCATGCGCACGCTGAAGATCGCCGACCTTCCGCGCGTTTTCGTCACGGCGGCGGCGCAGTCCGGCGTCATTCTGCTGCTTGTCGGCGCCGCCGTTTCGTTCGCCTGGATCGTGACGGTGTCGGGGTTCGCGGAGAGCCTCGCGTCGTTGCTGACGGGCGTCACGACCAACGTCTATCTCCTCCTTCTGCTCGTCAATCTGCTCCTCTTCATCGTCGGCATGTTTCTCGATGCCGGCCCGGCGATCCTCATTCTCGGTCCGGTCCTCGGGCCGATGTTCGTCGGCCTCGGCGTCGACCCCTTGCACTTCGCCGTCGTCATGTGCGTCAACGTCACGGTCGGCCTTGCAACCCCGCCGATGGGGCTTGTGCTGTTCGTCGCTTCCTCCGTCTCCGGCGAAAAACCGGCGGCGATCGCGCTTGAAATGGCGCCCTATCTCCTCATGCACGCCTTCATCATTTTCCTCATAACCTATGCGCCGGCGATCGTGACCACCTTGCCGCGCATGCTCGGATTTGCGTGACGCGATGGACGGAAAACGCATTCTGAACGCCGTCTTTGTCGTCTTGGCGGCGCTCTTCCTGTGGGGCGTCATCGCCAGCCGCGCCGAGCGGCCCGAGCATGTCATCGGCATCGGCATCCTCGCTTCGAAGGACGATGAGGATTTCGCCGGCGCAAGCGCGCTGAAAGACTATGTCGAAAGCCGCTCCGGCGGGCGCATCGCGGTCAAGATCTACACCTCCGGCCAGTTCTGCGGCGGCGAGCGCGAATGCATCGAATATCTGCAAGGCGGCGTTCTCGACGTCTTCATGACGACCTTCGGCGGGTTCGGAAATTTCTTCCCGGAAGGACAGGCGTTCGAGCTGCCCTACATCTTCGACGGAGACGAAACGGCTGAATGCGTGCTCGACGGGCCGATCCTTGAGGAGCTTCGCGAGGAGACGCTGTCGCGCGGCCTCGGCCTTCGCCTCATGACGATCGGCAATACCGGCGGCTGGCGCGACTTTGCGACGGTCGCGCGGCCCGTCACGTCGCCGGCGGACCTCAAGGGCCTCAAGATCCGCACGACGCCCGCGCAGCTTGAACAGGAAATGGTGCGCGCGCTCGGCGCCAATCCGACGCCGATCGCCTTTTCCGAGCTCTATCTCGCGCTCGCGACCGGCGTCGTCGAGGGCACGAAGAACAGCATCCAGGACATTGTCGGCATGCGGCTTGAAGAGCACGTCAAATATGTGACGCTCGACAACCACGCCTATATGGGCGCGATGTGGTGGTACTCGGACGCGCGCTGGCGCGAACTCCCCGATGATCTCCGACCCATCGTCGAAGAGGGCTTCGCCGAATTGCAGCGCGTGACGCGGACGCTGCCGAAGGAACGGCAGGAAAGCGCGCTCGAGCGCTTCAGGGCGAAGGGCGGCGCCGTGCACGAACCGACCGCGGACGAGCGCGCGGCATTCAGGGCGGCGTCAGCGCCGATGCGCGACTGGTATGTCGAAAAATACGGCGACCGCTGGCTGAAGCGCCTTGACGCCGCCGTCGCCGCCTGCGGGCGGCGCTGATCATGCGCCGCGCGCCAGCTCCGCCGCCAGCTCGCCGATGCGCTTCTCAATGAGGTCGATCGCGACGACAAAGCCGTCGGCGCCGCCGAAATAGGGATCGGGCACTTCGCCGCCCGGAACGAACAGGCCGAGCCGCGCGCGGGCGTCCGCGGGCCTGATCGCTTCAAGCCCTTCAAGGTTCGAGCGGTCCATCGCAAGAATAAGGTCGAAGTCTTTGAAATCCGCCGGCCCGATCCGGCGACAACGGAACGCCGAGAGATCATAGCCCCGCCGCGCGCATTCCTCGATCGTGCGCGGGTCGGCGCCGCCCCCGACATGCTTGTCCTTGAGACCCGCCGAGGAAAAGACCGCCGCCGAACCCGGCAGGTTCTTCTCAAAGTGCGTCTTTGCGATCACTTCCGCCGCCGGCGAGCGCGAATAGTTTCCAGCGTCGACGAAAAGAATTTTCGTAGTCATGTCAATGCCTTGCAAGGATCGCCCGGCGGCGGGGAAGCGGTCTCGCCGGCGGCCCGGCGGGCGCCCCCGCTTATTGACGGCGGCGGTCGCCCAAGTGTTATATAAGACATGTCAGCTATAAGTTTGCCCGTCAAGGCGAACAGAAGGTCGCCCGGTCGGCGACGGCAAACGGGAGGGATATCATGAAGAAAGCATTCGGAAACTCGACGAGCCTTGTCGTCGCCGCAGTCCTGATGGGGGCGCCGGCGCTTGCGCAGGTCGATGAGATCGTCGTCACCTCGCAGCGTGTCGAGCAGAATTTGCAGGACGTGCCGCTCGCGGTCTCCGCGCTCACCGACACCCAGCTTGAAGCCTCGGGCGCGATCAATCTTGAAGACCTGACGCAGCTCGTTCCCTCGCTGAATTTCCGCAAAGGCACGACCAACGCGAACTCGGCGGTGTTCCTGCGCGGCGTCGGCACGATCTCGTTCTCGATTGCGGCCGAACCTTCGGTGTCGACGGTCGTCGACGGCGTCGTGCTGTCGCGCTCCGGCCAGGCGTTCACCGACCTCTATGACATTGAACGCATCGAAGTGCTGCGCGGCCCGCAAGGGACCCTCTTCGGAAAGAACGCGTCGGCCGGCGTCGTCAGCATCGTGACGAAAGGCGGAACGGACGAGTTTGAAGGCCAGGTCAATGTCGGCCTCTGGGAAGAAAGCGAATACCGCGCCAAGGGCAGCGTTTCCGGCCCGCTCACCGATACGCTTTCGGCGCGCCTCACCGGCTTCTACGGCAATTTCGACGGCCACATCACCAACATCTTCAACGGCGGCGACGAACGCGTGAACGGCTATGAACGCTGGGGCTCGCGCTTCGTGCTCGATTTCGAACCGTCGGACGCCGCCAATGTCCGGCTCGCCGTCGATTTCGCGCGCGCCGACGATGATTGCTGCGCCGAAGTCACCGGCGTTTCGCGTGGGCCCGTGCTCGACGCCGAACTCGGCTTCGACACGACCCGCGGCGAAGACACGCGCGTCATCAATCAGAACCTCGTCACGACGACCGAAGACACGACCTGGGGCGCCTCGCTTGAAGGCGACTTCGACGTCGGCGCCGGCCATACGCTGACAGTGATCGGCGCCTACCGGAACTGGGAGAACGTCGAGGTGCGCGAGGGCGACTTCCTCCCGCGCGCTATCGTCGGCACGGCGCAGCTTCATGACCGCGGCGTCGTCGATACCGACCAGTACTCGCTCGAGGCGCGCATCGCCTCGCCGCTCGACCGCAAGATTTCCTACGTGATCGGCGGGTTCTACTGGCATTCGGACAATGCGCAGCTGTTCCGCCGCGACGACATCACCTGCGCGTCGTCATCGCTGCCGGTCGCGCCGAGCGGGGCCACGCCCTGCAACCTCGCCAACTCCATGACGACGCTTTTCCCGACCGCGAACTCGATCAGCGACGTCAACCAGACGAACTACGCCCTGTTCGGCAACGCCACGTGGAACATAACGGACCGCTTCCGGATGATCGGCGGCATGCGCTGGACGCATGACGACGTCGATTTCACGCATGAGCGCGCGCCGGGGATCAACCTGGCGACCGGGCTCCCGGCGACGGGACCCGGCATTCTCGCCGCGCCCGCGGGCGGCCTCACCACTGCGACGCCGCCGGGCGACGGCACCAACACCTCGGCGGGCGAAACGAGCAACACCAACCTCTCGGGGCGCATCGTCGCGCAGTACGACGCCACCGACGACATCACCGCCTATCTCAGCTATTCGCGCGGCTATAAGGGCCCGGCGTTCAACGTCTTCTTCAACCACACCGCGCCGAACAACGCGGTGCCGATCGATGACGAGACCTCGAACGCCTATGAGGCGGGCTTCAAGTCGCGCTTCTTCGACGATCGCCTGCAGCTCAACGCGGCCGGCTTCTACGCCGTCTATGACGGGTTCCAGGCGAACAACTTCATCAATGTCGGCGGCGCGCTCGTCAGCACGCTGACCAACGCCGGCAAGGTCTCGACGGCCGGTTTCGAGGTCGACTCGGTGTTCACGCCGACCGACTGGTGGACGATCACCGGCGGCGTCGCCTACACCGACGCCAAGGTGAAGGCGTTCAACCCGAACCCGATCACCGGCGTGCCTTCGACGTTCAACGGCACGCCGCTGCCGCTCGCGCCGAAATGGACGACGTCCGTCGTCAGCGAGTGGACGGCGCCGTTCGTCTTCAATACTCAGGCGCACCTGCGCGGCGCATGGTCCTATCGGGACAACCAGTTCTCTGAACTCGGCGCCGTCGGCCCGATCGATCAATACAGCCTCATCGACCTGAGCCTCGGCTTCTCCGATGAGGACGACAAATATCGCCTGACGTTCCACGTCAACAACCTTCTGGACGACAGCTATGTGGCGCTGAACACCCAAAACGGCGTGCGCCTCCTCATTCCGCGGGACGCCAGCCGTTATGTGGGCGTCACCTTCCGCGCGAACTTCAACTGATCGCGGTCGCACGGAACGCCAGAAAGGCGTTCCGTGCAGCCGCCACGGCCTCTCTCCCCAGAGGCGTAGCGCGGGCGCCGGCGCCGCGGCTGATCAAGCCAAGGCCCGGCGCCCGTTCATTTTTCGATGTCGAATTACTCCGCAGGAACCGCAGCGGCTTCGATTTCCGCCCGATAGCGCGCGCGGATTTCCTTCGAGGTAAGACCCTCGCCGTTCGGACGCCAGCCGGGCGGACCGAAGAGAAAGCCCGGCCAGACGCGGAGGGGATGGGCGCGGAGGTCAGCGATCAGCCTTCCCCATTCGTGAAAGGCGATGACGAAGACATTCGTCGACCCGACCGGCTTCACCAGTCCGAATTCGCAAGGAACCTCGTCGCGCTCTGCCTGATAGGTTCCGAAGAGGCGGTCGAAGATGACGGTGACGCCGCCGTAATTGCGGTCGAGATAATCGGCGTTCTTCGCATGATGGACGCGGTGCGCGGCGGGCGTGTTCAAGATCCCTTCAAGAAATCCGAGCTTGCCGATCAGCACCGTATGCAGCCACGACTGATAGAAGAGGTTGAGCGCCAGCATCGTCGCGACCGCTTCCGGGCTGAAGCCGATCCCCATCAGCGGCATGTGAAAAAGGTAGCCCATCGACAATTTGCCGGTCCAGCCGAGCCGGTAGGAGCCGAGGATATTGAGCTCCTCAAGGCTGTGATGGACGGCGTGCGTCGTCCAGAACCATCTGACTTCGTGGCTGGCGCGGTGAAACCAGTAATAGGTGAACTCAAGGAGCACGAAGAGGACGAGCCAGCTTCGCCAGTCATTCATCGGGATCTCGAAGATCCGCTGTTCGTAAATGACGACGGCGAGGAGGCCGGTGAGGCTCAAGGGAATGAGGCCGATCAGCCGCTGGCCGACGCCGATGCCGATCGAGGCGAGCGTTTCACCCCTGGTGTACAGCGTCAGGCCGCGCTTCTTCCCTTCCCAGATCTCCCACGCGACGAGCGCGAGAAAGATCGGCGCGAAATAGTAGAACATCGGCCCGTTGATGCCCATCGGCGCCTCTTGTTGCGGCGCGGACAATATGTGAGCATTCCTCAGTTTCCGCCACTCGCATTTCGGAAAGGCTCCGCGATGGCTCGCGCCCCCGCGCCGAAAGCGCCGAAACCCTTGCGAAAAGCGCCCCGCCAGGCCCGCTCGGAGGCGACCTTCGCGGCGATCGTCGAGGCGGCGGCTCAGATTCTGGAGCGCGAGGGCGAGGAAGAAGCGACCACCGCCCGCATCGCGGAGCGGGCCGGGGTTTCGATCGGCACGCTCTATCAATATTTCGCCGACCGCGACGCCGTGCTCGCCGCCGTCATCCGGCGCGACCGTGAAACGGTCAGCGCGGAAATCGCGCGGCGCATCGCGGATGGGAATCCTACGAGCGCCGAAGCGCTCGTGCGCAGCATCATCGCCGCGCTTCTCGCGGTGATGCGCCCGCGGCGCCGGCGCCGGCGGCTCATCCTGCTCGGCGCGGCGATGCGCATGCAGTCGAGCGAGGATGTCGCCGCGACGATCGACCGTATCGGCGCGCTGATCGCCTCGGTCGCGGCGCGCTATCCCAAGGAAGTCGCGCGCCCGCTGACGCCGGTCAGGACCTACACGCTGACGCGCGCGGTGATGGGCGCCCTGCGCGCGGCGATGATGGAGAATTCGAGAGTGCTCGACGATCCGGCGTTCGAAGAGGAACTGGTGCGCCTGGCGCTGGCGTATTTGCGGGCGTAATGCATTTGAAACCCCGCGCCCGCGCGCGTACAAACGGGCGTCGCACAAGGGAGCCCCACCATGAAAGAAGACATCGTCATTTCCGGGATGGCGCGCACGGCCATAGGCAATTTTCAGGGGGCGTTTGCGGGCGTTCCGGCGACGGCGCTCGGGAGCCACGCGATCAAGGCCGCGCTGGAGCGCGCCGACGTCAAACCCGAAGCGGTCGAAGAGGCGCTGATGGGCTGCGTCCTTCCCGCCGGATTGGGGCAGGCGCCGGCGCGGCAGGCCGCGCTGGGCGCGGGCCTGCCGAAATCGACGGCGTGCGTCACCGTCAACAAGGTGTGCGGCTCCGGCATGAAGACGGTGATGATGGCGGCGGACGCGATCGCCGCCGGTTCGGCCGATACGATCGTCGCGGGCGGCATGGAATCGATGACCGGCGCCCCGCACCTCCTCCTCACCGGGCGCAGCGGCATAAAGTACGGACACGGACAGATTTTCGACCACATGGCCTATGACGGCCTCGAAGACCCCTACAACAAGCACGCGGCGATGGGGATCTTCGCCGAGAAATGCGCGCGCGAATGGCAGTTCTCCCGCGCCGAACAGGACGAGTTCGCGATGCGCTCGGTGACGCGCGCGCAAGCCGCCATCAAGGACGGCAAGTTCGCCGCCGAGATCGCGCCCTATCAGGTCGAAACGCGCAAGGGACCGGTGAGCGTCGCAGACGACGAAAAACCCGGCACGGTCGAGGCGACGAAAATCCCGTCGCTGAAAGCGGCGTTCGAGAAGGACGGCACGGTGACCGCAGGCTCCTCCTCCGCGATTTCCGACGGCGCCGCGGCGCTCGTCATCCAGCGCGGGAGCAAGGCCGGAAAAGCGGTCGCGCGCATCGCCGGGCATGCGACGCACGCGCAGGAACCCGAATGGTTCACGACCGCGCCCGTCGATTCCATCCGCAAGCTCCTCGACCGCGTCGGCTGGTCGGTGAAGGATGTCGACCTATTCGAAATCAACGAGGCCTTCGCCGTCGTGCCGATGGCGGCGATGCGCGAACTCAAAATCCCGGCCGAGAAAATCAACATCCACGGCGGCGCCATTGCGCTCGGCCACCCGATCGGCGCCTCCGGCGCGCGCATCGTCGTGACGCTCCTCAATGCGCTGAAGCAAACCGGCGGCAAGCGCGGCGTCGCGAGCCTGTGCATCGGCGGCGGCGAAGCGACGAGCCTAGCGGTGGAGCTGGTTTAACCGGGCTGCAGCGCCCAGTTTGTAAACCTGCCCGAACGACAGTATCGGGAAAATCCCGGCGCGCCAGACGGCGCGCCGGCAGCGGAGGGAGCAATGAAGCAGAAGATCGCCTTGATCCTTGCGCTCGGCGCCGCGTTTCCCGCGCTCGCCGGCGACGGCTGGACGCTGATCGGCACGCGCCAGGTGCTCGACCGCACCGATTTTGATTCGATGGTGCTGCCGGGCCCGCGCGATTTCCGGCAGATCAAGGTCTGCGCCTATCGCGCCGCTGTCGATCTGAAAGATATCGACGTGCATTTCGCCAATGGCGGCCGTCAGGACGTCGCCGTGCGCGCGCGCCTCGGCAAAGGCGACTGCACGCGCGACATCGACCTTGAAGGGGCCGATCGCAACATCACTCGCATCGACCTCAAATACGACGCCGCAACGCGCGGCCGCGCCCGGGCGAAGGTGAAGATTTTCGGCCGCGGCTAGGCCGGCCGCGACGCAGAAGGCGGCGGGGCAAACCCCGCCCTACGCCGCTTCGCGTTCGATTTTTTGAGCCGCGACAGCGTGGAGCGCCGCCGCCGGCGGCGTCTCTGCGGCAGGTTTGCTTTCAGGGAAAATCCTTTTCGGCCGCCAGACGCCGAGCACGACATTGGCGACGGAGAGCGCCATGACGATCCATAAGGTTCCCCACTCCAGATCGATGAGGCCCTGCAATGCGTCCGGCGGCGCTGTCCCTTCCGCAATCTTCCGCGACATCTCCGCCGCATGGCCCGCCTTCGCGCTGACGATCGTCAGGATCCCCTTGAACATCAGGATGCCGGTCGCGGCCTTGATCCAGGCCCAGCCTCTTTCCTGAAAGGGATAATGAACGACCATTGCGAGGAGGCCGGTGACAAGTGCGAGCGCGAGCGAGGGGAGCAGCAGGTAATCGCTGATCGCCTTGATCGTCTCGCGAAGGTCGGCGTAGTCGGCCGCCGTTTCCTGCGGCGCGAAGACCAGCATCAGCATATAGGCTCCGAGCCCGCCGATGAGGCCCGCGGCGGCGAGCGTGTGAAGGATCTTCAAGGTCATCTTGGCGAACATCGGCGGGGGGTCCCTGCGGCGTATGGCGTCACGCTATCATACGTAAGGCGCGCCCGGGGAGTTTAGCGCAAAGGGACCCCGACGCCTCAAATGCGCACGCTCCGCAGGCGCAGCGCATTGGCGATGACGCTGACCGAGCTCGCCGCCATCGCGACCGCGGCGATGACCGGCGAGAGGAGCCAGCCGAAAACGGGGAAGAAGACGCCCGCGGCGATCGGAACGCCCGCGACATTATAGGCGAAGGCGAAGAACAGGTTCTGCCGGATGTTGCGCATGGTCGCGCGGCTTAAGCTCCGCGCACGCACGATGCCGTTGAGGTCCCCCTTGAGCAACGTGACGCCGGCGCTCTCGATGGCGACGTCCGTGCCCGACCCCATGGCGATGCCGACATCGGCCGCAGCGAGCGCGGGCGCATCATTGACGCCGTCGCCGGCCATGGCGACGATCGCGCCTTCGGCTTTCAGACGCTTGACGACGGCGCTCTTGGCGTCGGGGAGCACGTCCGCCTCGACATCCGTGATGCCGAGCCGGCGCGCGACCGCTTCCGCGGTCGTGCGGTTGTCGCCGGTCAGCATGATGACCCGGATACCGGCTTCCTTTAGCGCGGCGAGCGCTTGCGGCGTCGTCGCCTTGATCGGATCGGCGACGCCGATGACGCCGGCGGGGCGGCCATCGACGCCGACGAAGATCGCGGTCGCGCCGTCTTTCCGCATGGCGTCCGCCTCCGCCTCAAGCGCGGCGACAGCGACGCCGCGTTCCTTCAGGAACGCCGCGTTGCCGATGGCGATCGCGCGGTCGTCGACGGTTCCGTAAACCCCTTTGCCGACGGGCGAATTGACGCCCTTGGGTTCAGCGAGGGTCAGGCCTCGCTCCTGCGCGGCCGCAACGATCGCATGGGCGAGGGGATGCTCGCTCGCGCGCTCGACACTCGCGGCGAGGCGGATCAGGTCATTTTCAGTAAAACCGCCGGCCGGCGTCACCGCGACCACTTTCGGCTTGCCTTCAGTCAGCGTGCCGGTCTTGTCGACGACCAGCGTGTCGATCTTCTCCAGGCGTTCGAGCGCTTCGGCGTTCTTGATGAGCACGCCCGACTGCGCGCCGCGCCCGACCCCGACCATGATCGATATCGGCGTCGCGAGCCCCAGTGCGCAGGGGCATGCAATGATGAGCACGGCGACGGCGGCGATCAGGCCGTAGCTCATCGCCGGCGCCGGACCGATGAGCAACCACGCGATGAACGCCGCCGCCGCTGCGGCGATGACCGCCGGCACGAACCAGCCGGAAACCTGATCGGCAAGGCGCTGGATCGGCGCGCGGCTGCGCTGCGCTTCGGCGACCATGTGCACGATGC
>CAZOEB010000042.1:0-23258 GCA_964578685.1 uncultured Caulobacterales bacterium
CGGAACGGCCCCGTTCGCCCAGGTCGCAGGGTCGAACCACGACCCGTCCTTCACCGCGACATGAGTCGCCGCCGACACCGGCACGAGCGCCATGATCGCATTGTGATCGGCTTGCATCGCCGCATCGAGGGTTCGCGAAGCGCCGCCCGCCGGATGTCCGGCGTGGCCTGCGGGGTTGTTATTGGGCGTCGTCGGCGCGGGATCGCCGCCGCCGCCGCTATGCCCGCCGCCGCTATGCCCGGCGCCGTCATGCCCCGGCGTCGGCTGATTAGCTCCCGAGGTCTGGCCGCCGCCGACCGCCGCGCCGTCATGGTCGGCGCCCGAATGATCGGGGCCGGGCGTCCCTTCGGAAGGGACTTCGGCGTTGCGCCCGCGCAGGGCGGAGAATTCCCGCTCAAGGTGGAAGCCGAAACGCTGATGCGGGCCGCGCAAGAACGGGTGGTCGTCGCCGGTGAGGCGGAATTGCTCTGTCGGATTGAAAATCACCGGGCCGTCGGCGGAGAGGCCGCGGGCGCGCGCGGACGCGAAATGATTCGTATGCAAATCAACCGCCGAACTCTGAAGCAGGCCGGCGCCTGCATCCTCAAATCCGTGCGCGCTGAAGCGGCCGGTGCAGATCCGGCCGCGCGACAGCAGACGGACAAGGTCGTCGCCGCGCTCGCCGTCCGGGTTCGCCGCCGCCTCTTCGGCGATCTGCGCCCCGATCATGGCGGCGAGAACGCCGGCCCCGGCCCCGCGCTTGAGCGCCGCTGCGCGCGCATCGGCGCGGCGGGGCCGCCCGCGCGCGGCGGCGCCGGCGCCGAGAAGGACGTCGGGATTGATGATGTCGGCGAACGCCGCAGCAGCATTTTTCGTCAAGCGCGCACCCAGCCCTTAAGCATCCATTAGGAAAGCGCGCCGATCCGCCCCGGCGCGCCCGCCCTCCGCTGGAATTGATGCCTGCCAAACAAGAACGCCGCGCTGACGGCGCGCGCAAAACTCGCATGAAAAAATTAGGGAAGGCGCAAGACACCCTGAACGTCGGGTAAAGGCGGCCGCGAAGATTCGGCCCGGATCATTCGTTCGCTGTTAATGCGCGGGCGGCGCCTTGTCGCCGGCTCTTGCGCGCCTGCGAAGCGTCCGGATCACCGGCCGCGCGAGCACGGGCGGCAGATATTCGGTCAGCAGCTCTTCGCGGCGGACGCGCCAATCTGCTTGATCTTTCGAGCCTTTACGTGCGCGGAACTGGGTCGTCTTGGCGCGCGAGTCTTCCGTCCATGTCGCCGTATAGTAATAGAGCGCGATCGAACGGCGAGGCGTTTTTTGCGGATGCGCGATCGGCGCCGGATGGCCGTGATAGCTGTCGCCGGTCGTCGAAAAGACGACGCAGCGGCCGAATTCCGGCGCGATCGCGCGCACGCACCTTTCCATCTTTTCATCCCAGAGTTCGAGGCCGCCGCCATATTCGAGACGCCAGTCGCGATTGAGATAGATGAGCACGTTGAGCCTGCGTTCGAGATCCATCAGCTTGTGATGGTTGAAGTCGGCGTGGACCGAAAGATGTCCGCCTTCGCGCGTTTCGTGAAAGCCGCCGCCGAGGAAAAAAGGATCGGGGATGAGCCCTTTGATGCCTGAGAGATTCTCCAGGAATTGCAGGAACGGCCTCGAATTCAGGGAATAAAAGAAGGAGCGGACCGCCGGCGTCAGGTAGTCAGGATTAAAGCTCGTTTTGAAACGCTCCTGATCGCGATCGAAGGTGCGGCTGTCGGGATCGGCCTTGGTCGGAAACTCGGCGAGGCAAAGATCGAGGATCGAGGCCGGCAGAAAGTCGTCGATCGCGATATGCGGGAACGGTTCGGCGTTCTGATAGGTCTCGCGCAGCTCAAGGCCCTTCTTGCGAAGCGCCTCGGCGTCGAACTGACCGTAACGGGGATCGGTGATTTCAAGGTAAGACACGGGTGGTGCTGACGCCTCGTCGCTGGTTAACCAATCGCGCCCTTAGCACGCCGCGCGCTCTCTTTCCTGCGTGCAATTGCGGCGCCTTCATTTGTATTCGATCAGCCGCCGCCGCGCACCGCCGACAAGGCCAAGGTAAAAGCTGACCGCCCCCTTCGCCTCGGCGAATTTGCCGATCACGGTCAACGCCGCGCGCGGCAGCGCGTCCTCGCCTTCACGCGCATAGCGAGCGTAAAGGCGCCCGATCTGTGCGGGGTAGACCAACAACAGGGCCGCCATCAACGGCGACACGGCGACCGAGAGCAGGATCGCCGCCGGGGCCGCGCCCGCCCAGAGCAAGGCGCGCCGCGTTTCAGCCGCCCAGATGCCGAAAGGAGAATGCCGGTGCAGATAGGACACCTCGGCGAAGGCATGGCCGGCGCGCTCGCACCGGCGCCGCCACTGGCCGAAACGCGTCATCGCCGCGTCATGAAGGGTCATCTCCGCGTCGAGGCGCCAGATGCGATGACCCTTCTCCCGCAGGCGGACGCATAATTCCGGTTCCTCCCCGGCGATAAGGTCATCACGATAGCCGCCGACCTCGCTGAGCGCGCTGATGCGCATCAGCGCATCGCCGCCGCAGGCGAGCGCCTCGCCGACCGGCGTGTCCCATTCGCGGTCGCAGAGACGGTTAAAGAGGCTCGCCTCCGGAAAACGCTCGCGCCGGCGCCCGCAGACGACCGCGACGTCAGGATGGGCGTTGAGGAACGCGATCGATTTCGCCAGCCAGTCGGGCGCAAGCGTGCAGTCCCCGTCGACGAATTGGACAAGCGCCAGTTCGGGCGCGACGGCTTTCATCCGGGCGAGCCCTGCATTGCGGGCGCGCGCCGCGGTGAAGGGCGTCGAAAGGTCAAGCGCGACGACGTCAGCGCCGCGAGCGCGCGCCGCCTCGACGCTCCCGTCGGTCGAACCGGAATCGACATAGATGATCGGGCCGCCGCCGCTCGCCTTCAGGGAGTCTAGGCAGGCGATGAGGCGCTCGCCTTCATTGCGTCCGATTGCGACAAAGCCCGCCGCGCGCGTCATTTTTCATCGCCGCGGTCGGTGCGCGTCCATCTCCTGGCGGACTCCCGCCCCTCGCCGCCATAGACGCGCAGCTTGCCCAGCAGATAGTCGCCGAGACCCGCCAGAGTCTTCGGCGGCAGCACGGTTCGTCCGTAGGCGAACCAGGCGACCGAAATTGTGACGGCGAGGAGGAGCGCTGCGTCCCAGAAGGCCGCAAGAGGCGCCTGTCGGCCGGCGAGCGCGAAAGGAATTGAAATAAGGCATCCGACAACGATGACGGCGCCGAGCACCGTCAGCGGCGGCACCAGGAGGTCGAACGCCATCAGGAGTGATCGCCAGTCGCCGCTGAGACCTTTGACGAAGAGCGCGCCAGCCTGCCGGACGGCGAGCCGCAGCGACCCGAGCTCCCACCGCGCGCGCTGCGTTGCAGCGCCCGCCTGGGACCGCGCGAGCTCGCTCTCGACGACCGCCTCCGTTTCAAGCATAGGCGGCGTTCCCTCTTCGATCAGCGCCGCCGTCATCGCCAGATCTTCGACGATCTCGCCGGTCGCGAAGCGCCGCCCCGCGGCGAGCGCCCACGGAAACGCCATACCGGAGCCCGTGAGGCGCGAAAAGCCGCCGAGCGTCTGAAGACCGGTCATCCGTACACGGTTGATAAGGAGCCAGGCGAAGGCGGAAACCGCCGAGGCCGGACCTGCTTCCGCGGCCGGCCTCGCAAGGTAAAGCGCCTGAACGGGCCGCTGGCGCTGGACCGCGCGCCGGGCGATGCGATCGATCGCCCCGGGCGCGACATCGCAATCGGCGTCAAGGAACACGACCGTTTCGGGCGGAGAGGCGCGTAATTGATCGACGCCGTGCTGCAGCGCATAGCCCTTGCCGCGATGCTCGGCGTCAAGACGCTCGGCGACTTCGGCGCCGGCGGCGCGCGCCGCCGCAGCGGTCTTGTCGCTGCAATTGTCGGCGACGACGAGAATGCGGTCGCCGGCTTCCAGCTGAGCGCGCGCTGCGGAGACGGTCGCGGCGATCCCCGCTTCTTCATCATGCGCCGGAATGACGACGGCGATCGGTCCGCGGGGGCCCGCCGGCGGCGCTTCAGATGCGCGGCGGAAAAAGCTCGCAGCGACCTCCGCCGCGAAGAAGATGACGATCGCGAACACGGCGACGCCGAGCGCCGTCAGCAGCAGAGCGAGCAGCGCGATCATGCGCGCGATCCCGAGGCGAAGCGGTCGAACGCAGCCTCCAGCACCGCGGCCGCCGCATCGGCGTCGTGGCGCGCCAGCGCCCGCGCGCGGCCCTTGCGCCCCAGATCGGCGAGCCGGCTCAGCGGCGCCTCCATCGCGTCAGCCATGGCGGCGGCGAGCGCTTCTGCGTCCGACGCAGGAACCAGCCAGCCGGTCTCGGACGGAATGACGAGTTCAGGAATGCCGGCGACAAAGGTCGAGATCACCGGGCGGCCGAGCGCCATCGCCTCCATGATCGAAACCGGCAGTCCTTCGGCGTAGCTTGGCAGCACGAAGACTCCCGCATCTTCGATCGCGCGGCGAACCTCTTCAGGCGTCCTCCAGCCGGCGAGCGTCACTTCGCCGCCGAGATTCGCCTGTGCGATCTGGCGCTCGATCGCCTCGCGCAATTCGCCGTCTCCGATGATCGTCACGGAAAAGCGGCGCCCGTCGCGCTTCAGCAGCGCGCAGGCCTCAATCAGCGTCGGAATGCCTTTTTGCTCGCTCAGCCGCGCGACCGCGACAAACCGGTTTGCGGCCGCGATGGGTTTTGGTTCCCCGGCGTAAAAGGCCCTATCAACGCCGCAGGGGACGATGACGATCTTCTCCCAGTCGTGCGGTTCGACGAGGCGGCGCAGCTGGCTGCGGCCGTAGCTCGAGACGGCGGCGACGAAGGCGGCGCGGCGAATTTTTTCGGCGAGCGCGATCTTCGGCGCGCGGTCGAATTCTTCAGGGCCGTGCGCGGTCATTGAAAAGCCCGCCCCGTTGATGCGCGCGGCGAGCATCGCGACCATAGCCGAATTGGTGCCGAAATGCGCGTGGATGTGGCCGATTTTCTCCCGGCGAAGCCAATCCGCAAGGGCCATCGCTTCGGCGAAATAGAGAAGATGGCGAAGCAGTCCCGCGTCCGAACCGAGCCCCAGCCGCAACGCGTCGGCGAGGGCGGCGGCGGCGCCCAAGGGGCGCGAAACCGCGCTCGCTGCAATCGCGCCGGCGAGCGCTGCAGGCGCGGCGCCGACGATGCGCTTCGTGCGCGACGCTTCCCCGATGTCTTCGGCGGCAATCAGTCCGTGTGCTGAGGACCGGATGGCGAAACGCGACACGGGCACGCCGCGCCGCTCCATCGCCTCGATCTCCCGGCGGATGAAGGTGTGGCTGATGCCCGGATACTGGTTGATGAGATAGGCGAGCGTCATCGCGCCGTCTTCTCCGCTTCGATCCGCCGCCCGCCGCCGCTAACGGGGCGCTTTTCCTCTCGGTCCGGACGAGGCGGGTCCGCCGAACCAGTATTTCAAGACGCCCGAGAACTCCGAGAAATGGCCGAGCGTCGTAAAGAACCCGTAAGGCCACGACGGCACGCCGGGCGCATCGGCGCGCATGGCGGTCACCGCCACTTTCAGCGCGTAGACCGTTATGAAGCCGGTGAAGACCGCGACGACGCCGACCAGCGCATCGGCGCCCAACGCTCCGGAGGCGAGCGCCATTACGATCGCCGCGAGAATGGCGAGCGCCGGTACGAAGCCGCCCCAGAAAAACGCCCGCGCCTGCTCGCGCGCGTTGAACCGCTCCGGCGGCGCGCCGTGAAGCGCTGCGCCGGCGGCGTAAGAAAAGCCCCTGCGAACCGCTTCCTGCCGCCAGGTCTTCAGGGTGTGGCGCTTCGGTTCGATCACGGCCATGACAGCGTCGCTGCGCCAGATATGCGCGCCGCGCCGGCGAAGGCGAATGCAAAGATCGGCGGTCGCGTCGGCGTCAATGTCGGTGCGAAATCCGCCGACCTGTTCGAAGGCGTCGGTGCGAAACAGAGAGATGGGCCCGGCGGACTGGATTTCTCCCGGCGCCGCCGCGCGCGTCGACACGCTCACGCGATCGAGCAGCGTGGCGCCGTTCTCGCCCAACACCGTGCGCCCTTCGAGCGCAGCGACTTCCGGGCGGCGCGCCATGAATTTTTCCGCGTGTTCGAGCCAGCCTGGCGCAAGCGCCGCGCCGCTGTCGAGAAACTGGACGTAACGGAGATCGGGATTTTCTTTCTTGAGCTTGCGGTATCCGGCGTTCCGGCAACGCCCGCCGCCGCCGTTGTCGGCGACCTCGACGATGTTGACGCCCGCTTCCTTCGCCGCAGCGAGCCCCGGCTCCTCAGCGGCCGCCGCTATCACGAAGGCCGCGCCGTCCGGCACCGAGTTGAGCGACTCGGCGACCGCAAGGTCGCCGCCGACGATGACGATGCCGATCTCCCTTGGAAAACCCTCCGCCGGGGCGGGGGCTGCGGAAACCTCCGCCAGGCGCCGCCGCAGCGCGCGATTCTCGCCGTTCGCATAGGCCGCCGGTTCCGAAAACGCCGTCGCAGGCGTGTATTCGGCGTGCACATATAGCGAAGGCCCGCCGATCGGCGCCGCCGGTTCTGCAACCGCGGGCGCGGCTTCGGCCGCAACGAGCCGTACGCCCATGCTGCGCGTGATGCGGGCCGTGGACTCGCCCGTCTTCGATTCGCCGGCGCGCTTCGCCTCGACCGGCGCCTCGCGGATGAAGCCGGCGGCCGCGCGCGGCTCGCGCCATTCCGTCAGTTTGACGTTCGGGCTCGTTGCGAGACCGAAGACGCCGTAATCGAGCTTGTCGCGAATGACCGAGCGGATCGTCTCCTCGCCGACCACGTCGTCCTGCGCGGAAAAGGCGTAAACGAGCGCGGTGTCGGCGATGATGTTGATGACGCGCGGGACGCCGCGCGACTGCTCGGCGATGAGGTCCATGGCGGCGTCCGAGAAGATGCGCCGGCGCGCGCCCGCAATCGTGAGGCGCGTGTCGATATAGGAATGAACCTCGTCGCGCGACAGCGGCGACAGGTGGAAATCCGACCCGATGCGCTGGGCGAGCTGGAGCATGTCGGGTCTGCTGAGGAGGTCTTTCAGCTGCGGCTGACCGACGAGGATGAGCTGGAGAAGCTGATCCTTTCCGGCGTTGATGTTCGAGAGCATGCGAAGCTCTTCGAGCATGTCCACCGACAGGTTCTGCGCCTCGTCGATGATGAGGACGGCGCGCTTGCCCCGCGAGTATTCGCGAATGAAGAATTGCTGGAGCTGCGCAAATAATTCGACGTGAGTCTTGCCGGCGAAGGGTTCGCCGAAACCCATCAGCACCCAGCTCAACAGATCGCCGCGCCCCTGCTGGATATTCGACAGGAGCGCGACGGTGTGGGTGTCGGAAAGCTGTTCGAGCAGGCGATGGATGAGCGTCGTCTTCCCGCAGCCGACCTCGCCCGTGATGACGGAGATGCCCGCCTGATTGACGACGCCGTATTCCAGCATCGCATAGGCGAGCCGGTGTCCGCGGCCCCAATAAAGAAAGGACGGGTCCGGCTGGATCGAGAATGGCTTTTCCGTCAGGCCGTAGAACTCTTCGTACATGACGCCTTCCAGGGACCCGTGTTCGCGGCGGCGCGCGCTATTGGGCGAGCAGCCGGCGCGCCTCAGCGACGCGCGCCGACGGCGCGCCCGGCGCGGCGATCACCGCTTCAAGCTCCTTGCGCCCCCGCTCGACTTCGCCGCTTTCAATCAGCGCGACGCCGTAATGAAAGCGGATGTCGGCGACGCCGGGGGCGCCCGCCGCAGCCTTTTCGAGCGCCGCAAGCCCCGCGGCTTTGTCGCCAGCCCGCCAGGCGGCCCAGCCATAAGTATCGAGGAAAAAGGCGTTCTCCGCGCCTTTCAAGGGCGCCGCGACTTCGACGGCGCGCTTCTGGCTCTGGGCGTCGTCGCGCTCCGAAAGGAGGCTCGCAAGATTGTTGGCGACGATGAGGTCGTTCGGACGGCGCGTCCGGATCGCTTCATAGAGCGTGATGGCGTCGTCGTACTTGCCCTCGGCGATTAGATGATCGGCTTTCAGGACCTGCATGCCGTCATTGTTCGGTATCGCCGACAGAGCCTGCTCGATCACCTGGCCCGCTTCAGCGCGGCGTCCTTCGCCCGCATAGATGTTGTACATCAGCTCATACGCTTCTGACCGGAGCGGATCTCCGGCGACCGCGCCTTTGAGCGTTTCAAGGGCCTCGGCCGGCTTTCGTTGCTGACGCTGCAGCTGCGCAAGGAGAATGCGCGCGTCATAGGCCGGGGGATTTTTCGCGATCGTCTCGTTGAGGAAGGTCTCCGCTTCGGGAACGCGATCGGCGTTCACATAGGCCTGGACGAGATTTGCGAGCGGGCGCGCGTCAAGCGGACGACGCTCGTTCTCCTTCGTCAGCGCATCGATGGCGCCCGTATAGTCCTTAAGTCCGGCGTAGGCGGCGCTGAGAATGCTGCTGGAGACGGCGTCTTCCTTGTTGATTTCGGCGAGCGCTTTGGCCGCCTCCTCCGCGCCGCGCCAATCCTGCTGTTCAAGACGCAAGGCGGCGAGCAATTTGAGGTTCTCCTCGTCGCGAGGTTCGGCGCCGAGCGAATCCGTCAGCACTTTCGCCGCCCGATCCTTCTTGTCCTGGCGAATGAGATAGCGCGCGAAAAGATTGGACGGCCGCGCCGCCCGCTTGGCCGTTTCGACGGCGCGCGCGTACTCGCTTTCCGCAAGATTGAGGTCGCCCTTTCGCTCATAGGCCGCGGCGAGCAGCAGGCGCGGCGCCCATGCGTCAGGACTGTCGTTGACGACGACGCGCAGGTCGCCGATCGCCGCGTCGATGTCGCCCTTGTCGATCATGAAGCCCGCACGCTTCGTCAGCGCGCCGGAATCTTTCGGGTCCTTGGCGAGAATGTCGTTGATGATGGTTTCGGCTTCGGCCGTCTTGCCTTCGGCGATGCGGATCGCGGCGATCTCATTGCGCGCGCGCAAGACCTCATCGAGCTCGGCCCCTTTGCGTTCGGCGATCTCGCCGTACACTTTTTCCGCCGCGGCGTTGTCTTTTTGCTCACGCAGGAACGCGCCGAGGGCGAACTTCAGATCGGTATCGTCCGGATTCTCCGCGATGTATTTTCTGAAGGTCTCTTCCGCCTTGGCGCGCCCCCCGATGCGATAGTCGACGCGAACGACGTCAAGCTTGGCCTCGTTCTGCTTCGGGAGCAGCTTCGCGACCTCGACGAGCTGCTCGCGCGCTTCATCGAGCTTGTTGAGCTCTATCAGAGAGGTGACGTAGAGACGGCGGTAATTCGCGTCGTCCGGGTTCGCCTCAACGAGGCGCTTATAGGCGTCGTTGATGTCGTCGGTGCGGCCGAGCACCGCCAAGACCTGCACGCGCAGGAGCTCAAGAACGGGCGCTGCGCCTTCTTTCGCGAGCGCGGCGTCGAGAACGGCGAGCGCGCCCTCGTTGTCTTTCGCTTTCACCCGTTCGCTGGCGAGGACGGCGATCGCGTCGGCGGAATTGGGGTCGATCGCCAGCGCCCGTTTCGAGTAATCGACCGAGCCGGCGGTGTCGCCGAGCCGGAACAGCGTCGCCGCCTTGACGGCGAGCGCGTCAGCGTTGTTCGGATTTTCAGCGATCACCGCGTCTGCAAGATCGAGCGCCTCCGCCGTGTCATTTCCAAGCAGATAAATCTTGGCGAGGTCGAGCCTGACTTTTTCGTTCTTGGGATCGATACGGTGGAGCCGCTGAAGCAGCCCGAACATCTGGTTGTAATCGCCTTTCTTCTCGGCGATTTTCGTCATTCCGGTGAGAGCCTGCACGTTCTGCTCGTCGATCTTCAGCGCGTTCAGGAACTGGACGTTCGCCATGCCGAGCTTGCCGTCCGCGAGGAACGCTTCGCCGCTCTTGTTGTACTTTTCGAGACGTTGCTCCGGCGACGCGCACGCCGCGAGCGCGAGCGCCGAGGCGGCGATCATCATCGACAGGCTGAGCGTTTTCTTGCGCATGATGCGGGACATTTCTTTTTCACTCCCCAAGGCTGATAACACCATTGACGGTCGTCTAGGCGGATTAGCGCGCCGCGGCAATTGAAACGTCGACGTTTTCACTGGCTTTCGGCGCGCCGGAGGACGCCGGTTCGTAGGTCATGGCGTGGGCCTTCAGGAGTCGGCGATGCGCCGCCGACGCGCCGGCGATCCTGATAACGGCGCCGCGGCGGCGAAGGGCTTTCTCAAGCACGAGCGCAAGACCGAGAAAGGCCGCATCGACGGCGCCGGCCTGCGTGAAGTCGAGAATGACGTCGCCGGCGCCCCGGCCCGCCGCTCGAAAGGCGCTGCGGACCGGCGCCAGATCGTCCGCGCAAAGATCGCCTCCGAGCGCAATCCTCACGACACCCGACTCGGACGACAGCGCGGCGGATGCAGGGACGCCGGAACGGCGGCCGGCGCCGAGGGCGGGCGTCAGGCGCGTGAATACAATCGCAGCAAGGGCGCAGGCGTCGTTCCAGTAACGCCGCCAGAGCGACGGCTCGGCGGCGATCCGCCACGCCCATTCGAGTCCGGCGCGCCTGAATAAAACCGGCGCGCGTGCGATCGAACCGGCGGTGAAATCAACCACCGCGCCGAGATGCGCGACGACAGGCGCATTCAGGCGATCAAGATTGGCGTCGATCCACTCCTGTCCCTTCGAAGCGCCCAGAGCGACGATCAGGAAATCCGGCCGCGCGGCATTAATGGCGTCAATAACGGCTGCGGTGCTGATGCTTTCGAGATCGCCGAAGCCGGGGTTTAGCGCACCGACCGCTTCAAGGCCGCGGTTTTCGCGGGCGAGTTCGGCCGCCGCCGCTTCAGCTGCTCCTTCGCGGCCGCCGAAAAAAAACACCCTAATGCGCCGTCCGGCGAATGCAGGGCGCCGGCGGAGCGCGTCAAACACGTCAGATCCTGCGCAGCGGGTGAGCCCCTTCATGCCAAGAAGACGGCCGATTGCGACGAGCGGCGCGCCATCGACAAAGCTCAAATCGGCATCAACGAGCCGTCGGCGCTCTTCCGGGCTGCAGGTCGCGCGGACCAGAAAATTGACGTTCGGCGTCACGAAGGAGAGCCGCTCGCCGTCGCGCGCCGCACGCTCAATCGCAGCGACGGCGCTCTGCGGGTCAAGCGCGTCGACCGGAACGCCGAGCACCGACCAGACTTTGCGGTCAAACTCATCCGTCTGCCGCAGCGGCGCGATCCGGGCGGGCGCGTCGGCCGGCGGCGCGGGATTCTGGATGGAAGCCTGCTTGGTCGCCACGTCACTTCCTTCGCGTCGAGCGCCCGTTAAGGACGTTCAAGCCAACAACATTAAAACGCGTCGACGCCCGAGCAAGGTTCACGCCAAGGCCATCCAGGGGTGGACGTTAGAAATAGCCCGACTCCGGGATCGACCCCGCACCGGGATCGTGCAGCATCACGGTTAAAGGCATTGTGCGTCGCAACACAACGCCAATCGATTGCAACCTGCGCGCGCGCGCCTCCGCCAAATGCGCACCAAATCGGCGAACGAATGCCAAATTTCTGAAAAACCTACGAAATTTTTACCCAGTTTCCGCAAGGACGGGTAGAATTAATTTGACTCTGTTCGGGGCGTATCCGAAATCGTTCGCAGTTGCGGTAAAGGCTCCCCCGCAACCCTCTGGCCGCGAAACCTGTAACCTTTTGGGTTGTGTAAGATGAAGCTCGTCGTCGTTTTGGCTGCGGCCACTCTTCTTTCCGTCGGCTCGGCCGGCGCCGTGACGGTCAACTTCGCCCAAGAGGCTGATCTGGGCGGCGAACGCGGCGTTTCGGACGGCGACGTCCTGAACACCTTGCGGCTCGGAAACCTCAATTTGCGGTTCTCGGCAGGTCGCGGCGCGGAGACGTCCGACACCGCTTATCTGAACGCCTACGAGCATTCTTACAGCGGCGGGATCAAGAACCGCCAAGCTGGTCTTGGGGTCTGCACGGCGGTCGACGCCGCAAACCTTTGCAGCGACCCGCTTGATGACGCCATCAGCCATGGCGAGTTTGTCCGCGTCGATTTTGCCGACAGCCCGTTCGAGGTCGCCGGGATGTCCTTCAACGGCCGCTTTGGATCGCTCGACGCTTCGTCGTTGCTCGTCAAGATCACGACAAGCCTTGGCGGCGTCGTTTCGATGGCGACGATTTCCTTCGCCGAAGCGGCGTCGCGGAATTTTGGCCTGGTCGACTGGATCCGGTGGGATTTCGTCCGCGGCCAGGACGCTAACGCCAAGTTTTTCGTCGCATCGATCGCCAGCGCGGTTCCCGTGCCTGGGGCGCTGACGCTCCTGTTGTCCGGGATTGCAGGCCTCGGCTTCGCGATCAGTCGCCGTCGGCCGGCCTGACCGGGATTGGGCGTCGCTGAAATCAGGCCGGCCCTTTTCTGGGGGCCGGATTTGTTTTTGTGATGCTTTTCACTAGGACGCGGCGTCGTTTGGCCCGAGAATGGTGTTTGACCGCCTGACGGCGGCGCCTATTTTGCTGGGGACCCGCGAACGCGGCCTGCGCCTGGAGCTGGAGCCCATGAACGAAGAGTTCTCCCTTGAGGACGCGCTCATCATCCTGAAGCGCAGAATTCTTTACTTTATCGCGCCGATCGTCGTCCTGCTGCCGGCGGGCTTCGTCGCCATCATGATGCTGCCCCCGATCTACAAGGCGCAGGGCAAGATTCTAATCGAGTCCCAGCAGATTCCCGAAGAATGGGTGCAGACGACCATCAACGCCTACGCCGAAGAACGCATCCAGACGATCAGCCAGCGCGTCATGACCCGCAACCGACTTCTGGAGGTCGCTGACAAATACGACCTCTTTCCGAAGGAGCTCGGGTTGTCGGAGAGCCAGCGCGTCGAGAGGATGCGTGAGGCGTTCAGCGTAGGCATCATTTCCGCGTCGGGACAAAAGAACCGCCGGAAGGCCGGAGCGAACGACAACACGATCGCCTTCACGGTCAGCTATTCCGACCGCTCGCCTGAGAAGGCCTATCAAGTCGCCAATGAATTCATGACGCTGTTCCTGAGCGAGGACGTGCGCACACGGACGGACCGCGCTTCGACCGCGACCGAATTCTTCACGCAGGAGACGCGCCGCCTTGCCGACCTGATCGATCAGACGGACGAACGGATCGCCAAGTACAAGTCCGAGAACGCTGACGCCCTCCCCGAGAATCTCAGTCTTCATCGCGACACGCTGACGCGCGCGCAGGAAGAGCTCTTGCGCGCCGAAGCCGGCGTGAAGCTCGCCGAGGAAGAACTGTCGGCCATCCAGAACCAGATCGCCACCTATCTCGCAGGCGTCGGCGGCGCCGACGGCCCTGCGCAGGATCTTCAGCGCCTGAAGACGCAGCTTGCGGCGCTGCGCGCGGACAAGACGGACTCCCATCCGGACGTGCGCGCCGTCCGCGACCAGATCAGAGCGCTCGAGCGCCAGCTCGCGCCGAGCGCCGCCGTCCAGAAACTGCGCAACGAACTCGCCGCCGCCGACACGGCCTTGCGTGAGGCGCGCAAGGCCGATCCCGTCGATGAGGCCGTTCTTGCGGAACGGCGCGAGGCTGCGGCGCAGGCCCGTGAAGCGTTGAGTTCGCAGATCGCCAAAGAAGCGGCGGCGGGGTCCGCCGATCTCGTGATGACGCAGCTGCAGGGCCGCATGGACACGACCTCAAGCCGGCTCGCTTCCTATGAGGATCAGATCGTGTCGCTGCGAAAGACCATCGCCGACATGCAGGACCGCATCGCGAGAACGCCGATCGTCGAGCGCGGGCTGTCGTCGCTGACGCGCGATTACCAGAACCTGACGAACGAATACAACGCCCTGAGAGACAAGCAGTCGGCTGCAACGCTCTCCGCAAATCTCGAAGGCGAACAGAAGTCGGAAAAGTTCACCATCCTTGAAGCGGCGCAAAAGCCGGACGAGCCGGCGAGCCCCAATCGCGGTCAACTGATGATCCTGCTTATCGGCGCCGCGGTCGGCGCCGGGCTTGCCTGTGCGGCTCTCGCTGAAATCGTGTTTGCAAGCCTGCGCGGACGGCGTCATCTGGAAGCGATCGCGAAAGAGCCGCCGATCGCCATCATTCCCTATATCGAAGCGCGCAAGACAGGCCGTTTTTCGTTGCCCCGCATCATGCGGCCGAAGCCCGCCTGAACAAGCTGACCCGGTACCCCGATGGATCGCATCAGAGACGCAGTTACGAAGGCTCGCCGGGAACGCGCCGGCGAAAAGAGCGGACCTGCGCAGGGCGCGCCGGATCTGCAGAAATTTCAGCGCACGCCGTCGCGCACGGCGGAGAACTTTCGAGAGGTCAACTGCGATTTCGACCGCTTCTCCGAACACCGCATCATCTCGAACGAGCAGGACCCGGTGCTCAACGCTTATCGCGTGCTGCGCACGCGCGTCCTGCAGCGGATGGAGGACAACAACTGGCGCACGCTGGCGGTGATCTCGCCGGGATCGGGCGCAGGAAAAACCGTCACCGCCATCAACCTCGCCATCGCGATCGGATCAAAGCAAGGGTCGCGGGCGACGATCGTCGATCTCGACTTTTACCGGCCGCGCGTCGCCGGTTATCTCGGCATCGCCGATCCGCCGTCTATTCTCGACTATTTCGAGGGAACCGCCTCTCTCCACGACGTCACGTTGAAGCCCGACCTTCCCGATGTGCTCGTCATCGCCAATGAGCGCGTGTCGCGAAGGGGCGCCGAACATCTGACTTCGGCGAAAGCGGACGAACTGATCGCGCGCACCGTCGCCGATTACGGCTCGCGCATCGTGATCTTCGACATGTCGCCGATGCTCGGTTGCGACGACACCATCGCCTTTCTTCCGAAGGTTGATTGCGTCCTGCTCGTGGTGGCGAGCGGCCAATCCCGGGAGCCGGAAATCAAGGAGGCGATGCGCCTTCTGAAGGGCGTCAACATCGTCGGCACGGTGCTGAACAAGGCCCCGCCCGAAGCCATGATCGGCGCGCAATATTACTGACCTGCAATAAGGCCGGATGCGACGGCTGACATGCCGCACCCTTGCAAGCGGTTTTTGGTAAACTATTTGGTTTAAAACCGTATAGTAATGGTCCCGGCGTTTTTCGCCGGCGTAACGATGTGCGTCGCAGATGGTCGCTGCGCCCGGAGGGGGGTCGTCCCCATGAAACTATCCTCGTCTGTCCGAACGGCTCTCCTGATCGTAGCGGCGACCGTCGCCTATTTTGGCGTGCGCACGGGCCTGCGCGCCCTTTCGGTTGAAGAGAAGGCGCCGATCGATGAGCGCACGCTCTCTGTCGTCGCGGAGCTGTTGACCCCCGAGCAGAAGGCCGGGACGCTCGCCATCCGCGGGCGCACGGAAGCGGACCAAAAGGTGACCGTGCGCGCCGATGCGTCCGGCGTCGTCATCGCGACCCCCGTCGCGCTCGGCGCCGCCGTGAAACAGGGCGATGTCCTCTGCCGGCTCGACGTGGAGGCGCGCGACGCCGCCAAGCGCGAAGCGGACGCCGCTCTCCGAAAAGCCGAGATCGACTATCAGGCCGCCCTAAAGCTTGCGGCGGAAGGATTTCGGTCCGAGGCGGGACTTGCCGGCCTAAAGGCGACGCGCGATCAGGCGCGCGCGAATGCGGATCGCGCCGCAATCGAACTCGAAAAGACATTCGTCCGCGCGCCCTTTGACGGCGTGTTCGACGCGCGCGACGCCGAGGTCGGCGATCTTTTGAAGCCGGGCGATCCTTGCGGCACGGTCGTAAAGCCGGATCCGCTCCTCATCGTCGGAGCGATCGCGGAAAAGGATGTCGAGCTTGTGAAGGCTGGCGATCCGGCGCGCGCGCAGCTCGCCACCGGCGAGACGGTCGAGGGCGTCGTCCGCTTCGTCGCGGCGGCGGCGAACCCGGTGACGCGAACTTTCGACATCGAGGTCGAAGTGCCGAATGAGGACGGCAAGCTGCGCGACGGCGTCACCGCCGACATGATCGTGCGCGGCCGCCCCCGCGATGCGCTGAAGGCGCCGAGGTCCGCGCTGACGCTCGACGATCAGGGTCGCGTCGGCGTGCGCGTGATCGACGAGGAGAACCGCGCGCGATTTCACGCCGTCAGCCTGATCGGCGAGGACGCGGACGGCGTTTGGATCACCGGCCTTGAGGGCGCGCAGCGCGTCATCGTGCGCGGGCAGGAATATGTGAAAGACGGCGAGATCGTCGCGGCGTCCGGCGTTGCGGGCGGCGCGCCATGACCGGGCTTATCGACGCCGCCTTTTCGCGCATTCGGGTCGTTCTGACCGCGCTGCTCGTCGTGACGATTTTCGGCGCGGTCTCCTATCTGTCGATCCCGCGCGAGGCGGAACCCGATATTCCGGCGCCTTTCGTGCTCGTCACGATGCCGCTGCCGGGGATTTCGCCGGAAGACGGCGAACGACTGCTGATCCGGCCGACCGAGCTTGAACTGCAATCCGTCGAAGGTCTCGTCCAGATGGACAGCCTCGCCTATGACGGCGCGGCGCAGATCATTCTTGAGTTTTCGACGGCGATCGAGGTCGATCAGGCGGTTCTTGACGTTCGCGAAGCCGTCAACCGCGCTAAGGCGAAATATCCCGCGAACGCCGAAGAGCCGGTCGTCACGGAATTCAATCTCCAGAATGAATTTCCGATTCTGACGACGATCATCTACGGCGACGCGCCGGAGCGCGCGATCTATCGCGTCGCCAAACGGCTTGAAGACCGGCTGCGGAGCGTCAGCGGCGTGCTCGAGGCGCGCCTCACCGGCGCGCGCGAGGAACTGCTCGAAGTCGTCGTGCGGCCGGAAGTGCTCCAGTCTTACGGCCTGACGCCGGCCGAAGTCGTGCGCGCCGTCACCGCCAACAACCAGCTCGTCACTGCGGGAGCCGCCGACTTCGCCGACGGCCGCTTCCAGGTGAAGGTTCCCGGCCTGATCAAGTCGCCGCGCGACGTTCGCGACATTCCGGTGCGCGTCGACGGCGACCGCGTCGTCACGGTCGGCGACCTCGCAGAGGTGCGGCGGACTTTCGTCGACCGGCAAGGCTACGCGCTTTTCAACGGACGTCCGGCGATCGGCGTTGAGATCACCAAGCGCGCCGGCGCCAATATCATCGAGACGATCGAGGCGGCGCGGAAGATCGTCGAGGACGATGCGAAATATCGCCCGGCCTCGATACGCCATGAATTCTTGCGCGACGCCTCCGTCACCGTGCGCGACAATCTGTCGGGGCTCACCTCTTCGGTGCTGACAGCCGTCTTCCTCGTCATGATCGTCATCGTGGGCGCGTTGGGTCTGCGCTCGGCGTTGATGGTCGGCGTCGCGATCCCCTCCTCTTTCCTGATGAGCTTTCTCTTCCTGTCAGCGGCGGGCTTGACGCTCAATCTTATGGTCATGTTCGGCCTCATCCTTGCGGTCGGGATGCTCGTCGACAACGCCATCGTCATCATCGAATACGCCGATCGCCGCATGAGCGAGGGCGCGGCGCGGCGCGACGCCTATTACGAGGCCGCCAAGCGGATGTTCTGGCCGGTGACGACGTCGACAGCGACGACCCTCGCCGCGTTCGTGCCGTTCCTGTTCTGGAACGACCTCTCCGGCGAGTTCATGAAATACCTGCCGATCACGCTCATCTTCGTGCTGTCCTCATCGCTGGTCGTCGCGCTTTTCTTCCTTCCTGCGATCGGCGCGGTCGCCGGCGTTCCGAAAGGATTGAAGCAGCGCTTCAAACTCAAGGGAAAGACCGGCGGCGAGGCGCGCGTCGACAGCGATGATGTCGATCCTCTCTCGCATGGCGGCGCGCTCGGCCGTTACGCGCGCTTTTTGAAAACGCTGATTGAAAAACCGCTGCTGGCGATGCTGGCGACCGCAGCCGTGTTGTTCGTCTGTTGGAACGAATTCCGGATGGCGTCGCCGGACGTCGAGTTCTTCCTCCAGAACGACAGCGAGGAGATCAACGTGCTGGTGCTCGGGCGCGGCAACATGTCCGCGGCCGAGAAATTCGCGGCGGTGAAGGAAGTGTCGTCGCGCATCGAGGGCCATGAGGCGATCGAGAGCGTCTATCTGCAGACGGGCCCGGGTCTCGCGCGCTCCAACGACATGCCGGCGGAGACGATCGGCATCGTCGGCGTCAACCTCATTCCCTATTCCGAACGCGAAAACTCGCGCGTGCTCGTCGAGACCTATCGCGAGATGATCGGCGTCGTGCCGGGCGTCGTCGTCGAAGTCCGCCAGCGCGAAGGCGGACCGCCCATCGGCAAGGACGTTCAGGTCGAAGTCTCGGGAGCCGACTTCGACGCCATGGTCGAAGCGGCGCGCAAGGTGCGCGCCTTCACGGAGACCGACACTGTCGTCGTCGAGGGCCAGGAAGTGCCGACCTTCATGGATCAGGAAGACTCCCTGCCTCTTCCGGGCATCGAATGGTCGATGGAGATCGACCGTGCGCTCGCGGGCCGTTACGATCTTTCGGTGCAGGAAGCCGGCGGCGTCCTGCAGCTCGCCACTGACGGCCTTCTCGTCGACAAATACCGGCCCGACGACGCGGACGAAGAGATCGACATCCGCGTCCGCTTTCCAGAGGAAGACCGCTCGATCCTCGCGCTGGACCGCATCGCCGTTTCAACGCCGAGCGGCGCCGTTCCGCTTTCCAACTTTGTAAAGCGCGAGGCGCGGCCGCAGGTCGACCGCGTCGTCAGGCGTGACGGCCGGCGCGTGATCGATATCAAGGCGAACGGCAACACCCGCGTCGAAGGTCATCCCGTCAGCCAGGACGTCGCCATCGCGGAGATGAAGAACTGGCTTCAGTCAGGCGCGCTCGGGCCCGATATCGAGTGGGTCATTCGCGGGGCTGACGAGGAAACGAACGCCGCGGCGCAATTCTTCGTCGGCGCGATGGCGGCCGCGCTGTTCATGATCGCGATGATCCTGCTCCTGCAATTCAACAATTTCTATCACGCCGCGCTGACGCTCACCGCCGTCTTCTTTTCGGTGTTCGGGGTGCTTCTCGGCATCGCGCTGAGCGGTCAATATCTCAGCGTCATCATGACCGGCGTCGGAATCGTCGCGCTCGCCGGCATCGTGGTCAACAACAACATCATCTTCATCGACACCTACCAACATCTTCGCCGCAAGGGCCTGCCGGTGAAAGACGCCGCCTTGCGCACCGCCGTGCAGCGCGTCCGGCCCGTGCTGCTGACGACGGGGACGACGGTGCTCGGCCTGCTGCCGATGGTCTTTGAACTGAACGTCGATTTCATCAACGGCTCGCTGTCGCGCGGATCGACGACGTCGGACTGGTGGGTGCTCCTGTCGTCGGCGGTCGTCTACGGCCTGCTTTTCTCGGCGTTTCTGACGCTGGTGCTGACGCCTGTCCTGCTTTCTGCTCCGGCGGTGATCGGCGCGCGGGCGCCGGCGGCGCTCGAGCGGACGGCAGCGTCGTTAGGAAAACTCTTCAGACGACCGCTCGCGCCGCCTTCGCCGCCGGAGCCCAAGGACGAGTCCCCGGCCGCATGGCCGCGCGCTGCGGAATGAATCAGGCGAACGCTTCTTGCGCCGCGATCTTCGGTTCGACGAAGGCGTCAAACGCGGCCCAGTACTGGTTCCGGATCTCGTCGCGCTCCATCATGATCTCGTGCAGCGCGCCCTTGATCGTCACCACTTCGATCAGCGGCGACTGCTTGCCGAGCCAGCGATGATCGCTTGACCGGACGAGTTGATCGTTCTCCGCCGAAACGATGAGCACCGGCGTCTTCAGGTTGGCGAAGCGGTTCTTGCGATGAAGATCGTCCATGGCTTCGGTGGCCGCCCTGATCCAGCCGTAAGTCGGTTCACGAATCGTCGCGTTCGGCGCGGCCGACTGCAGGTCCTGAAATCGTCGGTGGCGGACGGGATCGGAGGTCAGCACATTCCCTTCGAACGCCATCGAGTATTCCTTGACGCCCGGAATGGCGTAACGCGCAAGGCCGAGGCGGGACGCCGCCTCGCCGAGGAGCCGCACGCCGATCCGTTTGTGCGGCTCATCGAAGAGCGCCGTCATCGGCGCGCATAGAACCGCGCAGCGCCACGTCTCATCGCCGTCCGCGAGCATCTGCAGCGCCGGCGCGCCGCCCATGGAGTGGGTCATGAGAACGTAAGGCCCCGCGAAACGCTTGCGCGCGATCTCATCCGTAAAGCGGCGAAGGTCCGAGCGGAAAACGCCGAAATCGCGGATATGGCCTTTCTCGCGCACAGGCAGCAGGCGCTCCGATAACCCCTGCCCGCGCCAGTCCATCGTCGCGACGGAGAAGCCGCGGCGACGCAGATCCTCGACCACCTCGAAATATTTCTCGATGAATTCGGAGCGCCCCCCCATCAGGACCGCTGTCGCCCGATGGTTCTTCGCCGGAAAGACCGCAGCGCGCAGATAGCCCCCGTCGGCGCCCTCGAAGTCGATCGCTTCAGCGCCCTCTGGAACCGGGTTCGACGGGATGCGGATGAATTCGGCTATTGCGGACTCTCCAGAACAAGGCGGGCCATGACGCTCATGTCGCCGCTGATTTTGAGACGCCCCGACAGATAGGCGCTTTCAAGCGCCCGCCCGCCTTCGAAAATGCGCGCCAACGTATCGGGGGCCGCGCGCCAGACGCAGGCCGGAACGGCGCCCGCAGGGGCCGCCGCAACCACGGCGCAAGTCTCTCCCCGCCCGTCGATGAAAAAAGGCGTTGCGCCCTCTGCTACGATTTCAAGAACTGCGCCGAATCCTTGTCGGAAAGCGGCGGCGGCGGCGGCAGTCAGGGGGTCGGCGGCGGTCATGACTGCGGCTTCACGAATTTCAGCGTCATGCGATCGCTTTCCCCGATCGCATCATATTTCGCGCGATCGAAGGCCGGGTCTTCCTGGCCGGGCGATTGCGACGAACGGCGCACCGGCGGCAAGGTCCAGACGCCGAAGGGATGATCCTTGGTGTCGGCCGGGTTCGCGTTGACTTCAGACGCTTCGACAAACGCAAAGCCGGCCCCTTCCGCGAGCGCCTTCACCGTCGATGTCTTGACGTAGCCTGTGGCGATATCGTCCGGGGCGTCTTCGTCCGCGCGGTGCTCGACGACGCCGAGCACGCCGCCGGGCTTCAGCGCGCGATAAAAAGCTTTGAAATTATCCTCCGCCTCGCCGGCGCTGATCCAGTTATGGACATTGCGGAACGTGAGGACGACATCGACTGTCCCCTCAGGCGCGATGTCCGCGTCCTTGCCCAGCACGCTGATGCGAATGTCGCCGTAGAGCGCCGTATCGGCATAGGCGTCCTTGAATTTCTGGACCGCTTCTGCGGCGCGGGCGCTCGACGCGGGATCGCGCTGCGCCGCGATGTAAACCCCGCCGCCGGATGCAAGGTAGGGCGCCAGGATTTTTGTGTACCAGCCGCCGCCGGGCCAGATTTCAACGACGGTCATGTCAGGCTCGACGCCGAAAAACGCGAGCGTCTCCTTCGGATGGCGCCAGGCGTCGCGGGCCTTTTCCTCCGCTGTCCTATGGTCGCCCGCAATGGCGGCGTCGAGCATCGCTGAAGCGGACGGTCTCGCGGCCGTGGGGGCGTCCGGCTGGGTGCTGTCGCCGCGCTCGGCGCAGCCCGAGGCCAATGCGCAAACCATGGCGGCGACGGAAAGCAATCTCATAGCGGGTCCTCCATTGGGCTCGCTCCCGGGCTCTAGCATGGCTCGCCCCGGGGCTGAAAACCGCCCTCCCGCCCTCTTGAACTCGCGATTTGCGCCCCTACCTCCCCACTTGCCGGACGCCTTTCGAGGGTCCGGCGCGGCGCGGGTCCGATCGCATCAAGGCCCGCTCCGGCCGCCCTTGCTTGTTCAAGAAGGAGACTATTTATGCGCACCTACGACCTCACCCCCCTTTATCGGACGACCGTCGGTTTCGACCGGATGTTCGACCTCCTCGACGGGCTGTCGAAGTCCGAGAGCGCGGGATACCCGCCCTATAACATCGAGCGCGTCGATGAAGACCGGTATCGCATCACCCTCGCCGTCGCCGGATTTTCGGAAAGCGACCTCGACATCGAGGTCCACGAGAACACGCTGAAAGTGACCGGCCAGCGCCCGGATTCTGAAGAAGGCCGCACCTTCCTGCATCAGGGCATCGCGGGCCGCTCGTTCGAGCGCCGCTTCCAGCTTGCCGACCATGTGAAGATCGACGGCGCTAGTCTCGTTAACGGTCTTCTCAATGTCGAGCTTCGCCGCGAGATCCCGGAAGCGAAAAAACCGCGCAAGATCGAGATCAATTCGAACGGCGCGCGCGTTGAAGTCCTGAAGGCTTCGAACGCCGCTTGACGGTCTTCCCCCAAGCATCGTCTGCCCCCCGGACGATGCCGTACGAGGCGCCCGCCCATCCCCTCCCGGGCGGGCGTTTCGTTCTTATCCAGCAATGAGCGCTTTCGCCTTTTCGAAGATCTCCGCGTTGGCGGCGATAATCGAGCCCGCGTGCATCGGCCGCGGGCCGCCCTCGATTTCGGACACATGCCCGCCGGCCTCGCGGACGAGGAGCACGCCGGCGCCGACGTCCCAGGGATTAAGGTCGCGCTCCCAATAGGCGTCGAACCGCCCCGCCGCGACGAAGGCGAGGTCGAGCGCCGCCGAGCCGTAGCGTCTGATACCCGCGGTCTCGCCAAGCACGCGGTCGATTTCCTTTAGCGATCGTTCGCGGCCCGGGCGCCCCTTGAAAGGCAAGCCGGTTGCGAAAAGGCATTCTTCCAGCGTCTTGCGAGACGATACGCGCAGCCGCTTGTCATTGAGCCAGGCGCCCTCGCCTTTCTCCGCCCAGAAAAGTTCGTCCGACGCCGGATTATAGATGACGCCCGCCTGCGGCTGGCGGTCGCGTTCAAGACAGATCGAAATCGCAAACTGCGGCAGCCCGTGCAGGAAATTCGTGGTCCCGTCGAGCGGGTCGACGACCCAACGGTTCGAATTGTCGGCGCCGACGATTTCCCCGCGCTCCTCCATCAGGAAGCCGTATTTGGGACGGGCTTTCGACAGCTCCTCGAACAGCACCTGCTCGGCGCGGTGATCGGCCGCCGTCACGAAGTCGGCGGCGCCCTTGCGGGTCGTTGCAAGGCCTTCGAGCTCGCCGAAGTCGCGGGAGAGGCCGCGCGCCGCCTTGCGGGCGGCGTTGATCATCACGGTCACGAGGGGCGAGGCGTGCGGCATGAGGGCGTCCGGGGCGTCTTACGGAAAAGGTCGCGCACCATAGCGGCGGCGACCCGGCTTGCAAG
>CAZOEB010000043.1:0-23170 GCA_964578685.1 uncultured Caulobacterales bacterium
ATCGACGATGTCGCGCGGCGGCACATGCTCGTGAAGCTCGATCCGCGACAGCGACATCAGGTCGGAGACGAGGCGCTGCATGCGCTCGGCCTGCGCCTGCATGATGGTGAGGAAGCGGTCACGCGCGTCGGGGTCGTCCTTGGCGTGACCTTTCAGCGTTTCGATGAAGCCGAGGAGCGAAGCGAGCGGCGTGCGCAGTTCATGGCTCGCCGAGGCGATGAAATCCGCGCGCATCTGTTCGACGCGGCGCTCGCTCGTCAGGTCGCGCACGAAGACGAGCACGCGCTCGACGGGGCGCGCATCGCCGATCGGCGCGATGAAGGCGCGGCAATGGCGCTCGAACGCGCCCGCGGTCGTGAATTCGACGGCGCGCGGCCCCTCGCCCTTCGCGACGGCTTCCGCGGCCTCGAAAACATTGGGCGCGCGCAAGGCGGCCGCGAAATGCCGGCCTTCGAGCGCCTTGACGCCGATGAACTCCTCCGCCGCCGGATTGGCGTGCTCGATGAGGCCGCCGGCGTCGAGAATGAACAACGGTTCGGGAAGCGCCTGCGCGACGCCGCGCGCAAGCCGCAAGGTCGAGAGCTCCGTTTCCTTCGCGCCGATTTCCGACTTGACGAGGCGCTCGACGGGCTTCGCCCATTCGCGCCCGGACGAGAGCCAGTACCGCACGCCGAGCGCGGCGCAGAACGCGACCCAGGCGGCGACCGGCAGCCACAAATTCGAGGCGAGCCCCGAGCCCATGATGACGACGGCGATCCCCGCCGCGATCGCCGCGCCCCAGAGGAAATCGCGCGCGCGGACGTCGGCGGCGGCCTGCCGGATCAGCGCGGCGAGTTCGTCCTCGGCGTCCATTCGGTCAGCGCGCCTTCTCCGCCGCGATGAAGCTGTCGATGCGCTTTTCAAGAACCGACAGCGGCACGGCGCCGTTTTCGAGCGCGGCGTCGTGGAAGCGCCGGATGTCGAATTTCGGACCCAGCGCTTTCGTCGCGCGCGCGCGAAGCTCCTTGAACTTCAGCTCGCCGATCTTGTAGGCGAGCGCCTGCCCCGGATTGGAGATGTAGCGGTCGACCTCCGCCGCGATGTTGTGTTCGGAGAGCGCCGTGTTTTCCATCATGAAGGCGATCGCCTGATCACGCGTCCAGCCCTTGGCGTGAATGCCGGTGTCGACGACGAGCCGGCAGGCGCGCCACATCTCGTAAGAGAGCCGGCCGAAATTCGAATAGGGATCCTTATAAAACCCGACATCGAGACCGAGGCTTTCGGCGTAGAGGCCCCAGCCCTCGATGAAGGCGGTGAAGCCGCCATATTTCCGGAATTCCGGCAGGTCGAGCTCCTGGGAGAGCGCGATCTGGAAATGATGGCCGGGCACGGCCTCGTGCAGCGTCAGCGCTTCGATCTCGTAGAGCGGGCGCGTGTCGAGCTTTGAAGTGTTGACGCGGTAAACGCCCGCGCGCGTGCCGTCGCCGGCGGGACGCTCGTAATAGGCGGTCGTCGTGCCCTCGGCGATGTCGGCGGGAATTTCCTTCAGCGTGTAGGGCATGCGCGGCAGGCGCCCGAACAGCTTCGGCAATTCGCCGTCGATCTTTTTCGCGACGTAGGAGTTTTTCTCCATCAGTTCCAGGGGCGTCTTGGCGTAGAATTGCGGGTCTGTGCGCAGGAAGTCCTGAAACGCCTTGAAGCCGCCGCCGAATTTCGCCGCCTTGATCGTCGCGTCCATCTCCTTGCGGATGCGGGCGACCTCTTTAAGGCCGATCGCGTGAATTTCGTCCGCCGTCAGCGGCGTCGTCGTGAAGACCATCGCGCGGTGATCGTACCAGGCGCGCCCGTCAGGAAGCGCCGAAGCGCCGATCGCTTCGCGGCAGGCGGGCTTGTAGGCCTTCTCGTAAAACTCGGCGAAGCGCGAGATCGCGGGGACCGCCTTCTCGGCGATCGCCTTCTCGGCGCCGGCCTTCAGCCGCGCCCAGTCCTTGGCGGAAATCGCGGCGGGCTTGGCGTCGAAGGGAGAATAAAGCGCGCTCTCGCGCGCGTCCGAGACAAGATGAAAGCGGATCGACTTTTCATAGCCCGCCATCGACGCGCAGGGCTGCACCCAGCCCGCTTCAATTCCTTTTTCAAGCCGCCCGATGACGCCTTCGACATAGGCGGGCGACGCATTAAGGCGTTTCACATAGCTTTCGTAATCGGCGACGGTGAAGAACGGGAGATCGTCCGGCAGGCCGGTCAGAAAAGTGTGCGGCCCGCGGCGATTGCTGATGGCGAGATATTTGCCCCCGAAGCGCGCCGCCGCGATGTCGTTCTCAAGGTCGAGCTTCAGGAGATCGTAATTGACGCGGGCTTCGGGCGCGAGCGCGCCGGGGTCGAGCGCTTCGAGCCGGGCGAGAAACCGCTTCTGGTCTTCGACGGCGGCGTCATAGGCCTCGAGCGAGGCGTCTTCGAGCCGGTCGTCATAGTCGCGCACGCCGAGAGACGTCGCAAAAGTCGGGTTCTGCGCCAGCGACCACGCCCAGTGGTCCTTGATGACGGCGTCAAGAGAATCCTGCGCGAAGGCCGGCCCGGCGGCCGCCGCCAAGATGAAAGCGAGAGCAAGTTTTTTCACGCCTTGTCCCCTTATCGATTGATACGCTCAGCCCACAGATCATAATCGCCGGCGCCGGCGACGCGCGCGCGGACGATGTCGCCGGGCTTCAGGCCCGTCTCGCCGTCGAGGATGACGGCGCCGTCGATTTCCGGCGCGTCGGCGTAGGAGCGCCCGACGGCGCCCTCGCCGTCCGCCTCGTCGATCAGCACGTCGATCTCGCGGCCGATCCAACCGTCGAGAATCTCGGCTGAAATTTCCTGCTGCGCCTCCATGAAGCGGTGATAGCGTTCTTCCTTCACCGTCTCCGGCACGGCGCCTGGAAGGTCGTTCGCGCTTGCGCCTTTCACCGGCTCGAATTTGAAGCAGCCGACGCGGTTGAGGCGCGCCTCCTTGAGCCAGTCGAGCAGGAAGGAGAAATCCTCCTCCGTTTCGCCGGGGAAGCCGACGATGAACGTCGAGCGCAGGACAAGCGCAGGATTGATGGCGCGCCAGCGGCGGATCTGATCGAGCGTCTTTTCCTGATGCGCGGGCCGGCGCATCGCCTTGAGGACTTTCGGGCTCGCGTGCTGGAACGGGATGTCGAGATAGGGAAGGAGATTTCCTTCCTCCATCAGCGGGATCACCTTGTCGACATGCGGATAGGGATAAACATAATGGAGCCGCGCCCAGACGCCGAGGCTCTTCAGCCCCCGCGCGAGATCGAGAAAGCGCGTTTCGTATTCCCCGCCGCGCCAGGAATGCGTCTCGAATTTGAGATCGACGCCGTAGGCTGAGGTGTCCTGCGAGATGACGAGGAGTTCCTTCACTCCCGCCGCCGCGAGTTTCTCCGCCTCTTTCAGCGCCGCATCGATGCGCCGGCTTTTGAGTTTGCCGCGCATCGACGGGATGATGCAGAAGGAGCAGGTGTTGTTGCACCCCTCCGAAATCTTCAGATAGGCGTAATGACGCGGCGTCAGCTTGACGCCTTGCGGCGGGACGAGGTCGAAAAAGGGATCGTGCGGCGCGGGCGCGGCGTCATGCACCGCCTCCATCACCGCTTCATATTGGTGCGGGCCGGTGACCGCGAGCACCTTGGGATGGGCGGCGCGCACAACGTCTTCCTCCGCGCCGAGGCAGCCCGTGACGATGACGCGCCCGTTCTCGGCGATCGCCTCGCCGATGGCGTCGAGGGATTCTGCGCGCGCTGAATCGAGAAACCCGCAGGTGTTGACGAGCACGGCGTCTGCGCCCTTGTAGTCGGGCGCGATCTCGTAGCCCTCCGCCTTGAGGCGCGTCATGATGCGCTCGGAGTCGACGAGCGCCTTCGGGCAGCCGAGGCTGACGACGCCGATACGCGGCGCGGCCTTGGGTTCTTTCGGATGAAGCGCGGTCATGACGGGCGCCCTCTAGCCCATGGGCCGCCGCGGCGAAAGCTCAAGCCCGCCGGCGCACGGCGATCAGCGTGAAAACAAGCCCGCCCGCCGCGCCGGCAAGCGCCTGCAAAGCGAGGTCCTCGGGGTCGCGGGCGCCGAAAAAGGCGCCGACCCCGCCGCCGAGCATGACGGTCTCGACGAGGTAGAACAGCGCCGGCAGCGCCGCCGCCCCGCCGATCACATAGGCGACCGGCGCGAGCGGCTTCAGAATGCGCTTGGCGACCGCTGCGACGGCGAAGGCGATCAGGAAGCAGACCGCGAGGATCGCGACGAAGGGCGAGCTGGTCGCGAGCCCCGTGACATTCATGCCGAACGTCTCGACGACGACCTGCGGCGTCGCCTGAAATCCTGAATAGGCGGACAGCGTCTGCAAGGTCAGGAAGAACGCTGACAGCAGGTAGCCGACCCCAAGCGCCGCCACGAAGCCGATGATGATCCGGATGAACGCCATGCTTCAGCCCCGCCGCCGCTTTCGACTCGCCGCGCCGCAATTGACGCGCCTTGGCGTCCCTGTTTACGCAAGCCCTGATCTTTACGCCATGGAGAACATCATGACCCCGTTCAGACGACTGTCGCCGTCCCGGATCGCCCTTATTGCGGCGGCTGCGGCCCTGACGCTCGTTTCAGGCTGCGGGGCGAAAAACGGGGCCGGCTCCGCCGAAGCCGCGGCGCCGGGACAGGGCGGAGGCGACGCCAAGCTGCAGACGACACTGGCGGACCCCGCCCCTGAAGGGTCTCTGCCGCTGAAGATCGACACCCTCGCCGAGGGCCTCGTCAATCCGTGGTCGCTCGCCTTCCTGCCGGACGGCGCGATCCTCGTCACCGAACGGCCGGGGCGGCTGCGCGTCATCCGCGACGGGCGCCTGGTCGCCGAGCCCGTCGCCGGCGTTCCCGAGGTGCTCTCCTGGAACCAGGGCGGCCTGTTCGACGTTCTTCCGCACCCGGATTTTGCGAACAACCGGCTTCTCTATCTCTCCTATGCGCAGGGAACGCGCGCGGCGAACGCGACTCGCATCGCGCGTGCGACCTTCGACGGCGCGGCGCTGTCGGACGTGACGGTCCTTTATGACGCGGTTCCGGAAAAGGACACGGGCCACCATTTCGGCGCGCGCCTCGCCTGGGGCGGCGACGGCAAGCTCTATGCGACGATCGGCGAGGGCTCGCGCTACAAGGAGCGCGCGCAGGAGATGAATTCGAGCTTCGGTTCGGTGGTCCGCCTCAATGAGGACGGCTCGATCCCCGACGGCAATCCGGTCTTCGGCGGCGGCGAGCGCAAGGAGCTGTGGACGAAGGGTCACCGCAACGGCCAAGGCCTCGCCTATGACGCGGGGCGCGGCGTCCTCTGGGAGCATGAGCACGGGCCGCGCGGCGGGGACGAGATCAACATCATCGAGGCGGGCGCCAATTACGGTTGGCCGCTCGCGAGCTACGGCGTCGACTATTCCGGCGCGCGCATCACGCCGTATACGGAATATTCCGGAACGAAGCAGCCCTTCAAATACTGGACGCCGTCGATCGGGCCGTCGGGCCTCGCGGTCTATCGAGGGGACGTCTTCCCGGCGGACTGGGACGGCGACCTCCTTGTCGGCGCGATGGCCGAACGCTCGCTTCACCGCGTCGATCTCGACGGCATGAACGAAGCGGGCGAGGAGCGCTATCTCGTCGGCGAGCGCGTGCGCGACGTGCGCGTCGGCCCGGACGGCGCGATCTACGTCACGACCGAAGGCGACGGCGAACCGACCGGCAAGGTCTTGCGCCTGACGCCGGCGCCGTAGGACAGGGCGGCGACGTCAGAACCCGCCGAACGCCGCCAGCGCGGCGGCGGCGGCGAAGACGAGCGCGGCGTTGATCGCCGAGGCTGTGGTGAACAGGACGAGTTCGGAAACGGATTTCATGAGGGACCCCCGGCGTGATGCGTCAAACATTGCCTAAGAGTCATTAAGGAAGCGCCTTTCGGGTCCGGACAATTGTCCGCACTCACGCCTTCTTCCGCCGTCCGCGCCACCACGCGCGCAGGATGGAGAGGACGATGAGGACGAGGATGAGCGCCGGCCAGCTGCGGGCGACGAAGGTGACCGCCTCGGCGAGCGACTGCATGGACGTGCGCCCGAAGCCCTGGAACGCCTCCGACAGCGGCTTCCACATGCTGACAGAGGTTTCAGGGTCGGAACTGTAGCTGATCGACAGCGAGGACATCGCGACGCGGGCCTTCGCCGCATCGAGCTGCGCGGTCATCGCGTCGATTTCGCCCTGCACTTCGGCGAGCGCGCGTTCCGCCGCCAGAATGTCGCTGAGCGAGCCTTCGCGCGTTTCGAGAAGGCCTTTGATCCGTTCCCGGAGCGTTTTCTTGGCGTCAAGGCGCGCCGAGGTGTCGATGATGTATTGCGTCAGGTCCTCGGCGTTGACCGTATTGGCCGTCACCTCGCCGTCGAATTTGAGCGCGTCGCCGGAAATCGTCTCGCGGAAGCCTGCGAGCCATTTGGGCTCGGCGCGCAGATTGAGATAGGCCGAAACCTGATCTTCGCCGTAGGAATTGACGGAAGAGCCCATCACCTGACAGACGGCTGGGCCCGCGTCGAGGCAGGCTTTCTCATGCGCCTTGGCGAGCGGGGCGATCGCCGCTTTCGGCGCCTCGATCGACATCGCGTAGGAATAGGCGAGCATGACGCCGGCGTTGGCGACATCGCCGCCGGGGCCGGGCGGCGGCGCGGGCTGAGCGGCGTCCGCCTCATAGGCGACGCTGGCGACGCGGCCTGAAGCGGCCTCGGCTTTCGGCGCATAGTCGTAACTTTGATCCGCCTCCTGAGCGCAGGCGGCGAGCGCGGCCGCTGAGGCCGCGGCGAGCGCGAGACGGCGGAGAGAAACGGTTGTCATGACCTTGAGACCCCTTCAGCGGCGGACGCCGCATGCGCGGTTTATCGGAGGCGAGCGCGGCGCGCCAGCGGCGGGATAAGGGCGGAATGACGGCGAAGAGTCAAAAGCCTCGGAGCGGCATGGCCTCGCCCCGCTGCAGCCAGTTCCACTCAGGGTAGCGCGCCCCCGCCTCGATCATGTGGAGCGCATAGGCCATGCGCGGGCGCGACGAGCGGTTGGCGCGGCTCATATGCGGGGCGCGGCCCGAAAAGATCACGAGATCGCCCGCTGCGGCGGGGGCCGCGACGCGCCGTTCCTCCGGGTACGGCGCATCATCGAGGGTCAACATCTCGGTTCCGCCCTCAGGACGCCGGCGAAACAGGCGCCGCAGCGGGCCTTCATGCTCTCCCGGGATGAACTCCATGCAGCCGTTTTCAGGCGTCGCCTCATCGAGCGCGACCCAGAAGCCGACGCAGCTTTCGGGCTCGGTATAAAGAAAGGTCGAATCCTGATGGCAGGTCACTTCCCCGCCGATGCCGGGGGGCTTCATGATGACCATCGACTGCAACAGGCGCGGATCGCGGATTCCCGCCGCTTCCGCCGCCGCCCGCATTTTCGCCGAACGCGAAAAAGCGGCGAAGACGGGATCAAGATCATGCAAGGCATGGCCGATCTTGTTGACCGCCTCGCGCTTCGGGCGGACGAGACGCCCCTCTGCGTCGAACGCCTCTTCCTCAAGGAAGAAACTGATCTTGTCGCCGGAGGCGAGGAAATAGTCGTCCGTCGCGTGGGCTTGCGTCGTCGTCGAGAAGATCGTGCGGTGCGCGTCGATGTCAAAGCCGTCGATGAGCGCGCAGGCGCGGGCCTTGAGGGCGGCGCATTCCTCCGCCGTCGCAAAGCCGCGCACGATGACGACGCCGGCGGCGGCGAGCGCATCGCCCAGCGCCTTGGGCGCGTCGAGCCGGAATTCATGGATGTCAGAAAGAGGCCGCCTCATCTCGGAAGGATCTCCGTGTTCGCCAAGGCGATGATCGCAGCCGCTGCGAGCAAGATGAGGATCAGCGTCGCCACCTGCACGCGCACGGCGCTTTCAGCCGCGCGCTGCTCCAGCCACGTCCGGGGCCGCACCTTCTTCCAGAAATAGACCGCTTGCGATGACAGCATGATGCAGACGACATTCACCGCGAGGAGAAGTGCGGCGCGCGCGGAAAGCGTCCACTCGCCGCCCCCTGCGAACAGGCCGATGGCGGCCGCCGGCGGCAGCAGCGCGACGGCGACCATGACGCCGACAAGCGTTGAAGACACTCCGGAGACGACCGACAGCGCTGCGGCGACCCCCGCCGCAAGCGCAAGCGCAATGGAGTCAAGGCCGACCACAGCGCGGGTCATGAGTTCCCGGCTCTCAAGATTGACGCCGCCGGCGAGGCCGAACAGCGCGGCGGCGCTGACGCCGAGGAAGAGGCCGAGCGCCGCGTTACGTCCCGCGCGCAACATCAGCTTGCGGTCGCCGAGCGACACGCCGAAGGTCACAGCCAGAATCGGTCCAAGAAGCGGCGCAATCACCATGGCGCCGATAATCGCCGCCGCATTGCTTGCGTTAAGGCCGATCGCGGCGACGATAGTCGAGGCGATCGTCAGGACGAAGAAATTTGCGTTGAGGTCTGCGCCGGCCCTCACGTCACCATAGATTTCTTCACGCAAGGCGGCCATTTCGCGCCGCTCGCGTTCGGCGGAAGCGTCCTCGGATTCGTTTTTCGGCGCGGTCGCCTCGACGGGGAACACCAGCAGCCGCCAGTCTTCCTCGCCCTCAAACAACGCCTGGACGCCGTCGATGAAATCCTGGCGCGCGTTGGTCGAGAAGAAGATGCGGACAGCGACGCTGTCCTGAGAGCGCACAACGCGGAGGTGGTCGGCTTTTTCTTGCTCGACAAGACCCATCAGGTCGTCGAGGCGCCTAGTCGGACAGATCACTTCAACAAGCCGCATGGACTAGCCTCGCCGCCACGTCGCGCCCTGCGGTCCATCCTCGATAACGATCCCTTGCGCCGCCAGCTCGTCGCGGATGCGGTCCGACGTCTTGAAGTCTTTCGCCTTGCGCGCGGCGGCGCGGTCAGCGAGCAGCGCCTCGATGCGCTCCGGCGTCAATGCGCCTTCATCGGAAGGCGGCGTCCATTTGAACCAGGCTTCAGGCTCCACCGTGAAGAAGCCCATGAGCGCGCCCGCCGCTTTCAGCCGCGCGGCGGCGCGCTTTTTCGCTTCGCCCTCCATCTGCATGGCGATGTCGCGCAGCTCATGGAGACCCGCGATCGCTTCGGGCGTGTTCATGTCGTCTTCGAGCGCGAGGATGACGCTTTCAGGCGGCTCCGCCGCGCCGCCCGGCGCCTCGGCGAGGAGGCGGTAGAAGCGGTCGAGCTGCTTTTTCGACTGCTCGATGAGCGCGTCCGTCCAGTCGAGCGGCTGGCGGTAATGCGCGGAGAGGAGCGCAAACCGCAAGGTTTCTCCATGATGCTTCTTGAGGAGGTCGCGCGGCAGGGCGACATTGCCGAGCGATTTCGACATCTTGTCCGCGCCCATGGTGAGAAAGCCGTTATGGAGCCAGAAGCGCGCGAGCGGCGCGCCGCCATGCGCGCACGCCGACTGCGCGATTTCATTTTCGTGGTGCGGGAATTTGAGGTCCTGCCCGCCGCCATGAATGTCGATCGTCGTACCGAGCGACTTCTCGATCATCGCCGAGCATTCGATGTGCCAGCCGGGGCGCCCGCGCCCCCATGGGCTTTCCCAGCCCGGTTCTTCCGGCGCGGAGGGCTTCCACAAAACGAAATCCGCGGCATTCTCCTTGTAAGGCGCGACCTCGACCCGCGCGCCCGCGATCATGTCGTCGAGGCTGACGCCGGAGAGCCGCCCGTAATCGGCGAAGGCGCCCGTGCGGAAAAGGACATGGCCCTCCGCCGCATAGGCGCAGCCGTTTCTGATCAGCGTTTCTGCGAGCGCGATCATCTCCCCGATATGGCCGGTCGCCGTCGGCTTCAGCGTCGGGGAAAGCGCGCCGAACGCGGCGAGCTCCGCGTCATAAACGCCGGCGTATTTCGACGTGATCTCGCGGATCGGAACGCCGGCCTCGCGACTCGCCTTGATGATCTTGTCGTCTATGTCGGTGAAATTCCGGGCGTAGACGACATGCTCCGCGCCGAAGCGGCGGCGCAGGAGCCGGAACAGTAGGTCGAAAACGATCGCCGCCCGGAAATTGCCGATATGGGCGTGGTTATAGACGGTCGGACCGCAGACATACATCGTCACCCGCTTGTCGTCTGCGGGAAGGAAGGCGCGCTTCTCGCGCGTCAAACTGTCGTAAAGTTCAAGCGGCATGGCGATCCGGCGTTCCGGCAGGTGCTAACCCAAATCTTGCGACGGCGGAATGCGCGCCCGGCAGAAGTTGCGTTCGCCCGGCAGAAAAACTGAAGCGCGGAAGAGTTTTCGAGCGCCGCCTCACGCAATCGGCATTTCACGCCGGGGCGATCCGCCCCTAGGCTGGCCGCGTAAGAGCTCGTGCAAGAGCCACGCGTCTCTCTCCCCTGAGACCCGCGAATTTGTAATCGCTTCGACCGATAGGACAGGCCCATGACCGCCATTGCCTACGACACGCTTGCGCGCGCGCCCTCGGAGGAGGAAGGCCGCCTCACGGACCGGCCGAGCCGCGCGGAAGCCGAAGCCGCCGTCAGGACGCTGATCCGCTGGGCCGGGGACGACCCGGCGCGCGAAGGGCTGATCGACACCCCGAAGCGCGTCGTCAAAGCCTATGAGGAATGGTTCGGCGGTTATGATGAGGACGCCGAGGCGATCCTTGCGCGCACCTTCGACGAAGTCGAGGGCTATGACGACATCGTGCTCGTGAAGGACATCCGGTTAGAGAGCACGTGCGAGCATCACATGGCGCCGATCATCGGCAAGGCGCACATCGCCTACCTTCCGTCGGAACGCGTCGTCGGGCTTTCCAAGCTTGCACGGCTCGTCGACGTCTTCGGAAAGCGCCTGCAGGTGCAGGAGAAGCTGACCGCCCAGATCGCGAGCGCGCTGCAAGCCTCGCTGAACCCAAAGGGAGTCGCGGTGATGATCGAGGCCGAGCATCACTGCATGTCGACGCGCGGCGTTCGCCGCCACGGCGCCGACACCATAACGACGCGCTTCACCGGCGCCTTCCAGTCGGAGCTTCATTTGCAGGACCGGTTCTTGCGGCTGGCGAAGTGACGGTCCCGCTTCCGTCACTAGTCTGTATACGTCTCTTTGCGCGCTCGATAAATCGGACGCGCAAACAATGACAATATCGTGACAATCGCGCCGCGAAATCGCCGCATGCGGCGCCTATATAGGCATTCTCGCTGTCGTTGAGTCGGGCCGCCGAAAGGCGCCCCTTACGAAAGGAGACGCTTATGCTCGGATGGGCTCTGACGTTCTTCGTCATCGCGATCGTCGCCGCCCTGCTCGGCTTCACCGGCGTCGCCGCCGGCGCGGCGAGCGTTGCGAAGATCATCTTCTATCTCTTCCTCGCGCTCTTCGTGATCGCGATGCTCGCCCGTGCGCTGCGCGGAAAGCCGCCGGTCTAGGCGACAGTTGCGGCGGCGTTCGCCGCCTCTCCCCTCTTCACCCAGCCGAAAGAAAGGAGACCGCCATGAACGTGGACCAGATCAAGGGAAAGTGGACGCAGATCAAAGGCGCCGTGAAGGCGCAGTGGGGAAAGCTCACCGATGACGATCTCGCCGTCATCGAGGGCGATGCGGAAAAGCTGGTCGGCAAGATCCAGGAACGCTACGGAATCGCGCGCGAGGAAGCCAAAGCGCGCATCGACGCCTGGTCGCCGCCGGAGCGATAGGCGCTGCGCCCGCAGCATCGGGCGATTAATCCGCATCGCCCGATGCTGCAGTTTCTTTTCGGTCGCGTCGGCATGCGAAAAACCGGTGATTCCGCTTTTTCGCCCGACGCTCTAAGAGGCTTCACGCCCGGGCGGAAGCCGTCACCCGACAAAGACGCCAGATCCGCCCGGACTGAACGGAAAAGCCGCCGTCACCATTTCTCTTTCCACGGACGAAGATCAATCTCGTGGGTCCAGGCGCTGCGCGGCTGCTTCCACAGCCAGACATAATTCTCAGCGATCGCTTCCGGAGAAAGAATGGCGTCCTCCGCGCGCAAGGCGGCGATGTCGGGGACGAGCCCTGCGATGAATTCGGTGTCGATGGCCCCGTCGACGATCACATGCGCGACGTGGATGTTGCGGGGCCACAGCTCGCGCGCCATCGACTGGGCGAGCGCGCGTAAGCCGTGCTTGCCCCCGGCGAAAGCCGAAAACCCCGCAGCGCCGCGCAAGCTCGCCGTCGCGCCGGTGAACAGAATCGTTCCGCGCCCGCGCGGGATCATGCGCCTCGCCGCTTCGCGACCCGTCAGGAACCCTGCGAAGGCCGCCATCTCCCACACCTTTCGATAGACCTGCGCGGTCGTCTCAGTCACGTCGAAGCGGACATTGGCCCCGACGTTGAAGACGACGACCTCAAGCGGCGCAATCACTTTCTCGACGCCGTCGAAGAGCGCCGTTATCGCGCTTTCGTCGCGCGCATCGACCGGGAGCGCGTAAGCATCATGGCCTTCGGCGCGGATCGAGGCCGCGAGCGCTTCGAGCGCATCGGCATGACGCGGCCGGCGCGACACGCAGGCGATGAGCCCTTCGCGCGCAAAGGCCCGCGCGATCGCCCCGCCGGTGGCGTCACCGGCGCCGATGATAAGACACGCGCCGGCGTCTTGGGTTGTCGCCGTCATCATCATCCCATCCCTGAGACGCCGGGGGTCGCCGCATGCGCGCGCCGATCCGACGCGCGCGTCTGAAGCGCAAGCAAGATCCAGCTGACATGAAAGACAAGGCCAAGGGCCAGCAAGGCCTCGCCGGGGACCGGCCCTATCCTCATTCTGGCGATTATTTCGGAGAAATCAGCGGCGGGCGCCGGATGGATCGCCACTTTGGCGAAATAGGCGATCGCCTGGAAGGCGAAGATGAACCCGTAATTGCGCCGCACCCGCCGGCCCACGGCGCGCCAGAAGCCGATGTGGTACTGCGGCGCGAGATAATCCGCCGCCAGCACGCTCTGCCACGGGCCTGGATCCGGCCGGTCGGAACGCATCAGCAGCGGCGCATAGAAGTTCGTTTCGATCCAGCGGCAGCGCGCGCGCCAGACGTTGAAATACCGGTAACGCCGCGATTCAAGCGTCAGGAACATCGCGATGAGGACCGTCACCATGTAGAGCGGCGCCGGGCTCGCTTCAGGCGTTGCAAAACTGAGCGACAACGCGAGGCCGAGCGATGCGACCGACCAGTTCGTGGTCGCGTCGAGCCGGGTGCGCCAGATGGTCGATCGATAGACCTCGCCGCGATAAAGATGGGCGAGGGCCCCGATTTCAGCAGAGTCGAAATTTTGCGGGGGATCTTCAGACCCGGCGTTCTCCGAGATTGCTTTGCTCATGCCGCCCGCCGCTGGCCCCTGCCCTTTTGGGATTTTCCTACGCGCCGACCGCCTCTGCAAGCGCGTCAAAGCCGTCACGCTTCAGGAGTTTCGGCAAGCGTTCGACGATGTCGGCGACGAGCGCCGGCCCTTTGTAGATGAGCGCGGTGTAGAGCTGCACGAGGCTCGCGCCGGCGCGGATCTTGGCGTAGGCGTCCTCGGCCGAGAAGACGCCGCCGACGCCGATCAGCGGCGTGCGCCCTTTGAGCGCCTCGTGAAATTCGCGAAGCAGCGCCGTTGACGGGGCGAAGAGCGGGCGCCCCGAAAGGCCGCCCTTCTCGCCGCGATGCGGGCTTCTGAGCGCGGCGTCCCGCGCGATCGTCGTGTTCGAAACGATGAGCGCGTCGACTTTTTCGTCGCGCACGGCGCTGGCGATGTCGGCCTTGTCGGCGTCGGCAAGATCCGGTGCGACCTTCAGGAACACCGGAGCTTTCGTCTTGAGGCCGTCACGCGCCGCGATCACGCGTTTCAGAAGTCCTGTCAGCGACGCCTTGTCCTGGAGCGCGCGCAGGCCCGGCGTGTTCGGCGAGGAAATGTTGACGGTGTAGAAATCGGCAATCCCCTCAAGCCCGCGAACGCCCGTCACATAATCCTCGATGCGATCCTTGCTGTCCTTGTTGGCGCCGAGATTGGCGCCGACGACGCCCCGGCGGCGCCGGCCGCGAAGGCGCGCGGCGATGACCTCAAGGCCGTCATTGTTGAAACCGTAGCGGTTGATGACCGCGTCATCCTCGACAAGGCGAAAGACGCGCGGGCGGTCATTGCCGGGCTGCGGCAGCGGCGTCACGCCGCCGATTTCGACAAAGCCGAAACCGAGCCGCAGCATCGCATCGGGGACTTCCGCGTTCTTGTCGAAGCCGGCGGCGAGGCCGAGCGGGTTTGGAAAGTCGATCCCGGCGATCCGGATACGGAGCATCGGATCGGACCGGACATGAAAGCGCGGCGCGAAGGGCGAGGCCATCAGCCGCACCGTCGCGCGATGGGCGGCCTCAGGATCAAGGAGCCGGACCGCGCGCGTGCCGAGCGTTGCGGCGAGGCGGCTCGTCATTCGATCGCCTCGCCGAAATTGAAGGTTCCATCGGCGCGGCGAAAGAGGCGCAATGACTTGACCGACTGCGCCATCGGCAGCGCCCCGTAATAATGCGGGAACAGCGCGCCCCCGCGCGAGGATTCCCATTTGAGCGCGGGATCTAGCGCCGCCGCATCGAAACCGACCGCGACAAGATCGTCCCGCCCCGCGAAATAGAGGCGCGCGGTTTCAAGAACCTGATCTTCCGCGGAGAGATGGATAAACCCGTCGGCGCGATCGATCGCGGCGGGAACGACGAACCCGCCTTTCTTCGAAGCGATGAAGTCGCGCTCGCCCATGATCTTGAAAACTGCCGCCATCGCCGCCGGTTACTCCGGACCGCGCCGGCGACGCAAGCAGATCAGCGCCGCCGGCCCAAGAACGCTTTTTCCGCTTCCGGCCCTGCGTCGATCGCCGCTTTCAACTGGCGCGATTTTTCCTGGATGGCCGCCTCGAAGGTCGAATCTGTCGCGGCCGCCAGCGCGTCGTCGAGACAGGCTAGCGCCGCAGCGCGCCATTCGGCGCGTCCGTCCGCGAGGAGCCGCACTGCGCATTCATGCGCGATGACGTTGTCGATGGAGTCGATTTCGCGCGCACGGATCATCTCCGCATAACCTTCCTCCGCATCGGCGCCGTAGAAAAATCCGCCGCCGCGATTGGCGACCTCGATGCGCCACGCAGCCGAGGCGACGAGGAACGGCGCGAAGTCGGGATCAAGCTCCAGCGCGCGGTCGAACATGCGCCGTCCGCGCGCCGGGAGATTGGAGAGAAAAGCGCGCGCCGCGCCCATGTTCGACGCCTTGATCAGCATCGCGACGCCGAGATTGAAATGCGCCTCCGCAAAGGAAGGATCGGCGGCGATCGCCGCTTCGGCGAAGTCCATCGCCTCGTCGCAACGCCTGCGGGTCGTCTTCCGGTCGCGGTCGAAATAGCTGATCGCGTTCAGCGCCTTGGCCGCGAAAGCGAGGTTTTCCGCCCCGCCCGCGCGCGCCGCCGCCGCGACGGCCCCCGCATAGTCGCCGCGCACATAGGCGGCCTCGGCGACGGGGTCGGGCGCGGCCGCAGCCGGGACCGTCAGAAGGGCGAACAGGACCGCGAAGCGCATGAACCGCATGGCCGCCCAATGGTCGAACGGCGCCGCGCTTGTAAAGACGGCTGCTGGACACATTTCCGCAATCGCCGCTTTAGTCGCGGCCGATGAAATGGGCGCGCATCCTCGGCGGCCTCGCCGCCGCCGCAGCCGGGGGCCTTGTCGCGCTCAGCGCCGGCCAGCCGACGGCGATCGCCTGGACTATTGCGATTACGGCGTTGTGCGCCGCGTGGTGGATCACCGAAGCGCTGCCCATTCCGGCGACGTCGATCCTGCCCTTCGCGCTGTTTCCGTTGGCGGGCGTTCTTGATCACCGCGAGGCCGCGGCCGCGCTCGGCGACCATGTGATCGTGCTCCTGATGGGCGGCTTCATGCTGTCGAAGGGGCTCGAGAAATCGGGCGTCCATGAGCGCCTTGCGCTTTACATGATCCGTCTGGTCGGCGCGTCGGGAAAGCGCCTCGTCTGGGGTTTCATGATCGCGGCGGCGCTGCTCTCGATGTGGATCTCGAACACATCGACGGTCCTGATGCTGCTGCCGATCGCGCTCGCCATTCTGGCGCGGGCGAGCGACCGTTCGCTTGACGCGCCGGTCGTCCTCGGCGTCGCCTACGCCGCGTCGATCGGCGGTCTCGGCACGCTGATCGGCACGCCGCCGAACGTCATCTTCGCCGGGATTTACGAAAGGACGGTCGGAACCGAGTTCGGCTTCGTCGAATGGATGAAGATCGGCCTGCCGGTCGTCGCCGTCACCATTCCGCTGGCCGCCTTGTGGCTGACGCGAAACGTCACCGCGCGCGAACGGGTCGCCATTCCTGATCCCGGCGCCTGGCGGATCGCGGAAGTCAGAACGCTCATGGTCTTCGCCGGCGCGGTCTTTCTTTGGGTGACGCGCAGCGAACCTTTCGGCGGATGGTCGAGCCTCTTGGGCGTTTCGGGCGCCGGCGATTCCACCGTCGCGCTTCTCGCCGTCGCGGCGATGTTCCTGATCCCCGACGGCAGGGGCGAAGGGCTCCTCGACTGGAAGAGCGCGTCGGACATTCCCTGGGGCATGCTTCTCCTCTTCGCCGGCGGCATCTGCATCGCGGCGGCGTTTGAGAAGTCGGGCCTCTCCGCGCTGATCGGGACGGCGCTCTCCGGGGCGGGGGCGCTGCCGGTTTTCGTCCTGATGCTGATCATCTGCCTCAGCGTCACCTTCATGAGCGAGCTGACGTCGAACACCGCCGTCGCCACGCTGACGCTCCCCGTTCTCGCCGCCGCCGCCGAGGGAACCGGCCTTCCGGCCGCCGTCCTGATGGTTCCCTGCGCGATGGCGGCTTCCTCCGGCTTCATGCTGCCCGTTTCGACCGCGCCGAACGCCATCGCCTACGGCACCGGGCGCGTCACGATCGCGAAGATGGCGCGCGAGGGCGCCGCGCTCAATTTTCTCCTTGCGCTCGTCATCGCCGGCGTCTGCTATCTGTCGCTGCGATGACCCCGGCGGCGGCAGGTTTTTTCTACTTTGCGCTCGTCTTTGCGGCGGGGTTCGCGCTCGGCGCGGTGAGGACGCTCTGGCTCGCGCCTCAAGTCGGCGCGACGCCGGCGACGCTGATCGAGCTGCCGGTCATTCTCGCTGTTTCATGGGCCGCGTGCCTCTTCATCCTGCGGCGCATGAAGGTCAAAGCGAACGCGAGCGACCGCATCCTCATGGGCGCGATCGCGTTCGCCCTCTTGATCGGCGCCGAGACCGCGCTTGGGCTCGGGCCCATGAACCGCACTTTCGGCGAACAGGTCGAAGCGATGACGGCGCCGGCTGGGCTCATCGGCCTCGTCGGACAAATCCTTTTCGCCGCCTTTCCTGTGCTGGCGCTGTCGCTGCGCCGATAGCGCCCGCTGCGGCGAAGCGCCGACCCTTTGCGCCGAACCGGCTCGAAATTCTTCCCACCATCGGACATTCTACAAATGTCGCAAAAGCGGCGCGCAATCCGGCGCAGGGCTCACCGCCGGTCATTGCGGAGAACAAGAAACCGGAGAAGAGCCATGCGCAACTACGTCAGCCTGACCGCCGCCATGATCCTGGCGGCGAACCCCGCCCTCGCGGGTGAAAAGAAAGACCTTGTCAAATTCCGCTTCGACCGCTCGGCCCTTCAAACAGATGAAGGCGCCGCGAAGGTCTACCGCGCGATGCGCGCCAAGGCATGGAGCGACTGTGATCCTCGCAATGAACGCACGCGCGGCGTCATTGAGGCCTGTATGGAGGATCTCCTCTCGCAATGGGTGAGCGCTGCGGGCGACCGGCGTCTCGCCGCCATTCACGCGGCGGCGGACTGACCGTCAGACGGCGTCGAGCGTCATATGCCGCGCGCGCGCGGCATGTTCGATTGCGGCGGCGCCGTCATCGCTGATGTTGAGCGTCGTGCGGATGAGCTCAAGGACGCGGATTTCGGTCATGGCGAGGCCGCCGTCCGCGGTCACGACGTCGACCGCCGCGGCGTAGGCGGTCTCAGCGAGATGAGCCGGGATCGCCGCCGACGCCGAGGCGAGCACCTTGTGCAGGCCGCCGTCCGACGACATCAGCTTGCCGCAGGCCTCAGCCGTGTCGACGAGCGTTTCCTCGTCCGACCCTTCGAACAGCGAGAACGAGCGGACCACGCGGCCGATCGAGCGCAGTTCCTTCTCCGACATCCGCCCGTCGGAGGCGGAGGCCGTCACCATCAGATAGATGATAGCCTCCTGAGGCGTCAGGCGCGGGGCGTGATCGGCGGACATGAAAGGCTCCAGAGAACTCCCCGATCCCTTACGCCAAATCCGCCGCCGCTGAAAAGCGCGCCAAGCCCCGTTTTGGAAATGGCCGGTTGCGCGCTAAGAGCGAGCGCGTAGCCACCCGCATTTTCCACAATGACCGCCCGCACCTTCACGCCCGCCGACATCGCCGGCGCCAAATCCTGGCCCTTTGAGGAGGCGAGGAAGCTCGACGAGCGGCTGAAGCGCCTGAAGCATGACGGCGTCGTTCTCTTCGAGACGGGCTACGGCCCCTCGGGTCCGCCGCATATCGGCACCTTCGGCGAGGTGGCGCGCACGACCATGGTCAGGCGCGCCTTCGAGCTGATGACGGGAAGGAAGACCCGCCTCATCTCCTTTTCCGACGACATGGACGGCATGCGGAAGGTTCCGCCGCATCTGCCGAATCAGGATTTGCTGTCCCAATTTCTGCAAAAGCCGTTGACGAGCGTCCCCGATCCGTGGGGCAGCCACAAGAGCTTCGCGCACCACAATAACGCGAAGCTGCGCGCCTTTCTCGACCAGTTCGGTTTCGACTATGAATTCCTGTCGGCGACCGAGCAGTACCAGTCGGGCAAGTTCGACGCCGCGCTGATCCGCGTGCTCGAGCGCTATGACGCGATCATGGAGATCATGCTCCCCTCGCTCGGCGACGAGCGGAAAGAGACCTATTCGCCGATCCTGCCGATCTCGCCGAAAACGGGACGCGTGCTTTATGTGCCGCTCCTCGAATGCAACGCCTCTACGGCCGAGATCGTCTTCGAGGATGAAGACGGCGAGCGCATCAAGATGCCGGTCACCGGCGGGCGCGCGAAACTGCAATGGAAAGCCGACTGGGCGGGGCGCTGGTTCGCGCTCGGCGTCGATTACGAAATGGCGGGCGAGGATCTGACCGAATCCGTGCGTCTCTCAAACCGCATCGTGAAGGCGCTCGGCGGCGAGCCGCCCGCCGGCTTCAACTATCAGCTGTTCGTCGACGAGCAGGGTAAGAAAATCTCCAAGACCAAAGGCAACGGCATTTCGATCGAGGAGTGGCTCACCTACGCCAGCCCCGAAAGCCTGTCGCTGTTCATGTTCCAGAACCCGAAAGCGGCGAAAAAGCTTTATTTCGACGTCATTCCGAAGACGCTCGACGAATACTGGTTGCAGGTCGAGAAATACCCGGCGCAGGAGGGCGCGAAAGCGCTCGACAATCCGGTCTGGCACATCCACGGCGGCGCGCCGCCGGAAAAGCCTTCGCCGGTCTCCTTCGCGATGCTCATTTCGCTCGTCTCCGCGGTCGGCGGCGATGTCGAGGTCTTGAAGGGCTTCATCCGCAAATACCGACCGGCGGCGAGCGCCGAAGAACTCGCCGCCGCGGACGCCCTCACCGTCTACGCGGCGCGCTATTTCGAGCGCTTCATCGCGCCGACGCGCGTTTTCCGCGCGCCGACCGCGCAGGAACGCGCGGCCCTCTCCATGCTCGCCGGCAAGCTTCGCGAGATCGGCGACGGCGCGGAGGAAGACGCCTACCAGACCGCGACCTTCGATACCGGCAAGGCGAACGGCTATGAGAAGAACCTCCGCGACTGGTTCGCCGCCATCTATGAAGTCGTCTTCGGCGCGAGCGAGGGTCCGCGCATGGGCCCCTTTGCGAAAATCTATGGCGCGGCGGCGACGGCGCAGCTGATCGAGGGGGCGCTGGCGCGGTGAAGGACCCCCGCGTCAACGCCTTGTTAACTGCGTTCCATCCACCATCTCGCCCTCGTGGGAGGGGCGTTCGATGACCGCGCCGGCGCTTGTTCTTGACCGTGTCGTCAAGCGGTTCGGCGCGTTCGCTGCGGTCGACGGCCTGTCCTTTCGCGTCAACAAGGGCGAAATTCTCGGCTTCCTCGGACCGAACGGCGCCGGCAAGACGACGACGCTCAGAATGATCCTCGAAATCGCGGCGCCGACGTCAGGCCGCATCGAGGTTCTGGGAAGCCCCTCGGCGATCAAGGTCCGTCACCGCATCGGCTACCTGCCGGAGGAGCGCGGCCTTTATCGCAAGATGCGCGCGGCCGAGACGATCGCCTATTTCGCAAGCCTTCGGGGCGTGCCGGAAAAGGAAGCCAAAGCGCGCGCCAAGGCGCTCCTCGAACGCTTCGGTCTCGGTCCCTTCGCGCGCTCGAAGAACGAGGCGCTGTCGAAGGGCATGGCGCAGAAGGTTCAGCTCCTTGCGACCATCGCCCATGATCCGGAGCTTCTCATCCTCGATGAGCCCTTCACCGGCCTTGATCCGATCAATCAGGCGACGCTCGAAGACTTGATCCGTGAGCTGAAGGCGCAGGGAAAGACGATCATCTTTTCGACCCACACGATGCAGCACGCCGAACGGCTCTGCGATCGCTTTCTCATCCTCGCCAAAGGCCGCAAGCAGTTCGAGGGGACGCTTGAGGAAGCGCGCCGGCTGTTCCCGCCGCGCCTTCTCGTCCGCACCGTCGATGACATTTCCGTGCTCTCAGGCGTTCCGGGCGTCCTCACGATCACGCTGAAGGCGGAAGACGGCGACGCGAAAGACTACGTCATAGACCTGAAGCCCGGCGCTGATCCTTCCGTCGTGCTCGCCGCCGCGTTCGAGGCGGGCGTCCGGATGACGCGGTTCGAATATGCCGGGGCTTCGCTTCACGACATCTTCGTCGCGCTCGCCGGCGATGACGCGGACCGGGAGAAGGCGGCATGAAGCCCGTTCTCCTCATCGCCTGGCGCGAATACAAGCAATATGTGCTCTCGCGAGGATTCCTGATGTTCCTCGTCATGTTTCCGCTGATCGTCGTTCTCGGCGCCGCCGCCATCGGATTTCTCGAATCCTCGCGCCCAACGCGCGCCTTCGTCGTCATCGACGCCGTCGGCGGCTATGTCGAAGCGATCGACAAGGAGATCGAAAGGCAGCACCGGCGCGAGACGCTGAACGCCTGGGACCAGTGGGTCGGCGTTGCGCTCGATCCCGCGAAAATGAAGACGGATGATTTGCCGGCGCCGTTCGCACCGGACGCGACGACTTTCGCGCGCATGGATGCGTTCGCGGAAGCAGGCGGCGTTGACGCCGCCCTTGAGATCGTGAGACCCGCCCTGCGCAGCGGCGTGCCTCTGGTCAGCGCGCCAAAACGTCCGTTCGCGCAGCTCGACGCGACGAACGTCGTCGAACCCGGCCTCTCGACATCCGACGCGGCGGAGCGGCTGAAGCCTTTCCTCCTCGGCAAGCAGACTTGGCCGGGGGGGCAGGAATTGTTCGCCGCCGTCATCATTCCCGCCGACTACACCGGCGAGGCGGGGGGCGCGGACGCGCAATATTGGTCGAAGAACCTCACCGACCCCGGACTTGAATTCGCCGTCTCGCGCGCGTTGACCGCGACGGCCCGGCGGAAATTCGCCGCCGACGTCGGCCTCGATTCGGCGGCGCTTGACGCCCTCGCCGATGTCGATGCGCCGGTCGTCGCCTTTGATCCCAGCAAGGACGGCGCCGGGGAGCTTGAAGACGCCGACCGCCTCAGAACGGCGTTCATTCCGGCGGCGTTGACCTACATGCTGCTCGTCGTCGTCTTCGGCGTCGGCAATCTTCTCCTCACCAACACGATCGAGGAGCGTTCGAACAAGATCGTCGAAATTCTCCTTTCCTCCGTCACCGCGAACCAGCTGATGCTCGGCAAGCTTGTCGGCATCGCGGCTGTCGGCCTCACCATGCCGGCGATCTTTCTATTGACCGGCGCCCTTTTCGCCGTTGCGGGCGGGGAGGAAAGCGCGGCGGCGCGCGACATTCTGACCGTCCTGTTCAGCGGCCATTTCCTTGCGGTTTATCTTTTCTATTTCTTCTGCGCCTACGCGATTTTCGCGATGATCTTCCTTGCGATCGGCGCGATGTCGAACTCCTTGCAGGACGCGCAGAGCTTCATGGGGCCGGTGATGATCCTCATCTTCGCGCCGCTGCCCTTCATGCCCATGGTCTTCCAGAGCCCGAACGGGCTTGTCGCAACGATCCTCACCTGGATTCCGATCTACACGCCTTATGCGGTGATGATGCGTGCGGCGGCGGACCCGCCGATCCTTGAGATCATCGGCGCGACCGCCCTGATGCTCGCCTTCGCGATCTTCTTTGCACGGATCATGGGCCGCATTTTCCGCGCCGCCATCCTGCAATCGGCGCCGCCGAAAGCGAAGGATCTGGTGAGGCTGGCGAAAAAGGAGCGGTGAATAGTCAATAGTGAACGGTGAATAGGCGCGCTGGCCTACGATTTCACCATTCACCATTCAAAATTCACGACCCGCGCCCTTCCTTCTCGGGCGCGTAGACGAACTTCCGGTCGCAATAGCCGCACTCGGCTTCGCCGTCTTCGAGCGAGTACCACACCTTCGGGTGCCCGAGCGCGCCGCCGCCGCCGTCGCAGGCGACGCGGTGCGCGCTGACATAGATGACTTCCGGCGGGGGCGGCGCGGCCTTCATGTCGGCCATGGGCTCTGATCCTGAAAAGACGCTGTCTCATTCTTTCCTTTGCGCGCGCCGTCAAGCCTCGCAGGGGCGTTGCGGTCTGTGGTAACGACCAGCGCCGAGAAGAACCGACAAGAACCGGACGCCATGACCGCCGCCATTTCCGCCAAGGGCCTTAAAAAGACCTACGCCGCCACCAAGAAGGCGCCGGCGAAGGAGGCGCTGAAGGGCGTCGACCTCACCATTCCGCAGGGGTCTATTTTCGGCCTCCTCGGTCCCAACGGCGCGGGGAAGTCGACCTTCATCAACATTCTCGCCGGGCTCGTCCGCAAGAGCGAGGGCGAGGTTTCCATCTGGGGCTTCAACATCGACGAGAATCCGCGCCAGGCGCGCGCTTCGATCGGCGTCGTGCCGCAGGAAATCA
>CAZOEB010000044.1:0-21975 GCA_964578685.1 uncultured Caulobacterales bacterium
CGGTTGATGCGCGGGAAGCGCATGGCGACGCCGGACTTGTGCCGCGTCGACCGGTTGAGGCCCTCAAACGCGACCTCGCACACGAGACCTTCGTCGGCTGTCGCCGTGACGGCGCGCACCGGGCCGAAGCGGTCGGTCGTATTGGTCCTGACGAAGCGGTCGATCGCTTTCAGCTCTTCATCCGTGAACCCGAAATAGGCCTTGCCGACAGGCACCAGCGCGCCATCCTCAGCCCATAGGCCGAATGTGTAGTCCGAATAAAAGGACGAGCGTTTCCCGTGTCCGCGCTGGGCGTACATCAACGCCGCATCGACGAGATAAGGCTCGCGCTTCCACTTCCACCACTCGCCCTTCGGCCGGCCGGCGACGTAGGGCGCGCCGCGGCGCTTCAGCATCAGCCCTTCGATCGCATCCGCCGGCGGCCGGGCGCGCAGGACGCCAAGCTCGTCTGTGGCCGCAAATCCGACAAGCGGCGAAAGGTCGAAGCGCGAAGGCTTTGATCCGGCGATGAAATCTTCAAGCCGCTTGCGGCGTTCGCTGAAGGGAAGGGGGCGCAGATCCGCGCCCGCGATTGCGAGAAGGTCATAGGCGCGAACGAAGGCCGGGTGCGTCGCCGCAAGCGACGCCGTCACCGTCTTGCGGTTGAGGCGCTTCTGCAGGTCGCTGAACGGGCGCACCGTGTAACCCTCCGCATCCGGATCAAAGAGCAGGAGTTCCCCGTCAATGACGGCGTCGAAATCCATCGCCTCGATGATGTCCGGGAAGGCGCGGCCGATATCGTCGCCGGTGCGGGAGTAGAGGCGCCGCGCCCCGCCCTCCGCCGCCGCCTGAACGCGCACCCCGTCCCATTTCCATTCGGCGACGAAGGCGTCCGGCGTGATCGCCGAGAGGCCAGCCTCTTCGAGCGGATGCGCGAGCATGACGGGCCGGAACATCGCGTGCGCCGACGGCTTTGGCTTCTCTGCGGCGCCCTCAAGCCAGGCGAAGAGCGAAACGTAGGGCGGCGACAGGCCGTGCCAGATATCTTCGATGTCGTTGACATCCTTGCCGCCGAATTCGGCGAGCGCGGCCTTGGCGAGGCGCGCCGACACGCCGATCCGGAGGCCGCCGGTCACGAGCTTCAGAAGCGCCCATCGCCCGCTTTCATCGAGCGCGTCGAGCCATGCCTCGATGAGACGCGGTCCGTCGCTGCGCGCGGCGGCCTGAAGGTCCTCGACGATCTCCGAGAGCGACGGCGCCCGGTTCGCCCCGCGCCGCGCAGGCCAAGCGAGCGCGATCGTTTCCGCAAGATCGCCGACATAGTCGTAGGAAAGCGCGAACAGCGTCTCGTCGATCCGGGTCGCCGCGAGCGCGCGCAGCATCGCCGGCTTGACGCTCGCAATCTCAAGATCGCCGGTGATCGCGGCGAGCGCATAGCCGCGGTCCGGATCGGGCGCCTCCTGGAAATAATCGATCAGCAGGCGGAGTTTCCCGTTCCGCGCGGGCGTCAGAATGAGGCGGTCGAGGAGGCTCGCGAAGGCGATCACTCGTTTTCGTCCTCATAGCCGACGAGCGACAACGGCCGTGCGGTGACGCCGTTCAGCGCCGCCCAGCGGGCGAGCGCGTCGTCGCGGCCATGCGTCACCCAGAGTTCCTGCGGGCCGATTTCCTTGACCGTCGCGGTCAGTTCGTCCCAGTCGGCGTGATCGGAGATGATCAGCGGCAGCTCGACGCCGCTCTGCCTGGCGCGCTGTCGGATGCGCATCCAGCCCGAGGCGAAGCAGGAGACCGGATCGGGGAATCGCCGCGCCCATTTATCCGCGAAGGCCGAAGGCGGGCCGATGACGACGCCGCCGGCGAACTTCGATCGATCCTCGACCGTCGCCGGCGCGAGCGCGCCGAGATCGACGCCGAACGACTGGTAGAGCGCGCAGAGCCGCTCCATCGCGCCGTGAATGAAAATCGTTTGGTCATATCCCGCTTCACGCAGCAGGCGGATGATCCGCTGCGCCTTGCCGAGAGAATAGGCGCCGACGAGGTGCGTGCGCTCCGGGAACTGAGCGACGGACTTGAGGAGCTTGGCGACCTCTCCGCCGGCTTCCGGGTGCCGGAACACCGGCAGGGCGAATGTCGCCTCGCTGATGAAGACATCGCAGGGAACAACCTCGAACGGCGCGCAGGTCGGATCGCGCCGGCGCTTGTAATCGCCGGATACGACCATCCGCCGGCCGCCATGCTCGATGACGATCTGCGCCGAGCCGAGCACATGGCCCGCCGGGACCAGCGTGACCCTGACGCCATTGACGCTGACCGCGTCGCCATAGCGGGCGGCCTGAGGACTGGCGGTGAAGGTCTCGCCATAACGCGCGCCCATGATCGCCAGCGTTTCCTTGGTCGCGAGCACGGCCCCATGCCCGGCGCGCGCGTGATCGGCGTGTCCGTGGGTGATGACGGCGCGGGCGACGGCGCGCACGGGATCGACGTGGAAATCGCCGGGCGGGCAATAAAGGCCCGCATCGGTCGGCCGGAGGATGTCGTGAAAAGCGGTCATGCGCGACGCTTCTTCTACGCCGCCCGCCGCCGGCGGATCAAACGAGGGCGTTGAGCGCCACGCCGGCGACGGCTGACGCCAGGACAACGAAGATAGCGTCGGCGTGGAGGCGAATAAGCGCGAACGCCGTCGCCGCGCAGATCAGACTCGCGCCGATATCGAACGACGCGAGCGCCGGCAGATCGAGACGCGCGCCCCATGGCAACGATACGGCGCCGGATTCGCGGAACAGCACATGCGCGGCGAACCAGAAGGCGAGGTTTGCGATGACGCCGAGCACCGCCGCCGTTATCGCCGCGAGCGCCGCAGACGCTCTTGTATTTCGCCGCAACCCTTCCGCATAGGGCGCGCCGGCGAAGATCCAGAGGAAGGACGGCGCGAAGGTCATCCATGCCGCCATCAGCGCGGCGAGGAGGGCCGACAGCGCGCCGCCGCCCTCGACCTGCCAGCCCGCGACATAACCGACAAACTGATTGACCAGCACCAGCGGCCCCGGCGTCGTTTCGGCAAGGCCCAACCCGTCGATCATTTGCTGCGGCGACAGCCAGCCTTCGATTTCAACCGCCTGCTGACGAAGATAGGAGAGCACCGCATAGGCGCCGCCGAAGGTGACGACCGCGAGCTTGGCGAAAAGCGCCCCGACGCGCGAGAGCACATGGTCAGGCCCGAGCGCGGCGAAACTCGCGCCAAGCGGGGCGAGCCAGGCGAACGCCCACAGCGCCGCGGCCCGCATGGACTCCGCAGCAGACGGCTGACGGATCGGCGTGAGCGCATCGACTGCGGGGGCTTTTCGTTTGATCAGGAAGGCGCCGATGATCGCGGCGGCGATGATGATGAATGGGAAGGGAACCGCAAACAGCGTCAGCGCCGCGAAGGAGGCGATGGCGATCCAGTAGTCCGCGCGTGTTTTCAGCGCACGCTTCGAAATGCGGATCAGCGCCTCGATCACAAAGGCGACGACGGCTGCGCGAACCCCGAAGAACGCCGCCTCGACGAGCGGCGCCGAACCATGCGCGAGATAGAGCCAAGACAGCGCAAGCACCACAGCCGCGCCCGGCAGGACGAACAGGAGACCGGCGATGAGGCCCCCTTTGACGCCACGGAGGAGCCAGCCGACATAGGTCGCAAGCTGCTGAGCCTCGGGACCCGGCAGCAGCATGCAGTAGTTGAGCGCATGAAGAAAACGCGGCTCGTCGATCCACTTCTTCTCGTCGACAAAAACACGGTGCATCATCGCAATCTGCGCCGCCGGCCCGCCAAAGGAGAGGCAGCCGATTTTGAACGATGCGAAGGTGAGGTCGCTAATGGTGGGCGGCGCCGTCGCCTGGCCGCTTTGTTCTTGGTTCACCGTTCCTCCGGCCCCGATTGCGCGAGCCGTTCGCGAATGGCGCGCGCCGTCGATAATCAGCGTCTTCCTTCTTGAAACTGTTTCGGGATCACGCAAAGTGGAATTGAACTCCGCCGGACGCGGCCGCCCGTTCGTAGACGACCGATGCGGCCGCGACGTCCTGCAGCGCCGTGCCGGTGGAATCGAAGATGAAGATTTCGTCTTCGCGGGTGCGTCCCGGAACTGCGCCGATGACGATGTCCGCAATCTCCGCATGGACGTCCGCCGCCGTCATCGCGCCCGCTGCGATCGCATGGCGGAGATCGCCCATGATCGCGCACTGACCGAGGCTGTCGACGACGACCCGCGCCCGCGCCAGCAAGGCCGGAGCGATTTCGCCCTTGTGCGGGCTGTCGGCCCCCACGGCGGCGATGAACGTCCCGGGCCTGATGTCAGCGGCGTCGAGGATCGGCGCAGTCGCCGTTGTTGCGGTGACGATGATGTCGCTGCGATCGGTCGCTTCGGTTGGGGAGGAGGAAGCCTCGAAAGGAATGCCGTGAAGCGCGGTCATGTGCTGAGCGAACCGGCGCGCGCGCGCGATGTCGAGATCCGCGGCGAATCCGCACCGTATGGTGAGCGCCGCGGCAACAGCCGCGACGTGCGGCGCCGCCTGCGCGCCGCAGCCCACGATAGCAAGAACGCCCGCGTCCTTCCTCGCGAGATATCTGGCGGCGATCCCGCTCGCCGCCGCGGTTCGAAGGAGCGTCAACTCGGTCGAGTCGAGGACTGCGAGCACTGCGCCGTTTCTCGCGTCGATAAGAACGAGAACGCCCTGGACGGTGGGCAGACCGTTACGACCAGGATTGGCTGGAAAATTGGCGTTCACCTTCACGGCGGCGTAAAGGGCGTCACCCTTGCGCAAGGTCGCGCCCTTGGCGTGGACGCCGCCGCCGTCGCACTCAAGATGCATCGGGGCTGGCGCAAATGCGCCGCCCGCACGGCTCTCGCGAAAGGCGTGCTCAACGGCGGCGGCGCAGTCTGCGGGCGATAGGAGAGCGCGTATGTCCGCCGCGGAAAGCAGAAGAGCGCTCATGATTTGCCCGGCGTCCATGCGTGACGCTCGCCTTTCGCGCGCGTCGCCCATGCATAAAGCGCGTCGTACAGAATGATTCCCTGCTCCAGCAGCGCCGCATCGTCCGTAAAGACCGCGCAAAGGCCGAGAGACACCGCATGAAGCCCGGCGGCTTCAGGCGCGAGGCCGTGACAGTCGATGTCGGCGCCCCTAACGATCGGTTGCAAGGTGCGAAGACCTTCATCTTGAAGGCTGAACCGGTCAATGAATGCATCGAAGCTGCATCGCTCGCCGGCATGAGAAAAGTCTGCGCCTGGAATATCGAAAGCGACAGCCGCCCTGTCGCGAGCGACATCGAAGACTTCGCCGGCGGGAACGTAGATGATCTCGGCGCCGGGATCGAGAAATCGCCGAATGAGCCAGGGACATGCAAGGCGGTCGATTTTGGGTCGCTCGCGCGTCACCCAGCGCGTCGGCCGCCCCTGCGGAAAATAGCGACGCAGGACGGGATCGGCGCTTGCTGGTGAAGTGGTCATGCTCATATGATATCGGCGGAAGAGAAACAAAAAAGCCCAATAATTCTCATGCGCCATGAGCATCGGTCATGAATACTGATGTTGAAAGTGCGTGGACGCCGGCGTCGCTTGGCGCATTTCGGGCCCTCGAAGCGGCCGCGCGTCATGGAAGCTTTACGGCGGCTGCAGGCGAACTGCGCGTCACTCAAAGCGCCGTCAGCCACGCCGTGCGCGACATCGAGTCGAGGCTTGGGGTCATGCTCTTCCTGCGCGAAGGGCGCCGCGTCGCTCTCACCGAGCAAGGAAAGAGCTACGTCGCTCTTGTGCGTGCGGCTTTGCGCCAGCTGCGCGCGGCGGATGAGGCGGTCCTCGATCCCGGTCGGCGCGCGCGCGTGCTGACCGTGTCGGTGTCGCCGAGTTTCGCCGCCAAATGGCTCGCGCCGCGAATTGGGTCGTTTGTCTCGCGGCACCCCGATCTTGATCTTCGTGTGAGCGCAAGCGCGCAGCACGTCGACTTCTCGGATCCCGATATCGATCTTGCGATACGGCACGGCGATGGCGATTGGCCCGACCTTGAAGCGGTCGAACTCTGCTCCGAGCGATGGCTGCCCGTGGCGGCCCCGAGCATTGCGTCGCTTCGCCCGCGTCCGGGAGATTTCAGTCAACATGTTCTGATCCATCACCGCGACATGTCAGGCTGGCGGCGATGGTTCGAGCGCAATGGGATCAGCGTGTCGCCGCGATCGATGCGCGGGCTCACGTTAAGCGAAATGAGCCTTGCGATTGATGCGGCCGCCGCCAGGCAGGGAATAGCGCTTGCACGCAGCGCGCTCGCGGCGCGGGACCTTCTTGCCGGGCGATTGAAGGTTTTGTCGGGAGACCTATCGCCCGCCGAAATCGGTTACTGGATCGTACGGCCGAAAGCACGCCCGCGGTTGCGCAAGATTGCGTGCTTTACAGCGTGGCTTCGCGCCGAGGCCGCCGCCGAGACGACAGCGCTCGACCGACTGCTCGCCGGCGAAGGCGGGCATCGGGCGCACGAGCGCGGCCTAACGACCGGTCGGGAGCGCAATCGAAAGCTTGCGCCCGGCGGCGATCCGCGCTGAGCGCTTCTTCATCCAGATGACGACGCCCGTGACCGAGAGCATCACGACTGCGAGCCCGAGAACCGACACGAAGATGCGGTAGGGCAGACCGCCGATCGATGCGATGTGGAGCGCGACGAGCCATTCATGGACGCCGTTCGCCGTCGGCGGTGACGACCACTTCATCGACCGATTGCGGCGCGGCGGCGATGGCGCCGCCCGAAGTTGCAAGGCAGGCCGCCGCAGAAACGAGATGCGTCAGCTTAAACGCCTGAAACTTCGACAAACGCATAAAGACCCTCGTTTGCAAATGCGACTAAGTCGCAATTGCAAAGGCATTGGGCGGATCGGTGTCAATCGGAGGCCTTTCGACAGGCTCCGGATTTCGTGGATCGGGTATCAGAACCCGTTGAGCGCCTCGTCGCACGCCGACCATCGCAAGAATCGGGATGCTGCTTAGGGGTGCGCACCGTCGTGAAGACAGAATGTTTTCTTCAGGTGGGAAACGGACTCCGGCTTTCGTCGGCATGAGCTGTCAGGGGCGGCAAACTCTCAAAAAAAGTTCGTACACGGAATGGCATTAACCATCTATCCTGATGATTTCATTCCGAAACAAAAATCCGTCCCACCCCTTGCCGGAGGCTTTATGGTGGAGGGATGGAAATTTGTTCACACATAGCGCGTCGTATCGGGTTCCGCTGTCGCCGGACCTGGAATGACGGAGGCTGCAACGACGAAAACTGCGCATTTTCCTGGAGCCGAAATACGTATTTTAGGGCTGGGCCTCGCGGAAAGGCTCAATTTTTCAGGAGCGAGCTAAAGCGAAAAGGCGCCAAATTACGCTTAGGGCGCCGAACCTTGCACGACGACGAGATGACGGCGAAAGAGGCGGCCCGCGATTTCCCCGAAAACGCGAATGCGGAAAGTGCGGACAAAAACGCTGGAGGCCGCGGAACTGGCGGGTCGAACCTCGGAGCGAACCGCCGCATCGTCCGGCAAATGCGGAGAGTGCGGATTTTTCAGCCGGCGCGTTCCACCGTCGCGTGCGCGTCAGCGCGGGCCGAAGACGCGCGCAAAGATCGTTTCAACGTGCTTGAAGTGATAGCGCTCATCAAACAGCGCTTCGAGCGCGTCAGGCGTGAGTTTCGCCGTCACGTCGCGGTCGGCCTTCAGGTTATCGAGAAAGCGGCCCTGCCCCTGCCACGCCGGCATCGCATTGCGCTGGACGAGGGCGTAGGCCTCCTCGCGGCTCGCGCCTGCCTGCGTCAGCGCCAGCAAGACGCGCTGCGAGTGCACGAGCCCGCCGAGCCGGTCGAGATTGGCGCGCATGCGCTCGGGATAGACGACAAGGTTTTCGATGACGCCGGCGAGACGGTGAAGCGCGAAGTCGAGATGAACGGTCGCGTCGGGGCCGATGCCGCGTTCGACCGAGGAATGCGAGATGTCGCGTTCATGCCAGAGCGCGACATTCTCCATCGCCGGAATGACGCACATGCGCACCAGCCGAGCAAGGCCGGTGAGGTTCTCGGTCAACACCGGATTCCTTTTGTGCGGCATCGCCGAGGAGCCCTTCTGACCGGGCGAGAAATACTCCTCCGCCTCCAGCACCTCCGTGCGCTGAAGATGACGGATTTCGGTCGCGAGGCGTTCGACCGAAGAGGCGACGACGCCGAGCGCCGCGAAAAAGGCGGCGTGCCGGTCGCGCGGGATGACCTGCGAGGAGACGGGCTCGACCGTAAGGCCCATCTTGGCGGCGACGTGGGCTTCAACGGCGGGGTCGATGTTGGCGAAGGTGCCGACGGCGCCCGAAATCGCGCAGGTGGCGATCTCTTCCCGCGCGGCGAGCAGTCGGCGCCGGGCGCGCTCGAACTCGGCGTAATGACCGGCAAGCTTCAGTCCGAAAGTCGTCGGTTCGGCGTGGATGCCGTGGCTTCGGCCGATCGTCGGCGTCATCTTGTGTTCAAGGGCGCGCTTCTTCAGCGACGCAAGCACGCGGTCGACGCCTGCGACCAGAAGGTCGCTCGCCCGCGCAAGCTGCACCGAAAGGCAGGTGTCGAGCACGTCGGAAGAGGTCATCCCCTGATGAACGAAGCGCGCCTCCGGCCCGACGATTTCGGCAAGATGCGTCAGGAAGGCGATGACGTCGTGCTTCACCTCGCGCTCGATCGCGTCGATGCGCGTTGCGTCGAAGCGGGCGTTGCGGCCCTTCGCCCAGACGGCTTCCGCGGCGCTCTTCGGAATGACGCCGAGGTCGGCCATCGCATCGGCGGCGTGCGCCTCGATTTCGAACCAGATCCGGAATCGCGTCTCGGGCGACCAGATCGCGGTCATTTGCTCTCGGGCGTAGCGGGGGATCATGCGGGGTCTTCTCCATGCGCGCGGCGCCTTGCGCTCCTTACCACTCGGCCGGTTGGAAGGGACGGGCAAGTGGTCATCCGTCGTCGCCGTGATGGGGGCAGGGAAACGATGCCGCGCGCCGGGGTGTAGGCCTGTGGGAAAAGAGGCGCTCGGTGGACTCGAATCGGCGCCAGACTCATCGGCGCATGACCATGCCCCTCAAAGTCTCTCCGTCGCCCGGCGTCGCGCCTTTGCTCGCGCTGCCGCCCATGCAGACGCCGGCATCCGGGCGGCGCTGGGTGCTGCGGGATATCGACCCCGTGGGGGCGCTGGCGATCGAGGAGGCGACAGGATCGCCGCCCGAGATCGCCCGCCTCCTTTCGGCGCGGGGCGTGACGGCGGCGAATGCGGCTGAATTCCTGAACCCCTCGCTGAAGCGCGCGCTGCCCGATCCGTCAATGCTCGCTGACATGGATCGCGCTGCGGCCCGCCTCGCCGACGCGATCATCGCGGGCGAGACCTGCGGCGTCTTCGGCGATTATGACGTCGATGGAACATCGGGCGCGGCGATTCTGAAGCTTTATTTCGACGCCGTCGGGGCGAAACTTGAAGTCTATCTTCCTGACCGATTGCTCGAAGGCTACGGCCCGACGATCGAAGCCTTCCGTGTGCTGAAGGGCAAGGGCGCGCGCCTGATCGTGACCGTCGATTGCGGGGCGGCGGCGCATCAGGCGATCGGCGAGGCCGCGGCTGAAGGGCTCGACATCGTCGTTCTTGACCATCACCAGATGGATGGGCCGCCGCCCTTGGGCGCTTATGCGACCGTCAATCCGAACCGGGCCGATGACGGCTCGGGCCTGACGCTCCTGTCCGCCGCCGGCGTCGTCTTCATGGCGATTGTGGCGCTTAATCGGGTGCTGCGCGCGCGCGGATTTTTCGCGGCGCGCAAGGAGCCTGACCTTCTCAGTTTTCTCGACCTGACGGCGCTCGGGCTTGTCTGCGACGTGATGCCGATGACGGGCCTCGCGCGCGTGCTGACGGCGCAGGGGCTCAAGATTTTGACAGGCGACGGAAATCCGGGGCTGAAGGCGCTCGCCCGCAAGGCCGGCATGAAGGGCGTTGCGACCGCCTTCGATCTCGGTTTTCTTCTCGGACCGCGCATCAATGCGGCGGGCCGTATCGGTCACGCCCGGCTCGCCTTCGATCTTCTGACCACGAACGATCCTGCGCAGCGCGAGGCGCTCGCCGACAAGCTCCATGTGATGAACGCCGAGCGGCAGGCGATCGAACGCGCGGTGCAGGATGAGGCGATAGAGCTCGTCGAGCGCCGGCGACTGCACGAGCGCGCGGTCATTGTTGCGGCCGGTGAGGGCTGGCATCCGGGCGTCGTCGGCATTGTCGCGGGCCGGCTCAAGGACCGGTATCAGCGTCCGGCGATCGTCGCCGGCGTAGACGCGGGCGTCGCGAAGGGCTCGGCGCGGTCGATTTCCGGCGTCGACATCGGGGCGGCGATCCGCGCTGCGCGCGCGGCCGGTTTGCTGCTCGCCGGCGGCGGGCATGCGATGGCGGCCGGTCTCACCGCCGACTCGCAGCGCTTGGGCGATCTTGACGCATTTCTGGACCATGCGCTGCGCGGCGATGTCGATCGCGCGATCGCCGGGCAGCGGTTTGAAATTGATGCGCTCATGTCGCCCGGCGCCGTCAACGCGCGTTTTGCGCGCCTGATCGACGCGGCCGGTCCGTTCGGTCCCGGCAATCCTGAACCCGTTTTCGCGATCGCCTCGATGACGGTTGAGCGCGCCCGGCTCGTCGGCGAGGCGCATCTTGGGTGCGATCTTGTCAGTGCTGCCGGTGAAAGCGTGCGCGCGATTGCGTTTCGCGCGGAAGGGGAGAAGCTTGGCGAACTGCTTAAATCGCGGCGTCGCCTGCACCTCGCCGGCCGGATCAAAGCGGATGGCTGGCGCGGCGGGGACGCAGGGCAGTTCCAGATCGTCGACGCCGCTGAACCGGCGTCCGAAACGTCGCGGGCCGTCTCATGAAAAAAGCTTGCGCCGCTTCGACCCGCTCGCCTATAGAGCGCCCTCGCGCGATGCCGCGGGCCCTTCGTCTATCGGTTAGGACGTCAGGTTTTCAACCTGAAAAGAGGGGTTCGACTCCCCTAGGGCCTGCCATCCGCGCCTTGATTTCTGATCACAGATTGAGCGGCATCCTTTCGGCGCGATTGATTTTCGCGCCGTTTTCCGATGTAGTTAAGGGTCTGGATCGGGGTCAGTGAGGGGCGTGTCCATGCGGAAAACGGCAATTCTGGCGGCGGCGTTCATGATGGCGGCGGCGCCTGTCGCGTCGGCCTTGGCGGCCGGCGTTTCGAAGACCCAGATCGCGAGCGCCATTAGCGCCAAGGGGTACGGCGTCGCGGAACTCAACCCGAAGATGCTGTCAGTCGATGTGGGCGAGCACAAGGTCGTTATTGCGGTCGACGGCTCGGACGCCGACGTTTCCTACATGACCTTTCTGAACGACGTGAGGCTCGGCGACGGCGGGCACAAATTTCTGAGTAAATTCAATAGTGAAGTGAAGTTCGGCCGGGCCTATATCGACCGCGACGGGGATGTCGTCATCCAGATGGACCGGAACTCCAGCGGCGGGGTGACTTTGGGCAATATCGAATCCGATTTCGAAGTGTTCCTGCTGCTGATTTCGAAGTTCCTCTCCGACTATCAGGCGCAAGGTTCGGTCTAGGCGAGCGAAGACTGAGCCGGCCGCTCAACCTATTGGGGAAAAAAAGAGAGACGGAGCCGCTGAATTGGTGCATCATCCGATTCAGCGTCCGCATCGCGCGCCGGCTGATCCCGGCTTTGTAAGGAAGGGCGAGTCAGGCGATTTAGGACGATCAAACTAACCCTGCCGGCCGCCGCCCGGGCGAGAGAGGGCGAAAGCCGAGCGAGAAAATGGGGAAAACGGCGATATGGCTGAGTCGGCTGGGGGCGCCCCGGATACGGGTCCAGCGCAGGGAGGAGACGAGGCGACCTTCACGATCAAAGGCATCGTGAAATGGTTCGACCCGACGAAGGGTTACGGGTTTCTGATCGCCAAAGACGGCGGCGGGGATATCCTTCTCCATTCCTCCTGTCTCAAGGAAGCAGGACGGTCGACCGCCCGCGAAGGCGCGACTTTTGAATGTCAGGTCGTGCGCCGGGCGAAAGGCCTGCAGGCGACGAAGATCATCGGCATCGACGACAGCACCGCGACGCCGATGACCCCGCCGACCGCGGCGGTCAGCCAGACGCCAGCCGGCGACTTCAAGCGCGCCGTCGTCAAATGGTTCAACCGCGCTAAGGGTTTCGGCTTCCTGACTCGCGGCGACGGCACTGAGGACATCTTCATCCACATGGAAACGCTGCGGAAATGCGGCCTTGGCGAAGTCATTCAGGGCCAACGGCTGCAGGTGTCATATGCATCGGGATCCAAAGGACTTCTGGCGATTGAAGTCCGGCCTGACCCGGAGAACTGAGCCGCGCTTCATGCGCACGCGCCCCATTTCCCTCGTTGAAGCCGCGCGCGCATTCGTTTTAGCCGCCGCGGCGGCGCTGTTTGCGACCGGGGCCTCCTGCACGCGCGACGGGGCGAATGCGGCGCAGGCCGCAGCCGCAGAAAATGTCCTGACCATCGTTTCAGGAGACCGCGAACACCGCTTCCGTATTGAACTTGCGAAAACCGACGAAGAACGCTCGCAGGGCTTGATGTTTCGCACAGAACTCGCCGACGACGCCGGGATGCTGTTCGACTTCGGTCCTGAACCGCGCCCTGTTTCGATGTGGATGAAGAACACATTGATCCCGCTCGACATGGCCTTTATCGCGGAGAACGGCCGGATCGCGCGGATCGCCGCCATGACGACTCCCCGATCGCTGACCTCGGTCCCTTCGGGCGAGGACGTCCTCGCCGTCCTTGAGGTGAGGGGCGGGCGCCTTGCCGAACTGGGCGTGAAGGAAGGCGACGTCGTCCGCCATCCGATGTTCGCGAATTAGCGCCTTTACTTGGCCTTCAGCATTAGCCACATACCCGGCGATGATCGGAGCGTAGCGCAGTCTGGTAGCGCATCTGCTTTGGGAGCAGAGGGCCGCAGGTTCGAATCCTGCCGCTCCGACCAAGAGACAAGGCAAGGGTTTCATGTACGCGCGCATCTACCAGCCGGCCAAAACGGCGATGCAGTCCGGCAAGGGAAGAACGGACCGCTGGATCCTTGAGTTTGAGGCGACTGCGGCGCGCCGGATCGACCCGCTGATGGGATGGACGTCCTCGGACGACACGACGTCGAACCAGGTCCGACTTAGCTTCGATACTCGGGACGCGGCGGTGAAGTACGCCGAAAGCAGAAAAATTCCCTACACGCTTGCGGAGGCGCCTGAGCACGCGCCCGTTCCAAAGGCGTACTCGGACAACTTCGCTTTCCGTCGCCGCAAGCCATGGACGCACTGAGAAGGAATTCGACCCCGTAGCTCAGCTGGATAGAGCACCCGCCTTCTAAGCGGGATGTCGCGTGTTCGAGTCACGCCGGGGTCGCCAGTCTCAAAGTTCAGGAAGCGCGTCTTCCTCGACATCGGTTGTCGGCGCTGACAGCGTCAGCTTCACCAGAACCTTTTTCGATTTGGGATCGATGGCGATCCGCTCGGCGTTGTAGCCTGCCTTGGCGATCGTCAGCTTGCGCGTCGTATCGACTTCGATGCGGCAAGGACTTTGGCATTCGCCAAATCCTTCGACGCGGATGAGCGCCCCCTGCGGCTCTGTGTCCACAATAACGATCTTTGAACCCTTCGCAGTGGCGCAGGCGCAGAGGGAAATGGCGGCGACGGCTAATAAGACTCGCATCGAAAACCTCAGCTCCTGACGGACCGCATCGCCGCAAACGCGTGTTCAAGGTCCGCCGTGAGATCGTCAATATGTTCAAGGCCGGCGTGAAAGCGCAAGACAGGCCCCTCCGCCGTCCATCGCGTCGCCGAACGATTCTTCTCCGGGTGGACGTGCACGCAAAGGCTTTCAAATCCGCCCCATGAAAAGCCCATCCCGAAATGCCGGAGCGCATTGAAGAACGCTTTCAGAGACGGCTTCGAGATCGGCTTGAGGACGACGCCAAAGAGTCCCGAAGCGCCGGTGAAGTCGCGTTTCCAGAGGGCATGCCCCGGCGAACCCTTGAGCGCGGGATGCAGCACGCGGTCGACCTCAGGACGTTTTGCCAGCCACTTTGCGAGCGCAAGCCCGTTCGCCTCATGCACGGGCATCCGCGCCGCAAGCGTCCTGAGGCCGCGCAGCGTCAGATAAGCGTCATCCGCCGATACGTTCGACCCGAGCTGCAGCAACGCCTGGAATATGAGCTTCGCGGTTTCCTCGTCAGCCGACGTGATCGACCCGATGAGGCAATCAGAATGGCCGGAAAAATATTTGGTTCCCGCCTCGACGCTGACATGCGCGCCGGCGGCGATCGGCTTGAAGTGGACGCCGGCGCTCCAGGTGTTGTCGACGATGAGGCGAACGCCTTTCTCACGCGCGATTTTCGCCAGCGCCGGAATATCCTGCACCTCAAAGGTGAGCGACCCCGGCGATTCGGCGAAGATCGCCTTCACCGCCGGCGACATCAGGCCGCTAATGTCCTTAACCGGATCGTAAAACACCGTCGTCACGCCGAAGCGCGCGAGAAAGCGTTCGCAGAATTTGCGCGTGGGGTCATAGGCGGTGTCGGCGACAAGGATCGTGTCGCCGGCGCGCACGAAGGCGAGGAGGGCGGCGTTGACCGCCTGAAGCCCTGACGGCGCGAGCCGCGTCTCGACGCCGCCTTCGATCGCCGTGATCGCCTCCTCAAGCGCCCGGTGGGTCGGCCCGCCCAATCGTCCGTAGACGATGTTTCGCCCGCCCTCGACGAAATCGTCATACGTCGGAAAGAGATAAGTCGAAGCGCGCTCGACCGGCGGGTTCACCGGATGGGAGGGGCGCTTCTTCGGCCGGCCCGCAGCGACGAGTTTGGTCGGTTCCTTCATCGCTTTCTTCAGCCCGCCGCGCCGACAATGTCGATCACGCCCTTTTGCTGGTCGAATACGGCGAATCCGAACCTTTGGTAAAGCGGCAACGCCGCCGGGTGGTCGAGCGTGCAGGTCTCTATTCGGACTTCTGATGGATTGGTCGCCCAGGCGAGATCGACCGCATTGGAGAGAAAATAGCGCCCGTAGCCCTTGCCGATGAAGTCGGGCGCGAGGCCGAAAAACCGGATCTCGGTCACCGGCGGGCGCGTCGCGTCGATCTCGCTCATGCCGGCGGGCACGCCGCCGGCGTAGAGCACGTAAAGATGCGTGCGCGGATCATGGATGATCGCCGACAGGTCGGTGTCGCTGAGTTTCTTGCGCGTCACCCAGTTCCATGGGCGCCCGACAAGGTCGTAAAGATAGCGATAGAAATGCACCGGCGGATGTTCCGCCCGCAGAATAGACAGCTTGCCCGGAGGTTTCGGCTGCGGTGCGTAGCGCGGCCGTTCGCGCTGGCGCAGATAGGTGATGACCACGTCGGCGCGCGTCTTCATGCCTGTGCGCCCGCGACGGGAAATTGTGCGAGGTCATTGGCCTCGCGGCCCCATTCGGCCCATGACCCGTCATAGAGGCCGACTTCAGGCGCGCCGATGACCTCAAGCGCCAGCGCGAGGACCGCAGCGGTGACGCCTGACCCGCAGGTGGTGATCACCGGTCGATCGGCGGCGTAGCCCTCGGCGGCGAAGAGCGTGCGTAACCGATCGGGCGGTTTCATCGTCCCATCCGCCGCCAACACGCTGGCGTGCGGAATGTTTCGCGCGCCCGGCATATGTCCGCGGCGCAAGCCGGGCCGGGGTTCCGGCGCCTCTGCGTTGAAGCGGGCCGCAGGACGCGCGTCGAATACAAGCGATGACTTATCAGTTAACGCCGCGCGAACGTCGTTATGCGTGCGGGCGAGCTTTCTGTCTGTCGCCGCTGCATAGCGCGCCGGCGAGGGGGCCGTGTCGCCCGCTTCCACAGCACGGTCTTCCTTCAGCCATTTCGGCAGGCCTCCGTCGAGCACCGAAACCTGATCGTGGCCGAGCGCGCGAAAGGTCCACCAGACGCGCGCCGCCGAGAAAATTCCAGCGTCATCATAGACGATGACGCGATCATCGTCTGCTATTCCGAGGGGCCCAACCGCGTCGCTGAATCGTTGCGGCGACGGCAGCATGTGAGGGAGATCGGACGCATGGTCGGCGATCTCATCAAGATCGAAGAACACCGCCCCCGGAATGTGTCGCTTGAGAAACTCTGCGCGCGCAGGCGGATTGCCAGGCATCCGCCATGACGCATCGACGATGCGCACGTCCGACGCGTGAAGATTGTCGGCCAGCCATTTGGTGGAAACGAGCGGATGAGGCAGAGCGGCCATCGGCGATCAGGTCATCCAGGGCGGGACCGGCAGCCCCTTCGACCGCAGAAATTCAGGGTTATAGAGTTTCGATGCATAGCGGTTGCCGTAGTCGCAGAGGATCGTGACGATCGTCGATCCGGGCCCAAGGTCGCGCGCGAGCCGAATGGCGCCCGCAATGTTGATGCCCGACGACCCGCCGAGACAGAGCCCTTCTTCCTGCGCGAGCCTGAAGATGATGTCGAGCGCTTCCGCGTCGTCCACGCGATAGGCGTCGTCGAATACGAGACCTTCAAGATTGGCGGTGATACGGCCCTGTCCGATGCCTTCCGTTATTGAGGAACCTTCGGCGGCGAGTTCGCCTGTCTTGACCCAGCTGTAAAGCTTCGCACCCATCGGATCGGTCAGCGCGCAATGAATGTCGCGGTTGCGTTCCTTGAGCGCGAGCGTGACGCCGGCAAGCGTTCCGCCGGAACCGACGGCGCAGGTGAAGCCGTCGACGGCGCCGTCGGTCTGGTTCCAGATTTCAACGCCGGTCGTGCGGTAGTGCGTGTTGCGATTGGCGACGTTGTCGAACTGGTTCGCCCAGAGCGCGCCGTTCGGCTCGGTGCGCGCAAGCTCCTCGGCGAGGCGCCGCGAGTAATGAACATAGTGATTTTCATTGGCGTACGCGACGGCGTCGACTTCGATCAGCTCGGCGCCGAGGAGGCGGACCGCGAGCTTCTTTTCCTCGCTCTGCGTGCGCGGCATGACGATCTTGACCCGGTAGCCGAGAATGCCGCCGACGAGCGCGAGGCCGATGCCGGTGTTGCCGGCGGTCCCCTCGACGATGACGCCGCCAGGCGCAAGCGCGCCGCGCATCTCGGCGTCGCGGATGATGCCGAGGGCGGCGCGGTCTTTCACCGACTGACCGGGATTGAGGAACTCCGCCTTGCCGAGAATATTGCAGCCCGTCTCCTCCGAGGCGCGCTTTAATTTGATCAGCGGCGTCGAGCCGATCGCGGAAAGGGCGGATTCGTGAAAATGCATGACGGTCTCCGGACCGAAGAATAGCGGCTTTGCGCTATGCCTCAACACGGGAGCCGCCGGCCTGCGAGAAATTCTGAAGCTTCATTGAGCGGGGTTCGGCCGATCAGGCCCGCACCAGCGAAACCTGCATCACATCCGTCGTTCTGGCGCGGAAGCCGGCCTCGCAGTAGCTGAGGTAGAACTGCCAGAGCTTCTTGAAGCGGTCGTCGAAACCCATGGCGATAATGTCGCCCCAGGAGGCGAGGAAGCGCCGGCGCCATTCGGCGAGCGTCTGGGCGTAGTCTTGCCCGAACTCGGCTGCGCCTTTCCAGCGGAGCCCTGCGCGCTCGACCTCCGCCTTCAGGATGGAGGGCGACGGCAGCATGCCGCCCGGGAAGACATATTGCTGGATGAAGTCCGATCCGCGCGAATAGGCGTCGAAAAAGCGATCGGCGATGGTGATGATCTGCAGGCCCGCCGCGCCGCCGGGCTTCAGAAGATCCCGGACCTTGCCGAAATAAGTCGGCCAGTACTCGCGCCCGACCGCCTCGAACATTTCAATCGAGGCGATCTTGTCGAAGGCGCCGGTGGCGTCGCGATAATCCTGCAGTCGGAACTCGACTTTCTCGGAGAGGCCCTCGCGGAAAATCCGTTCGCGTGCGTAGTCGAGCTGCGCCGGCGAAATGGTGAGGCCCGTCACCGACGCGCCGAATTCCTTTGCGGCGAATTCCGCAAATCCGCCCCAGCCTGAGCCGATCTCAAGCACCTTGTCGCCGGGCCGCAAGTCGATCGAGCGCGCGAGCGTCAGATACTTATTGCGCTGCGCGTCGGCGAGGTCGGCGCCGGGCGCCGGAAAGCGCGCCGACGAATAAGTCATCGTGCCGTCGAGCCATTTCTCGTAGAAGTCGTTGCCGAGGTCGTAATGCGCCATGATGTTGCGCTTCGATCCCGACTTCGTGTTGCGGTTCATCTGGTGCTTTAGGCGCATGAAGAATCGCATGATCGGCGCGGCGGTCAGCGCCTCGTGCACATAGTCCGCGTTGCGCGCGAAGACGTAGAGCACCATGGTCAGGTCCGGCGTATCCCAAAGACCGTCCGCATACGTCTCAAAAAAGCCGGAGCCCCCGCCGAGGACGGAGCGCCGTGCGAATCCGTAGTCGCGCACTTCGATGACGCCGATCTGATCCTGTTCAAACTGGCCGGTGAATTTCAGCTTGCGCCCGTCCGGCAGGAGGAAAATCAGCCCCCCGTAACGCAAGCGCGAGGCCATGTTCGCCGCGAGGCGAAAGAAGAGCGGCTGACCGGCGAGAATGCGGTCGCGATTTTCCGGCGTGACGTCGATCGCACCGGCTGCGGCGAGCGAGCTCAGCGACATAGAGGTCATATTAGGTTCCAAAGCCCTTGTTGCAAGTCATGATTGGGAGTTCCCGCGCATTTCGTCATAGGCGGCGAGCGCGCGTTTGCGCGTTTCGCCGAGGTCTGCGATCGGATGCGGATAGGTGCGGCCGAGATCTATCTTCGCGCGCTTCAGGGCCTGCTCCGAAGCGGTCCAAGGCTGATGGATCGTCTCGGCGGGAAGGCCGGCGAGCTCCGGGACGTATCGGCGGACATAGGCGCCGTCAGGATCGAACTTCTCGCCCTGCGTGACCGGGTTGAAGATGCGGAAATAAGGCGCGGCGTCGGCGCCCGAGCCTGCGACCCACTGCCAGCTTGCTACGTTGTTGCCGGGGTCGGCGTCGACGAGCGTGTCCCAGAACCAGCGCTCGCCTTCTCGCCAGTCGATGAGAAGGTTCTTCACGAGAAAGCTCGCCGTGATCATCCGTACACGGTTATGCATCCACCCGGTGCGCCAGAGCTCGCGCATGCCCGCGTCGACGATCGGCACGCCGGTCTTCCCCTTCTTCCAGGCGTCGAGGGCCGGCGGATCGTCGCGCCACGGGAAGCCCTTGAACTCGGCGCGCAGCGGCTCGGTCGCCATCGCCGGGTTGAAATAGAGGAGGTGATAGGCGAATTCGCGCCACGCGATTTCGGAAAGGAACTTCCATCCCTCCGCGTCCGGAATTTTTCCGGCCTCAATCGCCGCCGCGATGCGGCGCCAGATGTCGATTGGGCCGATGAGGCCGACCGCGAGATGAGGAGAAAGACGCGACGTGCCCGGAAGATCAGGCCGGTTGCGGTCCTCGCCATAGCGCTTGGCGGGCTTCGCGATGAAGGCGTCGAGCGCGGCGTGCGCCCCGTTCTCGGTCGGCGTCCAATGGTCGAAGAATTCGTGCGCCCAGTCCGGCGTTGTCGGCAGCAGGCGGAGATCGCCGAGAGACAGGGAGGCGGCGCGCGGCGCAATCGGCGCCTTTTTTCCAGGCGCAGGCAATGGCGCGCGTGCAGGTCCGAGCGCGCGCATCGCGTTCCAGAACGGGGTGTAGACGCGGTAGGGGCCGCCGGTCTTCGTCTTGACCTCCCACGGCTCGCGCAGAAGCGAACCGTTGAAGGACTGCGCGTCGATCCCGGCCGCGGCGAGCGCGGCTTTTGCTTCCTTGTCCTGTTCGATTTCGGCGTTCGCGTAGCGGCGGTTCCAGAAACAGGCGCCGGCCCCGGTCTCCCTGGCGAGCGCCAGAACCTCTCTGCACGCGTCGCCGCGCCGCAGAACCAGCGGGATGCCGAGCGCCGCCAGGCGGTCTGACAGGTCTTTTAGGCCGTGATGAAGGAACCAGCGCTGGGCGCCGCCGGGCGATAGCGGCCGCCCTTCCTCCAGCACATAAAGGCCGACCACCGCTTCGCCCCGCGCGACGGCGGCGCACAACGCGGGGTTGTCCGCGGTGCGAAGGTCTCGGCGAAACCAGACGATGGAGGGGGATCGGCTCACGGGACGCTATACGCGCGCCCGCCGCGGGCGGATGTAGACCGGCGGGCCGGCTGCCGATATTGTATCCGCTGTTCTTGAGTTGAGGGGGCGTGCCTGATGTCGGGTGAAGCACTTGCGTCTGCGCTGGGGCTCGGTGAGCTGTTCGCGCAAGACATTATCGCCGTGCAGATGATCATTCTCGCGGCGACCGTGGCGGCGTTCGTCTTTTCGCTGGCGCTGATGATCATGGCGGGCCGGTCGGCGACCGGCGCGCGTCGTGCGCGGGCCGAAGCGGAGGGCCTCCTCCGCTCGGCGCAGGATTTCGCGGTCGAGGCGCGCCAGCTCGCCGCCAAGGTCGAGCGCATCGAAAAATCCGCAAGCGCCGCCGCGCCTGAGGCCAAGGCGCCCGCCGCGCCGGCGACCCGCGTCAGCGCGCGCGAGACCACGCCGGAAGCGGAGGTCGAAATCATCTCCCACAAGGAGCAGGATAGCGCCGCGCGCAATCTCGAAGCCGCCAAGGAAGCGGCGAGCGTGCCCTCGCGCCTGCTCGGCGGTTTCCGCCCGCGCCGGAAATAGACGCTACAAGACGCCGGTCGACAGGCAGTCATGCACATGCAGCAGGCCGACCGGCTTGCCGCCTTCCACCACAAACAGCGCGGTGATCTTCCCGCGCGACAACAGCCCGAGCGCTTCGCCGGCGAGCGTTTCGGGCGCGACGGTTTTCGGCGCGCCGCTCATGATCTCGGTGACGGCGTCGCTGGGCGAGGCTTTCCCGAACGCCCGGCGGAGGTCGCCGTCGGTGACGATGCCGACGAGCGCGCCGCCCGCATCGACGACGCCCGCGCAGCCGAAGCCGCCGCGCGTCATCGCCGCAACGGCGTCGGTGACGCTGGCGCTGTCGATGACGATCGGCAGCTTCTCCGGCCCGTGCATCAGGTCGCGCACGCGCCGCAGCGCCGCGCCGAGATTGCCGCGCGGGTGAAAGCCGTGAAAGTCGCTCGCCGTGAATCCCTTGTCGCGCAGCAGCGCGACGGCGAGCGCGTCGCCCGCCGCCATCATCATCGTCGTCGAGGTTGTCGGCGCGCGCGTCTCGCCGCAGGCTTCCGTCGCCTCGGGCAGGATCAGGCGCGCATCGGCCGCGCGCGCGAGCGTGGAGCCCGCGCCCGCCGTGATCGCCGCGACGGGAATGGCGAAGCGCCGCGCATAGCCGAGCACGTCGCTCAGTTCCGGCGTCTCCCCTGACTTCGACAGGGCGAGCACGCAGTCCTCGCGCGTGATGACGCCGAGATCGCCGTGACTCGCCTCGCCCGGATGCACGAAGATCGCCGGCGCGCCGGTTGACGAGAGCGTCGCCGCGATCTTGCGCGCGACATGGCCGGACTTCCCGATGCCGGTCGCGACGATCTTGCCCCTGGTCGCTTTCAGGAGTTCGACCATGCGGTCGAAATCCGGCCCAAGGCTCCGCGACAGAGCCCGAAGCCCTTCGATCTCGAGGGCGAGAACGTCCCGGGCGGCGTCTTGATGCTTGCTCATAAGCCTTTTGTGGGCGGCGGCTTCCCTTTCCCCGCTCGCCGGGCCATTTACGGCGGAAGCGAGCATGTTTGCAAAGGACTCCGCATGGCCGCCGAGGCTGTCGTCACGCTGACTACCGCGACCCGCGCCGTCGCCATCGGCAATGACCGTCCGCTTACGATCATCGCCGGCCCCTGCCAGCTCGAAAGCCGCGCCCATGCGATGGAATGCGCGAGCGCGCTGAAGGAGATCGCCGACCGGCTGAAGGTCGGCCTCGTCTACAAAACGTCCTTCGACAAGGCGAACCGCACGAGCGCGACGGGCGCGCGTGGGCTCGGCCTTA